>DATCMB010000006.1:600000-963405 GCA_036563615.1 Candidatus Binatia bacterium
GCCGCAACTATCCGCCGGGCCAGCACGGCCAGGGACGCCACAAGTTCTCGGAGTACAGCGTCCAGCTGCGCGAGAAGCAGAAGGTGAAGCGGATCTATGGCGTCTTCGAGCGCCAGTTCCGCCGCTACTTCGCGCTCGCCGAGCGGGCCAAGGGCGTGACCGGCGAGGCGCTGCTGACGACCCTCGAGCGTCGGCTCGACAACATCGTCTACCGGATGAGCTTCGCGAACTCGCGCGCCGAGGCGCGCCAGCTCGTGCGCCACGGTCACTTCACCGTCAATGGCCGCAAGGTGACGATCCCGTCCTACCTGGTGAGCGTCGGTGACAAGATCACGGTCCGCGAGCGCAGCCAGAAGATCGCACGCATCGTCGAGGCCCTGGAGCTGTCGCAGCGGCGTGGCGTGCCGGACTGGCTCGAGGTCAACCGGGAGAGCTTCACCGGCACCGTGAAGGCGCTGCCGCAGCGCTCGGACCTCACCATGCCCATCAACGAGCGGCTCATCGTCGAGCTCTACTCGAAGTGATGGGGCGAAGCGGCACGTCGAGTCGCGAATCGAGAATCGAGGGAGTCAAAGAGTGAACGGTTTTCAGCAGAATTGGCGCGATCTCACCAAGCCCAAGCGGCTCGAGATCGACGACAAGAGCCTGACGCCGACCTACGCAAAGCTCGAGTTCGAGCCGCTGGAGCGCGGGTTCGGAACCACCCTCGGCAACTCGCTACGTCGGGTTCTCCTCTCCTCGCTCCGCGGCGCGGCGATCACGTCGGTTCGCTTCGAGAACACGCTGCACGAGTTCTCGACCATCCCCGGCGTGACCGAGGACGTGACGGACATCATCCTCAACCTCAAGGAGGTCCGCTTCCGGCTGCACGACGGCGCCAACGAGGCGGTCGCGCGCATCGACGTCAAGGGCGAGCGTCGGGTGACGGCAGCCGACATCGAGGCCGGTCCCGAGCTCGAGGTGCTGAACCCCGACCACCTGATCGCGAACGTCGCCAAGGGCGCCGACTTCAAGGCTGAGCTGACCATCAAGGCCGGCCGTGGCTACGTGCCCGCCGACCGCAACAAGGAGGAGGGTCAGCCGATCGGCACGATCCCGATCGACTCGATCTTCAGCCCGGTCAAGAAGGTGAACTTCGTCGTCACCAACGCGCGCGTCGGCCAGCGCACGGACTACGACAAGCTGACGATGGAGATCTGGACGGACGGCAGCGTCCGGCCGGAGGACGCGCTCGCGCTCGCCGCGCGCATCCTGCAGGACCAGCTCAGCGTCTTCATCAACTTCGAGGAGCCCGCCGAGGTCGCCGTTCCCGCCGAGGAAACGGCGTCGGCCGAGCTCAACGAGAACCTCTTCCGCACGGTCGACGAGCTCGAGCTGTCGGTGCGCTCGGCGAACTGCCTGCAGAACGCCGACCTCCGCTACATCGGCGAGCTCGTGCAGAAGACCGAAGCGGAGATGCTCAAGACCAAGAACTTCGGGCGCAAGTCGCTCAACGAGATCAAGGAGCTGCTCGCCGAGATGGGCCTCTCGCTCGGCATGCGGCTCGAGAACTTCCCGTCGCGGGAGGAGCTCGAGCGTCGCCGCATGATGCGCGAGAAGCAGACGGCGTAATTCGGGTCACACCATGCGACATCTGAAGGCAGGACGGAAGCTCGGCCGGACGTCGGCGCATCGTGCGTCGCTCTACCGCAACCTGGTTGCGGAGCTGCTGACCCACGACCGCATCAAGACGACCGACGAGAAGGCGAAAGAGGTGCGCCGGTTCGCGGATCGCATGGTGACGCTCGCCAAGACGGGCACGCTCGCCGCTCGCCGGCGCGCGGTTGCGTTCGTCCGCGACAAGAAGGCGGTGCAGCGGCTGTTCTCCGACATCGCCGAGCGCTTCAAGGATCGTCCGGGTGGATACACCCGCATCGTCAAGCTCGGCGTGCGTCCGGGGGACGCGGCGTCGATGTCGATCATCGAGCTCACCGGCACGTCGGAGAGCGTCGAGCCGGCGAAGAAGCGCCGCGGCCCCCGTCGTCCGAAGGCGCAGCAGGCCTCCGAGCCCGCAGAGAAGCGCGCTCGCGCGGCCGCGGGCTGATCGCACACCCTACATGCGCGTGGAGACGCGTGCGTTTGACGCTTCGCGACGAACTCGCTAGCGACAGCACGTGTGGATGCGCGCGCGCTTGACCGCTTTCGCGCCATCGCCGTCGTAGGCGTGACGGCCGCGGTTCGAGCGACGCGGCGGCGCGCGAAACGGCGATGAAGAAGCGGATCGAAGCCCTGCTTGCCGGCGCCCTCGACCGCGCCGTACGCGCGGGCGATCTGCACGGCGGCACCCTCCCACCCGGCGCGCTCGAGGTGCCGAAGGATCGCCAGTTCGGCGACCTCGCGGCGACTCTTGCCCTGACGCTCGCGCGCGCGGAGCGCAAGGCGCCGCGCGCGATCGCCGAGACGCTGCTGCGTCATTTCGAGGATCCGCAGGGGCTCGTCGCGAGCACGGAGATCGCGGGTCCGGGCTTCATCAACTTCAAGCTCGCGCCGCGCTTCTGGCACGAGGAGCTCGCCGGCCTGCTCGCCGATCCCACGCTCGGCGTCGAGCCGTTCGGCGCCGGACGCCGCGCGCAGGTCGAGTTCGTGAGCGCGAACCCGACCGGCCCGCTGACCGTCGGCCACGGGCGCAACGCGGTGCTCGGCGACACGCTCGCACGGCTGCTCGAGGCGGTCTCCTACCAGGTCGAGCGCGAGTACTACTTCAACAACGCTGGACGCCAGATGAAGGTCCTCGCCGCGTCCGTGCGTGCGCGCTACCAGGAGCTGGTCGGCCGTCCGGCGGACTTCCCCGAGGACGGCTACCAAGGCGACTACATCCGCGACATCGCCCGTCAGCTCGTCGAGACCAAGGGCGCGACCATCGCCGACGACGACGAGGCGACCTTCCGCGCCGCCGCGGAGAGCGCGATCTTCGAGGACATCCGCGCGACGCAGGACCGCCTCGGCATCCGCTTCGACCACTACTTCAACGAGGACAGCCTGTACGCGTCGGGTGCGATCGACGACGTGCTCAAGCGCCTCGAGGAGCGCGGGCTCATCGACCGCCGCGAGGGCGCGGTGTGGCTACGCGGCGAGAAGGTCGGCCTCGACAAGGACCGCGTGCTGGTCAAGAGCAGCGGCGAGCCGGCGTACCGCCTGCCCGACATCGCGTACCACGAGAACAAGCTCGCGCGCGGCTTCGACCTGATCGTCGACGTGCTCGGCGCCGACCACATCGCCGAGCACCGCGAGGTGGCAGCGGCGCTCACCGGCCTCGGCCACGACACCTCGCGCATCCGACCGGTGATCTACCAGTTCGTCACGCTGACGCGGCACGGCGAGCAGGTGAAGATGTCGACGCGCCGCGCGGAGTACGTGACGCTCGACGAGCTGCTCGACGAGGTCGGCAGCGACGCGGCGCGGTTTTTCTTCTTGAGCCGCAAGTCGGACAGCCACCTCGAGTTCGACCTCGAGCTCGCGAAGAAGCGCTCGACCGACAACCCGGTCTACTACGTCCAGTACGCGCACGCGCGCATCATGAGCCTGTACGCGCAGGCGCGGACGCAGGGCGTCGCGCTGCCGAACGGCGCGGTCACGGCGGACGACCTGCGTGCGCTCGAGCTCGACGAGGAGTTCGACGTGATCCGGCTGCTCGCGAGCTACGGCGAGGTGGTCGACGCGGCGGCGCGCGATCTCGAGCCGCACCGCGTGGTGTTCTACCTCCAGGATCTGGCTGCAGCGCTGCACCGCTTCTACAACCACCATCGCGTGCTCGGCGACGAGGCTCCGGGACGCGTCGCGGCGCGCCTCGCGATGCTCGAGGGCGTGCGCCGGGTGCTGGTGGCGGGTCTGTCGCTGCTGGGAGTCACCGCGCCGGAGAGGATGTGATGGCGCGAGGGCGGGAGAGCGGACGCTTCGAGTTCGGCTGGCTGGGCATCCTCGGGATGTTCACCATCTTCACGGCCGGCTCGGTGGTGATCTTCTTCCTCGGCATCTACGTCGGCAAAGGACTGCAGGAGAGCCGCCTCGCGCGCGAGGAGCGCGTCGTCCGCCTGCCGGTCAATCCCGGCGAGACCGGCAACGAGTACGCCGACGTCCGGTCGCACGACACCTCCGACGAGCCGCGACCGGCGCAGACCACGAGCGTCAACCTCGCGGTGCGCGTGCAGCCGGTCGCGACGCCGAGCCCCGAGCCGGTGCCCGTGCCGACGGCCGAGCTCGCAGCGGTCGAGCCGGAGCCGACGGCGGCGATCGCTGCCCTGCCGGTGGCGACGCCGGCCAGCGCACCACGCACGCAAGCCGAGCCGCCCGCCCAAGCCGTGCGGCCGGCGCCGAGCCCGGCCGTCGCGCTCGCCCGTCCGACGCCCGCCGTCGAGACCGTCGCCAAGGCGGAGCCCGCCGCGCGCCCGACGACCGGCAAGTACTGGAGCGTGCAGGTCAACGCGACCAAGGACCAGGAGACCGCCGACCGCCTCGTCCAGCGCCTGAACGAGCTCGGCTACCAGGCATTCATCGTGCGCGTGCGCCTCGCCGACGAGACCTGGTACCGCGTCCGCGTCGGCAAGTTCCCGACGATGGAGGCGGCGACCGCCGTCGTCATGCGGCTCAAGAACGAGGAGCGCTACTCGCGCGCGTTCCTCGTCAACGAGTGACGTCGTGCGGATCCTGCCGAGCCGGGCGCAGTTCGCGCGTCTCGCGGCGGACGCGACGCACGTGCCGGTGTGGGGCGAGCTGCTGTCCGACCGCGACACGCCGGTCAGCGCCTTCCGCAAGCTCCACCGCGGCGAGTACGGCGGCCTGCTCGAGAGCGCGGTCGGCGGCGAGCGCTGGGCGCGCTACAGCTTCATCGTCACCGATCCGGTCGCGCGCGTCGTGGCGCGCGGCCGCGACGTCCAGCTGATCCGCAGCGACGGCTCGGTCACCGAGCGCAAGGGCGTCGACCCGCTGCTCTTCCTGCGCGAGGTGCTGGCGAGCTACCGAGTCGCCGCCGTGCCTGGGCTACCGCGCTTCACCGGCGGGCTCGTCGGCTACGTCGCCTACGACGCCGTGCGCTGGATCGAGCGGCTCGAGTCGCCGCCGAAGGACGACCTGGGCTTCCCGGATCTGCACCTGCTGCTCGTCGACACGCTGGTCATCTTCGACAGCCGCGACCAGAAGCTCTTGCTGCTCACGCACGCGGACCTGAGCCTCGGCGAGGAGCGCGCCTACGCGGAAGCCGTCCGTCGCGTCGAGGAGCTCGCGCAGCGGCTCGACGCGCCGGCGCAGCCGTTGCGCGCGCGCTTCGGCGAGCCGCAGACGCGGCCCGTCGAGTCGTCCATGACGCCCGAGCAGTTCCGCGCCGCGGTGGTGCGCGCGAAGGACTACATCTACGCGGGCGACATCATCCAGGTCGTCCTCGCGCAGCGCTTCTCGCGTCCGACCGACGCCGAGCCGTTCGACGTCTACCGGTGCCTGCGCTCGATCAACCCGTCGCCCTACCTGTACTTCATGGAGCTCGGCGAGCTCGCGGTGGTCGGCGCGTCGCCGGAGGTGCTGGTGCGGCTCGAGGACGGCCGCATGACCGTCCGCCCGATCGCCGGCACGCACCCGCGCGCCGCGACGCCCGAGGAGGACGAGAAGCTCGCGGCCAAGATGCTCGCCGACCCGAAGGAGCGCGCCGAGCACGTCATGCTGCTCGACCTCGGGCGCAACGACATCGGGCGGGTCGCCGTGCCGGGCTCGGTGGAGGTGACCGAGGCCTTCGTGGTCGAGCGCTACTCGCACGTGATGCACATCGTCTCGAACGTCGAGGGCCGCGTCGCCCCCGGCTTCGACGCGATCGACGCGCTGCGCGCCGCGTTTCCTGCGGGTACGCTGTCCGGTGCGCCCAAGGTCCGTGCGATGCAGATCATCGACGAGCTCGAGCCCACGCGCCGCGGCATCTACGGCGGCGCCTTCGGCTACTTCGGCTTCTCGGGGTCGATGGACACCGCGATCACGATCCGCACCGCGGTGCTCGCCGACGGCAAGGTCCACGTGCAGGCGGGCGCCGGCGTGGTCGCGGACTCGGACCCGCAGTACGAGCACGAGGAGTGCGTCCGCAAGGCTCGCGCGGTCTTCGCTGCGATCGAGATGGCGGAGAGTCTCCGATGATTTTTATGCTCGACAACTACGACTCGTTCACCTACAACCTCGTGCAGTACCTGAGCGAGCTGGGTGCCGAGGTCGTGGTGCGGCGCAACGACGCGGTCACCGTGGACGAGGTCGAGGCGATGCGTCCGGGCGCCATCGTCATCTCCCCCGGGCCGTGTACGCCGCGTGAAGCGGGCATCTCGGTCGAGCTGATCCAGCGCTGCGCGAGCCGCATCCCGACGCTCGGCGTCTGCCTCGGGCACCAGGCGATCGGCGCCGCGCTCGGCGGCGACATCATCCGCGCGCCGCGCATCATGCACGGCAAGACCTCGCCGATTCACCACACGGGGCAGGGCGTGTTCGCCGGTCTGCCCGATCCGTTCGAGGCGACCCGCTACCACTCGCTGGTGATCGACCCGCGCACGCTGCCGAAGGAGCTCGAGGTCACGGCGTGGACCGACGACGAGGGGGAGCGCACGATCATGGGCGTGCGCCACGCGACCTGGCCGCTCGAGGGCGTGCAGTTCCATCCGGAGTCGATCCTCACGACCTCCGGCAAGCAGCTGCTGGCGAACTTCCTCGCCCGGGTCGGGAAGGCGTGAGCGCGCCGGCGCTGCGAGCTGCGCTCGCGACGCTGTGCGACGGCGGCGAGCTCACCCGCGACGACGCCGCGCTGGCGTTCGACGAGATCATGGCGGGGCAGGCGACGCCGGCGCAGATCGGCGCGTTTCTCGCCGCGCTCCGCGCGCGCGGCGAGACGGTCGACGTCGTGGTCGCGGCAGCGCGCGCGATGCGCAACCACGCCGAGCGCGTGACCACGAAACGCTCGCCGCTGATCGACACCTGCGGCACCGGCGGCGACGGCGCGAGCACGATCAGCATCTCGACCGCCGCGGCGCTGATCGCAGCGGGCGCTGGCGTCGCGGTCGCGAAGCACGGCAACCGCGGCGCGTCCGGACGCTTCGGCGGCGCCGACGTGCTCGAGGCGCTCGGCGTGCGGATCGATCTCTCGCCCGAGGACGCCGGGCGCTGCCTCGACGAGGTCGGCATCGCGTTCCTGTTCGCGCCGCGCATGCACCCGGCGATGCGCCACGCGGGGCCGGTGCGCCGCGAGCTCGGCATCCGGACCGTATTCAACCTGCTCGGACCGCTCACCAACCCGGCCGGCGTCACGCGCCAGGTGATCGGCGTGCCGTCGGCCGAGGCGCTGCGTCTGGTCGCGGGCGCGCTGCGCGAGCTCGGCGGCGAGCACGCGCTCGTCGTCCACAGCCGCGACGGCCTCGACGAGATCTCGCTCGGCGCGCCGACCGACGTGATCGAGCTGCGCGACGGCGTGCTCACCGAGCGCGTGCTGACCCCGGCGGACTTCGGCCTGCGCGAGGTCGACGCCGCGGAGCTGCGGGTCGAGACCGCCGCGCACTCGGCGGAAGCGCTGCGCGCGCTGCTCGAAGGACGTCCGGGGCCGATGACCGACGTCGTGCTCGCCAACGCCGCGGCGGCGCTGTACGTCGCCGGGCGCGCTGCGACGCTCGCGGACGGCGTCGAGCAGGCGCGAGCGGCGATCCGCTCGGGCGCGGCGCGCGACGCGCTCGACCGCCTGGTCGCCTTCACCACGAGCGTCGAGGGAGCGCCCGCATAGCGGATGACGCCGCGCCGCCGCGTGCTAGTGTTCCGACACCGGCGGTTCCCACGCGATGACGACCGCGCAGACGCAAACACCCGACATCCTCGCCGAGATCGTCGCGCACCAGCGCGAGGTGGTGGCCGAGGCGCGCGCGCGCCGTCCCGTCGAGGAGCTGCAGCGCTCGCCCAGGTGGGATACGCCGCGCCGCAGCTTGAGCGAAGCGCTGCGCAGCCGCCGGCCCGCGGTGATCGCCGAGTGCAAGCGCCGCTCGCCGTCGAAGGGTGTCCTGCGCGATCCCTACGATCCGGTGGCGATCGCGCGCGGCTACGCCGCCGCCGGCGCGGCCGCCATCTCGGTGCTGACCAACGAGCGCTACTTCGGCGGCGCGCTCGACCACCTGACCGCGGTGCGCGAGACGGTCCCCGTGCCGGTGCTGCGCAAGGACTTCGTGGTCGACGCCTACCAGCTCGCGGAGGCGCGCGCGGCCGGCGCCGACGCGGTGCTGCTGATCGTCGCGGCGCTCACGCCGACGGAGCTCGCGGAGCTGCACCGCGGCGCGCTCGACCTCGGCCTCGAGGTGCTCACCGAGGTGCACGACGAGCGCGAGCTCAAGCAGGCGATCGCGATCGGCGCACGCATCATCGGCATCAACAACCGCAACCTGCGCACCTTCGTCACCGACCTCGCGACCAGCGAGCGGCTCGCGCGCCTCGTGCCGGCGGACGCCATCGTGGTCGCCGAGAGCGGACTTCGCGACGGCGGCGATCTCGCGCGCCTCGCGCGCTCGGGGATCGGCGCGTTCCTGGTCGGCGAGGCGTTCATGAAGGCGCCGGAGCCCGGCGCGGCGCTCGCTGCGATGCTGCGCGAGTCGGCGGAGCGCGCAGAGGTACCATGACGTCGGCGGGTCGAGCGGGCGAGCACGCGCCCGTGCGCGTCAAGATCTGCGGCGTGACGAGCTCCGCCGACGCGCGTGCGGCGGTCGAAGCCGGCGCCGACATGGTCGGTCTCAACTTCTACCCGCGCAGCAAGCGGTACGTGACGCGCGAGCGCGCGCGTGAGATCGTCGCCGAGCTGCCGCCCGAGGTGTGGCGCGTCGGCGTGTTCGTCAACGCCGCGCGCGACGAGATCGAGCGGCTGCGCGACGAGCTCGAGCTCGACGCGATCCAGCTGCACGGCGACGAGGAGCCGGAGGTGGCGCAGGGCCTCGGCTGCACGGTGATCCGCGCCCTGCGTCTACGCGGACCGGACGACGCCGCGCGCGCGCTCGACCGCTGGCCGGTCGACTACCTGTTGTGCGAGGGCGACGCCGGCGCGTCGTACGGCGGCGCCGGCGCGTCGTTCGATTGGGCGTGGGCGCGCGCGGTGCCGCCCGCGCGTCTCTTCGTCGCAGGCGGTCTCACGCCCGAGAACGTCGCCGACGCGGTGCGCGCGCTCCGACCGTTCGCGGTCGACGTCGCGAGCGGCGTCGAGAGCGCGCCGGGCGTCAAGGACCACTCGCGGATGGCCGCGTTGGTGAAGCATGCAAAAGCTGCCTGATCGTCGTGGACACTTCGGGCCGTTCGGCGGCCGCTACGTCAGCGAGACGCTGATGCCGGCGCTGCTCGAGCTCGAGGAAGCGTGGCTCAAGTTCCGCAAGGACAAGACCTTCAAGGCGGAGCTCGACGCGCTGCTCGCGGAGTACGTCGGCCGCCCGACGCCGCTCACGCACGCGCGTCGCCTCTCGGAGGAGCTCGGCGGCGCGCAGATCTGGCTCAAGCGCGAGGACCTCTGTCACACCGGCGCGCACAAGATCAACAACACCATGGGCCAGGTGCTGCTTGCCGTGCGCATGGGCAAGCGTCGCATCATCGCCGAGACCGGAGCCGGGCAGCACGGGGTCGCGTCGGCGACGGCAGCCGCGCGCTTCGGCCTCGAGTGCGAGGTCTTCATGGGCGCCGAGGACGTCCGGCGTCAAGCACTGAACGTCTTCCGGATGAAGCTGCTCGGCGCCAAGGTCCGCGTCGTCGAGAGCGGCAGCCGGACGCTCAAGGACGCGATGAACGAGGCGCTGCGCGACTGGATCAGCACCGTCGAGGACACCTACTACATGATCGGCTCCGCCGCGGGGCCGCATCCCTACCCGATGCTGGTGCGCGACCTGCAGAGCGTGATCGGACGCGAGGCGCGCCGGCAGATCCTCCGCGCGACCGGCAAGCTGCCCGACGTGCTGATCGCCTGCGTCGGCGGCGGCTCGAACGCGATCGGGCTCTTCCATCCGTTCCTCGGCGACGCGGGCGTGCGTCTCGTCGGCGTCGAGGCGGCGGGGCACGGCATCGAGACCGGCAAGCACGCGGCGACGCTCAACGCCGGACAGAGCGGCATCTTGCACGGCGCGAAGTCGTACCTCTTGCAGGATGAGCTCGGACAGGTGCGCGAGGCGCACTCGATCTCGGCCGGCCTCGACTACCCGGGCGTCGGACCCGAGCACAGCTATCTCAAGGAGCACGGGCTCGCGACCTACGTCACCGCGACCGACGACGAGGCGCTCGATGCGCTCGAGCGCCTGGCGCGCACCGAGGGCATCATCCCGGCGCTCGAGACCGCGCACGCGGTGGCGCACGCGATCCGCCTCGCGCCGACGATGGGACGCGAGCAGACGATCGTCGTCTCGCTGTCGGGGCGCGGCGACAAGGACATGGAAACCGTTGCCGCGGCGCGCGGCGACGCGATCCGCGCGGCCGGCGGAGCAGGGCAGTGACGGTCTCGGTTTCGCAGCCACAGGCGAGCGGCACGCGCGCGGCGCGCGTCGACTCGGGGAGCAGCCGTCTCGCGCGGCGCTTCGCCGAGCTGCGCGAGCGCAACGAGGCCGCGTTCATTCCCTTTCTCATGGCCGGCGACCGCGGCCTCGACACGACCGCGCAGCTGATGGACGCGCTCGTCCGCGCCGGCGCCGACGTGATCGAGCTCGGCGTGCCGTTCTCCGATCCGATGGCGGACGGGCCGATCCACCAGCGCGCCGCCGAGCGCGCGCTGCGCGCCGGCACGACGCTGCGCGGCGTGCTCGACCTGGTCGCCGACTTCCGCCGTCGCTCGGACGTGCCGGTGGTCGTCTTCGGCTACGCGAATCCGTTCGTGCGCTTCGGCCCGGACGCGCTCGCGCACGCCGTCGCTTCGGCGGGCGCGGACGCGGTGCTGTGCGTCGACATGCCGCCCGAGGAGGCGGACGAGCTGCGCGTGCCGCTGCGCGCCGCGGGGCTCGACATGATCTTCCTGCTCGCGCCGACGAGCACGCGCGAGCGCATTCGCCGCGTGCTGCGCACGGCGTCGGGCTTCGTCTACTTCGTCTCGGTCACCGGCGTGACCGGCGTGAAGGCCGCCGACCCCGAGCGCATCGCGGACCTCGTGAAGAGCATCCGCGCGGAGACGACGCTGCCGGTCGGCGTCGGCTTCGGCATCTCGACGCCCGAGCAGGCGGCGCGCGTGAGCGCGATCTCGGACGCCGTCATCGTCGGGAGCGCGCTCTCGAAGCTCGTCGAGGACGCCGCGGACGGCGCCGACGCGGTGGCGTCCGTCGAGGCGCTGGCTCGCGAGCTCAAGCGCGCGACCCGTCGGAAGGAAGCGCGCGCGTGAAGCGCAACGGGCCGTCCGGCTCTCCGACCGCGCCGGCGTCGCGCAGCCGGGGCGCCGCGCGTCCCGCCCGCGCCGACGCGCAGGAGAAGGCGCTCTTCGTCCGCTGTCCGTCGTGTCGCGAGACGGCGTACCGCAAGGACGTCGAGCGACGGCTCAACGTCTGCGGCAACTGCGGCCATCATTTTCGCTTGACGGTGGAGGAGCGTCTCCTGATCACCGTCGACCGCGGCTCGTTCGTCGAGACCAACGCCGAGCTGATCGCGAGCGACCCGCTCGGCTGGGTCGATCAGCAGCCGTACCCCGAGCGGCTCGCCGCCGCCCGCGAGACGACCGGCCACGGCGACGCCGTCGTCACCGGACGCGCGGCGATCGACGGCATCCCGGTCGCGCTCGCGGTCTTCGACTTCCACTTCATGGGCGGCAGCATGGGGACCGTCGTCGGCGAGAAGCTCGCGCGGCTCGTCGAGGACGCGATCGAGCGGCGGCTGCCGCTGCTGATCTTCGCGGCGTCTGGCGGCGCGCGCATGCAGGAAGGGACGCTGTCGCTCTTCCAGATGGCGAAGGTCTCCTCGATGCTCGCGCGGCTGCGCGAGGCGGGGCTGCCGTACATCTGCGTGCTGACCGATCCGACGACCGGCGGCGTCGCCGCGTCGCTCGCGATGCAGGGCGACGTGCAGATCGCCGAGCCCGGCGCGCTGATCGGCTTCGCCGGACCGCGCGTCATCGAGCAGACCATCCACCAGACGCTGCCGAAGGGCTTCCAGAGCGCCGAGATGGTGCTCGAGCACGGCATGCTCGACATAGTGGTGCCGCGCCGCGAGATGCGCGACACGCTCGCGCGCCTGCTGCGCGTGCTGACGCGCGGACGCGCCGCGCGCGGCGCCTGACGGCACGCGCCGCCCGTCCGCGCCGTGACCTACGACCAAACGATCGCCTGGCTGGTCGGGCTCGAGGCGACGCGCGGGTGGGACCTGAAGCTCGAGCGCGTGCGCGCAGCGCTCGCCCGGCTCGGCTCGCCGGAGCGCCGCTATCCGTCGGTGCTGATCGCGGGCACGAACGGGAAGGGCTCGACCGCCGCGATCGTGCACGCGGCGCTCGGCGCCGCGGGGCGGCAGATCGGTCTCTACACCTCGCCGCACCTCGTGCACTTCACCGAGCGGATCCGCATCGGGGACGCCGAGATCGCGCGTGACGACGTCGTGCGGCTCGTGCGCGAGCTGCGCGCCGCGGTCGACGTCGAGGGGACGGGCCTGACCTTCTTCGAGGTGGGGACGCTGCTCGCGCTGGTCGCGTTCGCCGAGGCGGGCGTCGACCTCGCCGTGCTCGAGGTCGGGCTGGGCGGCCGCTTGGATGCCACCAACGTCGTCGAGCCGATCGCGTCCGCCGTCACCGCGATCGACTACGACCACGAGGAGTGGCTCGGCGAGACGCTGGCCGACATCGCGCGCGAGAAGGCCGGCGTGATGCGGCCCGGCAAACCTTTCGTCCTCGGGCCCGGCATCGCTGCGCCCGCGCGAGACGCGCTGCTCGCCGAGGCGGCGCGGATCGGCGCGCGCGTCGTCGAGGTGAAGGAGGGCACCGTCGCAGACGTCCATGCGCTTGCGCTGAGCGGTGAGCACATGCGACGCAACGCTGCGGTGGCGGGCAGCCTGCTGGAGGTGATCGGTGCGGCCGAGCCGCGCCTCGCGGTCGACGACGCGACGTTCGAGCGCGCTCTCCGCAGCGTACGCTGGCCGGGTCGGCTCGCGATCGTGCACGAGTCGCCGCGCGTCGTCGTCGACGGTGCGCACAACGTGCAGGGCGTTCTCGCGCTGCGCGCAGCCCTGCCGGCGATCACGGGCAACGTCCCCGTGCGTCTGATCTTCTCGGCGATGCGCGACAAGCACTGGCGCGAGATGGCGCAGCTCCTCGCGCCGCTCGCACGCGAGGTCGTGGTCACGGAGATCGGCGGCAAGCGCGGCCTCTCGGGTGCCGAGCTGGCGACCGCGTTCCCGGCGTCGCTCGAGCCGCGGATCATCGCGTCGCCGGCGCAAGCGCTCACGACGCTGATCGCGGAGGACGCCGGCGCGCCGATCCTGGTCACGGGCTCGCTGTTCCTGGTCGGAATGGTCTACGCCGAGCTCATGGCGAGGACGGGGGTGCGCAGCGTGTACGACTTCGTCGCCGCGGGGGCCGCGTGAGACGCGCGCGCCGCACGACGCTGCCCCGCGCGTGGCTCAGGGCGGCGACGCGCGCGGTGCTCGCTCTCCTGCTACCGCTCTACCTCGGGGGCGTTGGGCTCGTCCGGCAGGGACACGCGCAGGCGGTGCCGGGTCTGCTCGGGGTGGACGGCCGCGGCGATCAGCCGCTCACCGTCGACGCCGACGACCTGTCCTACGACCGCGAGGCGGACACCGTCCGTGCGCGCGGCGACGTCATGGTGACGATCGGCGGCAGCGTGCTCGCGGCGGACGAGATCGAGATCGACCGCAAGCGAGGGGAGGCGAGGGCGAGCGGCTCCGTCGTGCTCGAGGATCCGCGGGGCCGCATCCGCGCGGACCGCGCGGAGTTCCGGCTCGAGGACGAGACCGGCTACCTCGAGGAAGGCTACCTCTACCTGCCGCAGACGCGCTTCCAGATCACCGGCGCGCGGCTCGAGAAGGGCATCGGCCAGAGCTACCGCATCTGGGACGGGACGCTCACGACCTGCCAGTGCGAGGACGGCGCGCCGGACTGGAGCATCTCGGGCGAGGAGATCGACGTCGAGCTCGGCGGCTGGGGGACGCTGCGCGACGGCGTCTTCAAGATCAAAGATCGCGCGATCCTGTACCTGCCCTACGGCGTCTTCCCGCTGCTGCGCGACCGCCAGACCGGCTTCCTGTTCCCGCGCTCCGGCTACGAGACGAGCCGCGGCTTCCAGTACGTCCAGCCCTTCTACTGGGCGATCGACAAGAGCAGCGACGCGACCATCTCGCTCGACGTCGAGACGGCGGCCCGTCTCGGCCTCCTCGCCGAGTACCGCTACCTGTGGTCGGCCACCGCCGGCGGCAACCTCGGGCTCACCTACTTCAACGAGCGCATCCGCGGCACGACGGCCGACGAGGTGGTGAACCCGCAGACGCTCGCCAACCCGGACATCCCCGAGAACCGCGGCAGCATCATCGGCTACCACCAGCAGGTCGGCCCCGGCGGCAGCCGCATCTACGTGCAGCCCTTCCTGGTCAGCGACAACCTGTTCCTGCGCGACATGAACGTGCTGACCGATCTGCCGTACGAGAACATCAACCTGACGACGCTGCGCTACACGACGTCGCGCGCCGGCATCGCCAAGGTGTGGGACTGGGGCCTCGCGAAGGGCGAGGTCACCTGGAAGCAGGATCTGATCGGCAAGCAGTCGCGCGTGCCGCAGGCGCTGCCGCGGCTCACCTTCCAGGCGCGCGACAGCCTGTTCGACTCGCGTCTCCTGCTGCGGCTCAACGCGGAGGCCGTCGAGTACTACCGCGCGCCGCTCGCCTCGGGTCCGCGCTTCGACCTCGCGCCGGAAGCGCAGATCCCGTTCCGCCTCGGTCCGTACGCGTACGGCAACCTGCGGCTGATCCTGCGCGAGACCGTCTACTATCTCTTCGACAACGAGATCCCGTTTGGCCCGGCCATGGTGGACCCGGAGACCGGCGAGCAGACCTTCGCCACGCGCCTCGTGCCGCACTACCAGCACCGCGAGATCCTGCAGGTGATCAACAACGTGCAGAGCGAGGTGTCGCGGGTCTTCGACGTCGACGGGCACCTGGGCTCGATCCGCAAGCTCAAGCACACGATCGAGCCCTTCCTCGCCTACAACTACACGCCGGTCGTCTCGCAGGACGATCTGCCGCTCTACGACGCGATCGACCGCATCCGCGCGCGCAACGCGATCACGTACGGCTTCACGACGCGGCTTCTCGCCAAGGTGCGGACGGGCCGCACGTCGCTCCTGACGGAGCCCGTGCCGAGCGGCGAGACGCTCGCCAACCCGCTGGTCGGCGACCAGCCGTACGGTCCGCCAGCCGAGCCGAGCATCTCGGGCGACTCGCCGCAGGCGGTCGAGGACGAGCGCATCCGCGAGCTCGCGCGCGCGACGATCCGCCAGAGCTACGAGATCTCGCAGCCGGTGATTCCGGGCCAGCACTTCTCCGGCGTCGAGATCGGCGCGCGCATCACGCCGGTCACCTTCTTCGGCATGCAGGGGCGGCTCGTGTACTCGGTCGAGAACCCGCGCCTGCAGTACGCGGCGGTCGGCGCCAACCTGTGGGATCCGCGGCCGATCGCGGGTCCGGACGATCTCTTCCTGCCGCAGCTTCGACCGGTGAACTCGCTGTCGCTGTTCTACCAGTTCACCGGCGGCGGCGCGGTCGAGAACCTCAACGTCGCGACGACCTACCGCGTGACGAACAACTTCGCGCTGTCCTACCTCGGCCGCTTCGACGCGCTCGACAACACGTTCCTCGAGAACTGGGCGGGCTTCCGCCTGATCTCGTCGTGCGACTGCTGGGTCGTCGACGTCGCCTTCATCGACCGCGTCAACCCGGACACGACCGGGGTGCGCGTGCAGGTCTCGCTGATCGGCCTCGGTTCCTTCGGGCAGCAGCCGTTCCAGCACACCTTTGCCGGCGCGGCGCTGCCGCGTCAGATCGACCCGACCGGCGTCGGGAGATCGTATTGACCGCGACGGCGCCGGCGCTCTCCGTCGTCATCCCCGCGTACCGGGCCGAGCGCACGATCGGCGCGTGCCTCGCGTCGCTCGCCGCGCAGGAGAACGCGCCGCCCTTCGAGGTGATCGTCGTCGACAGCTCGCCCGACGACGCGACCGCGGACGAGGTGCGTCGAGCGCACGCCGCTGCGCCCTTGCTGCGCCTCGAGGTGCTGCGTCTGCCGACGCGGGCGCATCCCGGCGTGGCGCGCAACGAGGGCGCGCGTACCGCGCGCGCGCCGCGACTCTTGTTCCTCGACAGCGACTGCGTCGCGGCGCCGGATCTGGTCGCGTCCGCGGTGCGCGCGCTCGACGCCGGCGCGAGCGCCGTGTCGGGCGCGATCGCGCTCGCGGCGCCGGCGCGTCCGTCGGCGCGGCTGCGTCACCTGCTCGAGTTCAAGGAGTCGCTGCCGAGCTGTCCGCCGCGACGCACGTGGATGCTGCCGTCGGCGTGCCTCGCGATGCGGCGCGACGTCTGGGAGAGGCACGGCGGCTTTCCGGACGCGCGCGCGTCGGAGGACTGGCTGCTCGGCTGGCGCATGTGGCAGGCCGGCGAGGATCTGCGCTTCGATCCGGCGCTGCGCGTCACGCACCGCACGCCCGCCGGCTGGCGGGCGCTCTGGCGCTACTCGGCCCTCCTCGGATTCCACTCGGGCGTCGCGCGCCGACGCGGTGGGCTGCCGGGGCAGGCCTTCGTGCGGCGTCCGGCGCTTGCCGTGCTGCTGCCGTTCGGACGGACCGCGCGCGCGTTCGCCTGGTGCGCGCGCCACGCGCGCGGCGAGCTGCCGTTCCTGCTGCTCTACTGGCCGGCGTACCTGGCCTACGCCGGGGTGTGGGCGAAGGGTTTCCGCGACGGGGTGCTCGCGGAGGACGAGCCTCGCGGCTGAGCCGCTGCGAACGACCAGGCTTGCCAGCGAGCGCGCCACGCCGTAGGGATGGCGGCGAATGCCACGTCGCGTGCCCAAACCCTGGGGCCACGAGCTGATCTGGGCCGAAACCGATCGCTACGTGGGGAAGATCCTGCACATCAAGGCCGGCGAGGCGCTCTCGCTGCAGTACCACGAGCGCAAGGACGAGACGATCTACGTCCTCTCCGGTCAGCTCATCTTCGAGCACGGGCCGCTCGACGGCTCGCCGCTGCGCCGCATCACGCTCGGTCCCGGTGAGACGTTCCACATCACGCCGCACCTGCGTCACCGGATGATCGGCGGTACCGATTGTGACGTCCTCGAGGCGTCGACGCCCGACCTCGACGACGTCGTCCGGCTCGAGGACCGCTACGGGCGCGCCGACTCGCGCTCCTGAGGTTTTCAACGTGGCTCGTCGGACGGCACTCATCACCGGGGTCACCGGGCAGGACGGCTCGTATCTCGCGGAGCTGCTCCTCGAGAAGGGCTATCGCGTCGTCGGCATGGTGCGGCGCTCGAGCGCGGAGAACTTCTACCGCATCGAGCACATCCGCGACCGCATCGAGCTCGAGCAGGCCGACCTGCTCGACCAGTACTCGCTGATCGACGTGCTCAAGCGCGTCCGTCCGGACGAGGTCTACAACCTCGCCGCGATGTCGTTCGTGCCGACCTCGTGGTCGCAGCCGGTGCTGACCACCGAGTTCGACGCGGTCGGTGTGACGCGGATCCTCGAGGCGATCCGTCTCACCAACCCCGAGGCGCGCTTCTACCAGGCGAGCTCGAGCGAGATGTTCGGCAAGGTGCGCGAGTCGCCGCAGCGCGAGACGACGCCGTTCCACCCGCGCAGCCCGTACGGGGTCGCGAAGGTGTACGGGCACTACATCACCGTCAACTATCGCGAGAGCTACGGCCTGTTCGCCTGCTCCGGGATCCTGTTCAACCACGAGTCGCCGCGGCGCGGGAAGGAGTTCGTGACCCGCAAGGTGAGCGACGGTGTGGCGCGCATCAAGCTCGGGCTCGCCAACGAGCTGCGGCTCGGCAACCTGGCGGCGCGTCGCGACTGGGGCTTCGCCGGCGACTACGTGCGCGCGATGTGGCTCATGCTCCAGCAGCCGAAGCCGGACGACTACGTGATCGCGACCGGCGAGGCGCACACGGTGCAGGAGCTCGTCGAGCTCGCCTTCGACCACGTGGGTCTCGATTGGCGGAAGTACGTCATCGAGGACCCCGCGCTCTACCGTCCGGCCGAGGTCGACACGCTGCTCGGCGATTGGTCCTACGCGCGCGAGCGTCTCGGCTGGAAGCCCGAGGTGAGCTTCCCGGAGCTCGTGCGGATGATGGTCGACGCCGACCTCGCGCTGCTTCAGGGCAAGCCCTCGCCCGCGCGGTAGGACGGCGGTGCGCGTCCTGGTGTTCGGGGTGACCGGCTTCGCCGGTCGCTACCTGGCGCGCGAGCTGCGCGAGCTCGGCCACGAGGTCTGGGGCGCCGCGCGACGTCCGTCGAGCGACGCGGCCGCGCGGCATCCGATTGCGCTCGACGGCGTCCGACTGCTGCGCTGCGACGTCGGCGAGGCCGAGGAGGTGCGCGACGTGCTCGCCGCAGCGCAGCCGGACGCGATCGTGCTGCTCTCCGGCGTGTCGTCGCCGCCCGAGGCGAACCGTCGTCCGCAGGACGCGTACCGCGTGCACGTCGGCGGCACGCTGAACGTGCTCTCTGCGGTCGCGAGTACGCAGCCGTCGCGGCGCGTGCTGCTCGTGACCTCGAGCGAGGTCTATGGCGCCAGCGGGCGCGACGCCTCGCCGCTGACGGAGGACGTGCCGCTGCAGCCGACGACGGTCTACGCCGCGAGCAAGGCGGCCGCGGATCTCGCGGCGAAGGCGTTCGCCGCGTCGCACGGCTGCGACGTGGTCTGCGTGCGGCCGTTCAACCACACCGGCCCCGGCCAGCGCGAGGACTTCGTCTGTCCGGACTTCGCCGCCCAGGTCGCCGGGATCGCGCTCGGACGGCGTGCGCCGGTGATCGAGGTCGGCAACCTCGACGTCCGCCGCGACTTCACGGACGTGCGCGACGTCGTGCGCGGCTACGTCGCGGCGCTCCTGCGCGGGCGACGGGGCGAGACGTACAATTTGTGCTCGGGGCACGGGACCTCGATCCGGGAAATCCTGACCACGCTGTGCGAGCTCGCCGGCGTCGAGCCGGAGGTCCGTCCGGCCGCGGCGCGCCAGCGCCCCGCCGAGGTGCCCGCCTACTGGGGCAGCGCGCGCAAGGCGGAGGTCGAGCTCGGCTGGCGTCCGGAGATCCCGCTGCGCACGACGCTCGCCGATCTGCTCGAGTTCAGCCGAAACGCGTGAAGCCCGCGGCGCTTCGGGCGTCGAACACGGCGTGGCCGTCGTAAATGGCAATGGTGTCCCTCGCGTGGTACTGCCGGGCGGGAAGGACCACGCGGTGGATCTGCAGATTAAGTCGCTCGAGGACCTCCTCGTAGAGCGGGGGCGGGTCAGCCCCGAGGACCTGCGGAAGATCCGCAAGCTGCAGCAGGAGCGTGGCGAGCGCATCGAGCGCCTGCTGCTCGACCTCGGCTTCATCTCCGAGGACGACCTGCTGCCGGTCTTCAGCGAGTACCTCGGGGTACCGCTGGTGTCGCGCAAGGATCTTCCGTCGTCGGCGATCTCGATCCCGGGGCTCAACGTCAAGTTCCTGCGCCACGCCCGCGTGCTGCCGGTCGCGATGAGCGACGGCGTGATCACCATGGCGATGGCCGACCCCGGCGACCGCGACGCGCTACAGGGTCTCGAGGTCGCGACCGGCTGCCGCGTCAAGCCGGTGCTCGCCAAGGAGAAGGACATCCTCGAGGCGCTCGAGGAGTGCTACGGCGACCACGGCGAAGGGCAGGGCGACGGCGCCAATGGTGACGGTCTCGTCGAGTACCTCTCCGAGGACGAGGAGGACGTCGACCACCTGCGCGACCTCGCGAGCGAGGCGCCGGTCATCCGCTTCGTCAACGTGCTGATCAACCGTGCCGTCGAGAGCCGCGCCTCCGACATCCACATCGAGCCGTTCGAGAACGAGCTCAAGGTCCGCTACCGCATCGACGGCGTGCTGCACGACGTCGACGCTCCGCAGCGCCGGCTGCAGGCGGCGATCGTCTCGCGCATCAAGATCATGGCGAAGCTCAACATCGCCGAGCGTCGCCTGCCGCAGGACGGCCGCATCAAGCTGCGCATGATGGGCAAGGAGATCGACCTCCGCGTGTCGACCCTGCCGACGCTCTACGGCGAGAGCGTCGTGCTCCGTATCCTCGACCGCGGCTCGATCGTCCTCGACCTCGAGAAGCTCGGCTTCCCGCCGGACTCGCTCGCGCAGTGGGAGAGCCTGATCGTCAAGCCGTACGGGATGATCCTGGTCACCGGTCCGACCGGCTCCGGCAAGACCACGACGCTCTACGGCTCGCTGCACAAGATCAACTCGCCGGACAAGAAGATCATCACCATCGAGGATCCGGTCGAGTACCAGCTCAACGGCGTCAATCAGATCCACGTCAAGCCGCAGATCGGCCTGACGTTCGCGAACGGGCTGCGCTCGATCGTCCGTCAGGACCCCGACGTCATCATGGTCGGTGAGATCCGTGACGCCGAGACCGCGGAGATCGCGATCCAGGCGGCGCTCACCGGTCACCTGGTGTTCTCGACGCTGCACACCAACGACGCGGCCGGCGCCGTGAGCCGTCTGCTCGAGATGGGCGTCGAGGACTACCTGCTCGCGTCGTCGCTGCTCGGCGTGCTCGCGCAGCGCCTCGTGCGACGCATCTGCCCGGACTGCAAGCGGCCCGTCGAGGGCATGCTCGGCGACCACGCCGACTTCCGCTCGATCGTCGGCGACGGCAACGGCAACGGCGGCATCTCGCACGACGTCGCGAACATCCAGCTCTACGAAGGCGCGGGCTGCGAGTCGTGCTCGTACACCGGCTACCGCGGACGAGCGGGCATCTACGAGCTGCTGATCGTCGGCGACGTGGTCCGCAAGTCGATCCTCGAGCACGCGTCGGCGGACATCATCCGCAACCGCGCGATCGAACTCGGCATGCGGACGCTGCGTGAGGACGGCCTGCGCACGATGCGCGAGGGCACGACGACGCTGTCGGAGATCATCCGGGTGACCCGCGACTGAGGTCGCGGGGGCCGTCCGCGGAGACGAGCATGGGCGAGGCTCAGCCCAAGCAGCAAGCGCGACCGATTCCGCTTCCCGGCACGATCTCCGACGACACCGACGTCGCGGCCTCGACCGACATCTCGCTCGTCATCCCGCTGCACAACGAGCGTCCGAGCCTCAAGCTGCTCGTCGACGAGTGCCGCGCGGTGCTGCAGGACCCGACGCGCGACTGGTCCGCGCTCGGCATCGAGCCCGGCACCGAAGCGCCGCGCTGGGAGATCATCCTGGTCGACGACGGCTCGACCGACGGCTCGTTCTCGGTGCTGCGCGAGCTCGCGGAGCAGGATCCGCAGATTCGCGCGATCCGTCTGCGACGCAACCTCGGCAAGGCGGCCGCGCTGCAGATCGGCTTCGCGCACGCGAACGGCGACGTCGTGGTGTCGCTCGACGCCGACCTGCAGGACGATCCGAACGAGATCCCGCGTCTGCTCGCCGAGCTCGCCAAGGGCTACGACCTGGTCAGCGGCTGGAAGCGCAAGCGTCACGATTCGCTCGCGCGCGTGATTGCGTCGCGGCTGTTCAACGCCGCCGTGCGCCGCGTGTCGGGCGTCGAGCTGCACGACCTGAACAGCGGCTTCAAGGCGTACCGCCGCTGGGTGACGCAGGACATCCAGATCTACGGCGAGCTGCACCGCTTCATCCCGGTGATCGCGGCCTGGAAGGGCTACGCAGTCAGCGAGGTCGAGGTCGCGCACCGTCCACGTCGCTTCGGACGCTCGCGCTACGGCTGGGGACGCGCTTTCCGCGGCATGATGGACCTGGTGACGGTCATGTTCTTGACGCGCTTCGATGCGCGTCCGGCGCACTTCTTCAGCCTGCCCGGCGCGTTCCTGATGAGCGTCGGCCTCGCGGTGCTGACCTACATCGCGTACCTGCGCTTCACCTACGGCGAGATCCTCGGACGGCATCCGCTGCTCGCCTTCGGCGTGCTCGCGGTGCTCGCCGGATTGCAGCTCTTCACCAGCGGTCTGCTCGGCGAGATGCTCGCGGCGCACGTCGAGCGTGACGACGATGCGCGCATCCGCGAGCGCGTGAACTGAGGCGTCGGCGGCGCGCGGACGCCCGCGCCTCTGCCCTCGCTCGACGCGTCCGAGCGCTCACCCGGCGAGCGCGAGCAGCTCGTCGACCCGCACGGCCCAGGTGTGGCGCGCGAGGAACGCCTCGACCGCCGCGACGTCGACCGGCTCCGCGGCGGCGCGCCGCACCGCGCTGACGAAGCTCGCGGCGTCGTCGGCGAGCGTGACCCCGGGCACGTCCGCGAGCTCCGGCAGACGCGTCGAGACGACCGGCTTGTGCATGGCGAGGTACTCGAAGCTCTTGAGCGGGCTCACCGCGTCGGTCAGCCGGCCCGGGCGAAAGGGAACGATGGCGACGTCCGCCGCCTGCAGGTACGCGGGCACGTCGCGCTGCGCTTTGAGCCCGAGCGCGAAGACGTTGGGCGCCTGCGGCAGCGCGCGGGTGCCCGCCGGGCCGACCAGGTGGATCGTCGCTTCGGGAAGCTCGGACGCGAGCCGCGCCACCAGCTCGAGGTCGACCCACTCGCCCCAGAGCGCGCCGACGAAGACGACGGTCGGCGTGCCACGACGCACGTCGGGCGGCGTCGGGCGTGCGACGGCGGGGTCGAACGTGCCGCGGTCGACGGCGTTCGGCAGCAGGTGCACGGAGCGGCCCGCGCGCGCCGCCAGGTCGTCGGCGAGCGTGCGCGCGCTCGCGATCAGGTGCCGCGCCCGCTCGAGCGTCCAGCGCTCCGCCGACGCGTCGTACCAGCCACGGCCGAGCTCGCCGTCCCAGACGTCGATCGCGTCGTAGACGAGAAGCGAGGGATCGACGCGGCTCGCCTCGCGGCAGAGCGCCGGGTGTGGCGCCTCGAGCAGGACGAGGCGCAGGTCGCGCGGTTCCCGCGCTGCCGCGCCGCCGCGCTCGCCGAGCCAGCGCACCGAGACGCCGTCGATCCTCGGCCGCGTGCGGCGCGGCCAGGGAAAGATCGGCAGCGCGTAGCGCCAGTCGATCGCGAAGCCGCGCCGTCGGAGCTCCGCCGCGAGCTGCGCGGGCCGGCTGCCGCCGCCGCCGTCTTCGGGCGGCACCAGCGTCAAGATCATCATCGTGCCGCGGGTCGCCGGCGAGTCGGCGGCGGCCGCGAGCGCCGAGTGGCGCGACGCGCGCTCCGGCATCAGACGCAGCGAGGCGCGCTGCAGGAGCGCGCTTCGCGTCGCGCTGCCGTCGAAGAACCCGGCGTGGCGATCGATCCAGGCGTCGAGCCGCTCGCTGCGAAAGAGCGACGCCTTGAGCCGGTGGGACAGCCGCTTGCGCAGCGGGATCGACTCGGCCGCGCCGCGGGGCGCGAGCGAAGCGCTCACGAGCCGGCGCTTGCGCGGCGATTCGTGCCGCCGTCGCGCTCGAAGAGCCACAGCTCGCCGGCGCCGGGGACGCGCCGCCAGTCGCGCTCGAGGTGGGCGACGAACGGCGAGTCGCCGTCCAGCAGCTCGGGGAAGGGCACGTAGAGGTAGCGCGCCGAGCTCAGAGCTCGGGCGAGCTCGTCGGTGCTCGCGCGTGCCTCCTCGCCGGCGAGCGCCGGATTGACGGCGCTGCCGAGCGTGAGCGCCGTGCCGCGTCGATCACAATAATAGAGAACCGTCCCGCCGCGGTCGGAGAGCACGAAGATGTCCTCGTGCGGCGCGGTCAGGGCGCGGATGCGCTCGCAGCGCTCGACCAGCGAGGCGTACTCGGGCGGCGCGGCGATCGCGCGTCGCGTGATGACGAACGAGCCCGCGGCGAGGGCGACGAGCAGCACGGCGACGACGCTCGCGCGCAGCGCCGCCGAAGCGGAGGCGAGCCGCTGGACGACCGCGCCGAAGCCGCGCGCGATCAGCCACGCTGCGACCGGGACGAGCGCGAGCTGATAGTACTCCGTGCCGCGCGCGCGCTCGTCGAACATGCGCGTCGCGAACACCAGGCACTGCACGAGGACGCCCGCGCCCCAGGCGAGCAGCGCGCGCTCGATCAGCGTCCAGGGGCGGCGCACGAGCAGCACGCCCGCCAGCGCGACCGCCGCGCCGAGCGGCGTCAGCACCATCTCGACCGTCTGCCGCGCGATCTCGGCGTAGAGCCGAGACTCGAGCAGCAGGCGTGGATCGATCCAGCCTTCGGCGACCATCGCGCCCGCGGCGGGATACGTCCGGTGCACGGCGGCCGCGTGCACGTACCACGCGAACGCCGGCGCGATTCCGACCAAGAGGCAGAGGAGCAGCGTGTTCCGGGCCCGCGACGAGGGCCGCTCCGGCGTCGAGCCGGTCGCGACGAGCACGAGGCCCGCGGGCCCGAGCCAGAAGACCGCGTGCGGCTTGAGCGCCAGCGCGAGCCCGGCGCACGCAGCGACGCCGGCTGCGCGCCCGAGGCCCGGTTCTGCCCGCCAGCGCGCGAGCGCCCACAGGGTCGCGAGCGACGCGGTGATCAGCGCGGCGTCGCTCATGAAGGCGCGCGAGTAGACGATCGCGAGCGGGGCTGCGAGGTACCAGGCGCTCGCGACGAGCCGCTCGCCGTCGCTGAGCGCTCCGCGCAGCAGCGCCGCGAAGAGCGGCGCGCCGAGCAGCCAGGCCGCGATCGAGAGCAGCCGGCCGACGCGCTCGTCGACGCCGCCGCGCAGGTCGTAGATCAGCGCCACGACGGCCGGAAACAGCGGCACCTCCTTCAGGAAGTAGCCCGGTCTTCCGATGTCATCCACCGTCGGGCGCAGCCAGACGGCGCGATCGCGGTGGAAGTTGCGCGCGACCATGGCGGTGTGGGTCTGTTTCGCGGCGGCCCCTTCGAGCAGCGGTGCATCGAGGTGGGCGAGGCGAACCGCGAGGCCGGCGAGCAGGATGGCGAGCAGGGCGACGAGATAGAGCGAGGAGGAACGCGGCGGTGGGTGCGATACGGCCAACATCGTCGATGGCGACGGCGAGCGCGGCTACGAGGGCGCGCACACGTTAGCGCTTGCGTCAGCGGAAGGCGACCGCGCGGGCCTTGGCGCGTCCGATCGGCGGTCCGGCTGAAAGATTTCTTTGCGCCGCGCGTCTTTAGTGCACCTGCGTGGTGTCCGTCGAGCGGATCTATTGATGACCCCTGCCTTGAATTCTACCCGCGGCGTCCGCAGGACGAGGTTTGCGCTTCCCGGTTGCAATGGTTTTGCCTTGCGGGTATATCGGGACGTCCATTCGGTCACCTGGGGGTGGTGTGGCGATCGCCGATGCGAGCGTGAGGACTGGGGGCTTGGCAGCGGGGTCCAGGAGGCGAGTGAGGGCAGCGGCCGGTGGCGTCGTTGTGCTGCTCTTGATCGTCGCCGCGACCGCCATCGCATGGCAGAACGGCATCTGGCCGCTCAACCAGCGCTCCGAAGCCGCCCTCGCGAGGCGCGCGCAACGGTTCTGGGATCTGAAGATCTCGGGGGATACGCTCGGCGCGTACAACTACATGGCGGAAGCCTACCGTCGCCGCGTCAAGCCCGACGGCTTCGCACGCATCGGTGGCGGTCTGGTGATCCACACCGGCGCGAAGGTCAAGTCCGTGCAGCTCGACGACAAGGGCGGGATTGTCGAGTTGGAGCTGCGCTACGTCGTCAATCGCAAGCACTTCGCCGACATGGAGAACACCGCGCAAGTGAAGGAGCGCTGGGTGTTCGAGAATGGGGCCTGGCACCGCTGGCCGCCCGACATGGGTTGACGGGGGAGTTGAATCGAAGGGTTGTTTCGGTGTAACGGCTGGGGGACGCAGGGGCCTGCACATGTGCGGGCGATGCGAGCCGACTTCAGCCTCGCGCCCCTGACGCAATCGGCGGGTGGTGCGGTAGTCGAGAGTTAGGTCAAGGCAGGCTTTCCCGAGAGGAGAAAGGTATGAAAGAGGAGGTAGGAATGAAGCGTAGGGGACCGTCGAGGGCGCTTGTGGCGTTGGCCGTGGCCGGGCTCGTGGCCTGCTTCGGGTCGACCGCACAGGCCCAGGAGAACATCTACGAGAACGAGACCGGCCTGATGGGCGGCTCGTTCGTCCCGGCGGGTGGCGGCGCCCTGGTGCAGAGCGGATTCGTCATCGCCGGCCCCCGGCTGAATCCGAACGGCATCGGTCAGTACCTGGTCGGCCCGTACTACGACGTCCGGCCGATCGGCACCGACGCGCAGCACGTCAACATCCAGATCATCAACACCAACACGAACAACACCGCGCTGCCGGTCTGCACCGAGGCGGATTACGCCGCGGGCGTTGACGGTGCGGCCTGCTACAACCCGACGGGCGGCATCCTCTTCAAGATCCGCTTCCGCGAGTCGAAGCTCAGCAAGGAGGTGCTCGACTTCGTGGTGCCGCTGTCGTGCGGTGAGGTTTGGGCGGGCGTCGTCGAGCTCGGCCCGAACAACCTGCCGCGCATCCGGTCGAAGTACCCGATCGCGACCGGCGCTTCGAACGCGACGCAGATCGTGTCGGACGACATCCTGAACACGCCGAACGGCCAGACCTTCCTGCCGCCGAACGGTGTGCTTCCGGCGGGTGTGACGCAGGAGGACGTGCAGCGCGGCTACATCGAGGTCATCGCCATGGAGGCTCTGAACTGCGAGCCGGATGACGGTGAGCTCAACATCGACGAGGTCGAGACCTGGACGCGTATCGCTCCGCCGCTCGACAACACCCCGTCGAACGCGCTCGGCGCGGAGGCGTTCCTGGTCCGCGTCGGCTCGGGTGTGTCGCACGCGTACAACTTCGTGGCGATCAGCGCCTTCGTTGGCGCGGGCCTCGGCAGCATCGCGCCGACCAACCTGTTCGGCGACAGCGTGCCTGACTGGGATGACTGCCGTGCGCTCGACGGCGTCCTGAACCCGTACGCCGATCCGTTCGACTGCGTCCGTCAGGTCAACCTGGCCCTGTCGAAGAGCCGTCTCGTCTCGCAGTACGACGTGAACACGCTCACCTCGGGCAGCACCGACGTCATCGTCACGCTGCCGACCAAGTACGCGAACTGCCAGCTCAATCCGCAGGGCACGAACTACGCGAGCAAGCGTTACCCGGGCACGTCGTTCCAGTGCGCGCCGGCGGGTGAGACGATCTCCTGCACGGTCTACAACCGCGAGGAGGAGTTCGACAGCCCGGAGACCCCGCCGTTCTCGCCGGGTGAGCCGGAGCAGGAGTGCCTGCTGCCGCGTGAGCTGACGATCTTCCACATCTCCGAGGCGGGTGGCCTTGGCCCGCTGGGTGACGTCGGCTTCGCGACGGGCAACCTCGATCCGTCGGACAGCGGCTGGCTCGACCTCGACCTCGTGCGCGATGCGGACGGCAACATCGTCCACCAGGAGATCTTCGCGAACAGCATCACGCACGACATCCTGGGCGCGTACCTCGCTGGCTACCGTGGTCTGCCGGCGACGGGCCTCGTGGCTCAGGAGTTCTTCAACGGCAACGTGGGCGGCACCTACGGCGCGACCGTGCCGTCGCTCGCGGAGCAGGTCGTCCTGAAGCCCGGCCAGAGCTGATCGTTTCCCAGCTCAGGTCCGGTAACGGAGAGGGAGGGTCGCCATTTGGCGGCCCTCCCTTTTTCGTGGAACGAGTGAGCGAGCAAGACGCCATCGTCGCGCGCGGGCTCACCAAGAGCTACGCCGCCCCGGACCGACGTTGGCTGCGCCGCGAGCGCATCCGCGGCGTGACCGACGTGTCGTTCACCCTGCGACGTGGCGGCTCGCTCGCGATCATCGGACGCAACGGTGCCGGCAAGAGCACGTTGCTGCGCATGCTCGCCGGGCTCTCGCGGCCGACCTCCGGTGAGCTACGGCTCGAGGGGCGGGTCGGCAGCCTGCTCGACCTCGGCGCGGGCTTCGTCGAGGAGTGGAGCGGCGAGCACAACGCACGCGTCGCGCTGGCGCTGCTCGGAATGTCGCCGAGCCGCGTGCGCGAGGCCGCGAGCTTCGTCGCCGCGTTCTCCGAGCTCGGCGACTTCCTCGCGCAGCCGGTGCGGATCTACTCGGCGGGCATGCGGTTGCGGCTCGCCTACAGCGTCGCGATCGCGCCCAGGCCGGAGATCCTGATCGCCGACGAGGTGCTGAGCGTCGGCGACGAGTCGTTCCAGCGCAAGTGCTCGCAGCACATCGTCGAGCACCTCGCGCGCGGCGGGACCATGGTGCTCGCGACGCACAACCTCTACCAGGCAGAGCGGCTCTGCGACGCCGCGATCTGGCTCGAGGACGGTCGCGTGCGGGCGCAGGGCCCCTGTCACGACGTGACCAAGCGCTACCGGACGGCCATCGAGCAGGCGGAGAGCGTCGCGCACGCGAACGCCGTGGCGCGCGCGCTCGCGCGTCCGGGGGCCATGCTGCGGATCGATGGAGCGGAGATCGGTGACGACGGTGCCGTCGTGCCGTTCGGGACGGCGCTCCGCATCGTGATCGATGGCGCCATCGCTGGCTCCGAGCGTGGCCGGCTCGAGATCCGTCGGGTCGACGGGACGCTGGTCGCCTCGCTGCCCGTCCGTGGTTCGGGCACCTTCGAGATCGCCCGCCCCGCGCTCCTGCCCGGCCGCTATGTGGTCCGCCTCATCGGCAGGGCGGGCGTGGGCGCCGCCACCCTCGACGAGGTCGCGACGCTCGACGAGCTGACGGTCGACTGCGTCGGCGAGCGTCGCGAGCTCGGCACCGTACACCTCGACCACCAGTGGATGTGAGCGAGCTCGAGCGCCCCGAGGACGGCGGCGGCCTGGCGCTCTTCGCGCGGCTCGCCCGCGAGCGCGCGCTGATCTGGGCGCTGATCCGCCGCGACATCGGCGCCCGCTTCGCCGGGTCGCGGCTCGGCTTCTTCTGGTCGCTCGCGAACCCCGCGATCCAGCTGGTCTCGTACAGCGTGATCTTCGGCTTGATCTACGGCGCCGGCGCTGCGACGCCGCGCCCCGGCGATCCCGGCCTGGTGCCGGCGTTGTTCTGCGGTCTGTGGCCGTGGTGGGCGTTCAGCGACGGGACGATGCGCGGCTACGGGTCGCTGGTCGACCAGAGCGCGCTGCTCAAGCGCTTCGCCATGCCTGCGGAGGCCTGCATCGTCGCCGCGACGACGGCGGCGTTCCTCCTGCAGATGGTCGGCTTTCTCCTCTTCCTCGGGGCGTTCGCGCTGCTCGGCGTGCTCACTCCGAGCGCGGGCTGGCTGCTCCTGCCGCTCGTGATCGTCGTCGAGCTCGTGCTGGTGAACGTGCTCGCGCTGGTGCTCGCGCCGCTCTACCTCGTCGTGCGCGACACCGGCTACGTCGTCAGCGCCGCGTTGACGGTGGGCTTCTTCGCGTCGCCGGTGCTGTTCACCCTCGATGCGCTGCCGGGCTGGCTGCAGACGGTCGCGAAGCTCAACCCGATGGCCGCGGTGATCGGCTTCTACCGCCTTGCGGTGCTCGGCGAGGGCTGGCCGCCGACGACCGCCGTGGTGGCGCTGGTGCTCGCGATCGGCGGGCTCGCGCTTGCGGGCGTCGTGCTGCTCGAACGCCTCGGCGACGTGCTCGACGAGTACTGGTGAAAAAAAAGAGGGGCCGCCGCAGCGGCCCCTCTCGTTCCTGCGAGATCGTTTTCCTACGATCTCAATACGCGTTCCAAGTGATGCGGTAGCGGCTGCAGCTCGTCGCACCACCCGTCAGCGTCACCACGTAGATGCCCGGCTTGGTCTGGTCGGGCGTGAGGATTCGCGAGCCGACCTTGCCGTAGTAGTAGTAGTTGCCGCTCGCCGAGAAGCCCGTGCCGCCGCGCGGACGCGAGAAGCCGTCCGTCGCGTCGACGTGCACGTTCAGCGCGCCGCAATCCTGATCGGTCACGTCGTACCACTGGAACGTGATCTGAGTGTAGAAATCCTGACCCGCGGGGAGAGGAACGAGCTGCGGCGTGACCGGGGCGCAGAAGCGACGCGTCACACCCTGGGGCACGTCGACCGTGAGGCCGTACCACGCGCCGGTCTTGGACATGGGCTCGCTCAGGAACCCGTCGGGGCACAGATTCGGATCACCCGGGATCACGCTACCGCCCGGCGTCGAGGTCGGCTTCGGCGTAGGAGTCGGGTTCGGACCCGGGCCCGGCTTGCCGTTCACGAGGTCCTCGAGTGCTTGACACCCCTCGAGGTGCCACATGAACGAGCGGCCGGCCGACGACTTGTGAATCGAGATGTACGCCTCACCGCACGGCGTATCACCGATCATCAGCGTGCCGGGAAACTTGAGCTTCACGTTCGGCGTCGGCGTGGCCTGGCCCATGGCCATGGCTGGAACCAGGGAAAGCGTCAGCGTAGCGACGGCCCGCGCCAGCCACTTGTTGCCTCGCATCATCATCATCCTCCTCGCCTGGGGCGGCGTCGTAGTTCTCCCCGGCCGGCCGCCAGCCAGAGGGGTTACCTGTGGTTTGGGCCCGCTGTCAACTAATTTGACAAGGGATCCGGCTTCGGTTCTTCGACCCTGACGGTCCAATCTCCGAGCGGCCTGCGGGGCGGTAGAGCAAGCGCGCTGCCAACACTCGACGACAGAAAACGCTCGGTGCTTCGCCACGCCACATTCTTCGTCGCAACGTCAACGTGACGCTTCGGCGAAACGGTGACGCTCGCCGTCACCGGGTGTCGCCTGGAAACCGCGATGGCGAACCGGTAAGCGAACCGCACCGATGCGGCGGAGGAGCACTCGATGCGGATAGGCAAGCAGCTGGTCGTGGGGCTCGTATCGACGGCGGCAGCGTGGCAGCTGCTGGGCGTCGCAGCCCGGGCCCAGGATGCAGCGGCGACGCCGCCCACGCCGGTCGTCGAGATCGGCGACTTCAAGGTCACCGCGCCCGAGCTCACCGCGGAATTCTCCTATCTCCCCCCGCCCACGCTCCAGAGGCTCAAGACCGACGACAACGCGGCGCGCATCTTCGCGGTCGACTGGTACGCGCGCGCGATGCTCGCGCGCGCCGCGAAGGAGGACGGCTTCCTCGACAAGAACCCCGGGCTCGCGGCCCACGCCGCCGCCGAGCAGCGCGAGGTGATCGCCAAGGAGTACCTGCGCGCGACCGTCGAGAAGGACCTCATCCCGACCCCGGAGGAAGTGGAGCAGTTCAAGACGCTCAACCCCGAGCTCTGCAAGGCTCCGGCGCGCTACCGCATCGCGCGCCTCGGCGTCGTGGTGGGGAAGAACGCTACGCCCGAGGAAATTCGCCTCGCCGACGAGCGCTTCGCGGAGATCGAGAAGCGCCTCGCCGCGGGTGAGGATTTCGCCAAGCTCGCCGACGAGAAGTCCGACTACACGTCCAAGGGCAGCGGCGGCGACATGGGCTGGGTCGAGGAGAGCAAGGTTCGCGAGTCGCCGCACGGCGAGGCGATCCTCAAGCTCGCGGTCGGCGAGAAGACCGCCGCCCTCGACACCGGTCAGGGCAAGGTGATCTACAAGCTCACCGAGAAGAGCGACGCGCACGAGCTGCCCTTCGAGGAGTGCAAGGCGAAGGTCGAGAAGGTGCTCAGCCAGAGGTTCCGCAAGGAGCTGTTCCTGCGGAAGGTCGACGAGCTCGCCGAGCGCTTCGGCGCCAAGATGAACCTCGACGCATTCATCGCGGCGGTGCGAGCGGTCGATCTACCCGAGGGATGGGAGCGTACCTGGGAGCCGGACAGCCCCATGTGACGGACGGCGCGGCGGTCGAGCGGGGACCCGCGCTGATCGCGCGTGGCCTCGGCAAGTACTACGCGCTGTCCCGCTCGCGGGTGCGGCCGCTCCTGCGGCGGCTGCGTGACCCGAAGGCGCCACCCGCCCCCGGAGGATTGTGGGCGGTGCGTGACGTCTCGTTCTCGCTCGAGCAGGGCGAGTCGCTCGGCGTGATCGGCTGCAACGGGGCAGGGAAGTCGACCTTGCTCCGCCTCCTCGCCGGAACCGCGCGCCCGACCGAGGGCACCGTCGAGCGCGGCGCGCGGGTCGCGTCGCTTCTCGACCTCGGCATCGCCTTTCACCCCCTCGAGACCGGACGCCAGAACGCCGAGGCGGCGCTGGTCCTGCAGGCCGGGATGACCCGGCGCGAGGCGCGCGCCCGCACCGCCGAGGTCGCGGCGTTCGCCGACATCGGCGACTTCTTCGACCGGCCGATCCGCACCTACTCGGACGGCATGCGGCTGCGGCTCGGCTTCGCCGTGATCACGCTGCTCGAGGTCGACGTCCTGGTGACCGACGAGATCCTGTCGGTCGGCGACCAGGCGTTTCAACGTCGCTGCGACCGCTGGATGGACCGCTTCCTCGGCCGCGGCGGCACGCTCGTGCTGTGCTCGCACGACCTGTCCGAGGTCCAGCGGCTGTGCGCTCGCACGCTGTGGATGGAGGGCGGACGCCCGCGCGCGCTCGGCGAGTCGCGCGCCGTGATCCGCGCCTACCGCGAGTCGCTCGGCGAGGACGGCGACGGCACGCGACGCGAGCGCAGCGAGGGCCACGCGCACGCGCCGGGCGAGCGCACGAGCCTCCCCTACGAGGTCGTCGACCTGCGGCTGCAGGACGAGAGCGGCCGCGACGTCACGGTCGTCCCCCAGGGCGGCACCGCGCTGGTCACCGTCGACGTCTGCGCGGCGGTCGGTGTCCCGCAGCTCTTCGTCGGCATCACGCGCCACGACCTGACGCCGATCTACGGCGTGGCGAGCGACATGGACGGCGCCGTCCCGGAGCGCGTCGCGCCCGATCGCTACCGGTACCGGCTCCGCTTCCCCGACCTTCCACTCACCCCCGAGCGCTACCGCCTGCGCGCCCACGCGCTCGACGAGACCGGCACGCGGCTCTACGACACGGTCGAGCTCTACTTCACCGTGCTCGGCGAGCCGGCCGACGACGGGCTCGTGCGGGTCGAGGCGCGCTGGCTGCCGGCGGCGTGACGCCGCGGCGCCGAGGACACCGATCATGAAGCTACTCGTCGTCGCAGGCACCCGTCCGGAAGCGATCAAGCTCGCGCCGGTGATCGACGTCGGTCGCCGCCGGGGGTGCGAGGTCGTGGTGTGCGCGACCGCGCAGCACCGCGAGATGCTCGATCAGGTTCTGCGCCTGTTCGACATCGTGCCCGACCACGACCTCGACCTGATGCGTCCGAACCAGACGCTGCCCGATCTCACGGCGCGAGCGCTGAGCGCGATCTCGCCGGTGATCGACGAGGTGCGACCGGACTGGGTCGTGGTGCAGGGCGACACGACGACGGCGATGGTTGCAGGTCTCGCCGCCTTCTATGCGCGCGTGCCGGTGGCGCACGTCGAGGCCGGGCTGCGCACCGGCGACCTCGCGCGTCCGTTTCCCGAGGAGCTGAACCGCCGTGTCGTCGACGTGCTGAGCGCGGCGCACTTCGTCCCGACGCCGACCTCGCGCGACAACCTGCGCGCCGAGGGTTTCTCCGACGCGACGCTGTACGTGGTCGGCAACACCGTGGTCGACGCGCTGCTCGCCGCGCGCGCGATGGAGTGTCCGCCGATCCCGGCGGTGCCCGAGCTCGCTCCGGGCGAGCGCCTGGTGCTGGTCACCGCGCACCGACGCGAGAGCTTCGGCGAGGGGATGCGGCAGATCGCGCGTGCGCTGCGCCGCATCGTGCGCACGCACGAGGACGTGCGGCTCGTTTACCCGGTGCACCCGAACCCGAACGTCGGCGCGCCGATGCGCGAGACGCTCGGCGACGAGCCGCGCGTGCATTTGATCCCGCCGCTGGACTATCTGCCGTTCGTGCACCTGATGGCGCGCGCGTACTTGGTGATCAGCGATTCGGGCGGCGTGCAGGAAGAGGCGCCGTCGCTCGGCGTGCCGGCGCTGGTCATGCGCGAGACCACGGAGCGTCCCGAGGCGATCGCCGCGGGCTGCGTGCGGCTCTGCGGCGTGACGGAAGAGGGCATCTTCGCCGCCGCGCACGAGCTGCTCACCGATACGGCGGCGCACGCGCGCATGGCGCGGGCGATCAACCCGTACGGCGACGGCCACGCAGCCGAGCGCATCGTCTCGATCCTGCGCGGCGAGCCGTGGACTCCCTTCGTGGCGGGCAGCACGCCGCCGGTCGGCGTGGCGTCCGGCCGTCCCGGTCGATGAGCCCGGACGAGATCTCACAGCTCGCATCACTCGGCATCGTTCTGCTCTCTGCGCTCGTGGCGTGGTTCCACCCGGCGTGGGTCTTTGCGCTCGTCCTGATCGCCGTGCCGCTGCGCGTGCCGATCTTTCCCTCGGTCGAGATCGCGACGCTGCTGTTCCTCGGTGCGCTGCTCGGCCGCGCGCGCGAGATCGTCTTTGCGATGCGCGCCGAGCCGACGCTGCTCGCGCTCACCGCAGCGCTGCCGGCGTGGTTCCTGGTGTCGGCGCTGTGGGCGCTGCAGCCGTCGTTCGTCTTCTACGCGACCGGCAAGTGGCTCATGGTGTGGCTCGCGATGTGGCTCGTCGTCGCCGACGACACGCTGCGGCCGCGGCGCGTGGTGCTGAGCGGCTTCATCGCCATGGCGCCGTCGGCGCTCTGGGGCGCAGCCGAGCGTTTGCGTCTGATCGCGCCGCTCGGCGACCCGGAGATTTTGCGCAACCGCGCGATCGACCTCGGCTACATGATCCGCGGCCGCGCGCTCTTCTGGCATCCGAACCGTCTCGCCGAGTTCGTCGAGCAGATCGGGCTGCTGCTGATCGGCTGCGGCATGAGCCGTCTCATGCCCGTGCTGTGCGCGGTGGGCGTCGCGATCGCGTGCTTCGGCGTCTGGGGAACGGACTCGAAGGCCGGCATCGCGACCATGGTCGGCGGCGGGCTCGTCACCGCGGCGTTGCTCTGGATCGTCGCCGTCGCGCGCCGCACGATGTCGGCGACCGCGCGGCGTCGTGCCTCGTGGATCGCTGCCGGCGGCGTGGTGCTCGCGCTCGTCGTCGCCGCTTGGGCGTACGTCGCGCACGGCGGCATCGGCTCGCGCGTGCTCATCTACCGCTACGCCTGGCAGCTCGTCGAAAAGCAGCCGATCCTCGGCGTCGGCGGCGGCAACTGGGCGCTCGCGGTCGGGATGGCGCCGCTCTCGGTGAGCCGTTTCTGGTTCCGCTCGCACGCGCACTCGCTGCCGTTGCAGCTCCTGGTCGAGGTCGGCGCGATCGGCGTGCTGCTGGGCGTGCTGTTCTTCGCCACGCCGCTGTGGGTCGCGTGGCGGCGTCTGGGTGACGCCGCGCGCGAGTGGCGCGGCGTCGTGCACGGCGCGATGGCCGGCGTCATCGGCCTCCTCGCGCACAACCTCGTGCATTATTTTTTGCGCGACCCGGTGGACGGGATCACGACCGGGCTGCTGCTCGGCCTCGCCGTGCGCGGCGTACGATCGAGCGGCGAGAACGGCGATGTTCCGTGACCGCGACCTCGCGCTGCGAGCTACGGCCGCGCTGCTGCCGGCGGCGGCCGGCGACGCGCTGACCGAGCGCGCGACGCCCGCGCTGCTCGGCGAGCGCTTCGCGCACGTCGCCGCCGCGGCGCGCGCGGCGATGCAGCAGGTGCTCGGCGATGCCGATCTGGCGGACGCGGCGAGCCGCCGCTTCGTCACCGGGCTCGCGCTCGACGACCTCGATGCCCTGCGGGCATGGCTCGGCCGCGACGGCGACCGCGCGCGGACCGTGCGGATCGAAGGCGCGCCGCTGCCATCCGTCGGCGCCGCGGTGTTCGTCGGCTTCCACCTCTCGGGCGGTCTGCCGGCGTTCGACGCGCTCCGACGCGCGGGCTTCTCGCCGACCTTCCTCTGCGCGCCGCCGCGTCCCGGCTGGACGCGCTACCAGCGCGCGATCGCGGCGGCGCGCCTCGGCTACCTGCGGCGAACGCTCGCCCGGCCGTGGATCCACACGGGCCCAGGGGCGCGGGGCGCTCTCGAGGAGCATCTCGCGGGCGGCGGCGCGGTGGTCGCGCTGCTCGACGTCCCGCGCGCGGCGCTCGAGCTGCGCGACCGCGTCCCCGCGACGCTGTTCGGCCGCACGGTCGACGTGCCGGTCGGCGTCTTGCGCCTCGCGCGAGCGCACGGCGCTCCGATCGTGCCGTTCGACGCGCGCATCGAGCGCGGCGTGCGCGTCGCGCGCTTTCACGCCCCGATCCGGGAGGCGAGCGTCGAGCAGACGGCGCGCGAGGTGGTGCGGGTGCTCGAGGGCGTCGTGCGCGCGCGGCCCGCGGACTGGCACGCGTGGCTCGAGATCGACCAGCTGCTCGCGCCAGCGGAGGCGTCTGTCGCCCCGATCGGCGAAGTGCCGTAGAGACCGGCCGAGCCGGCCTGCGCCTCACGGCTGGTAGGCGACGACCTCGCTGCGTCCGTCGCCGGTGACGTCGGCGAGCAAGCAGCTCTCGCCGGCCTGACACACGGTCGTCCCGGAAGCGCCGCCGTTGGTGAAGCCGCTGCCGGTCGAGCGTGCGATGCGGGCGCTGCCCTGCGCGCGCGCGAACGCGACCACGTCGCTGCGTCCGTCACCGTCGACGTCGCCGGTCGCGAAGGCGTCGCCGCCGGCCATCTGCGCACTGGCGATCCGCTTTGCATTGACGAAGGCGCCGCCGTTCGAGCGCGCCACGTGGATCTCACCGAGCTTCGCGTCGATCTTCAGCAGGTCGCTACGGCCGTCGCCGTCGACGTCGGCGAGCTGGCACGTCGCAGGAGCCTCGCAAAGCGATGCGTGCCAGAGCTGCGGCCCCGCGAACCCGCTCCCCGTCGAGCGCGCGACCCAGACGCCGCTCGCTCGCTTGCGCTTCGGGGTGGCGATCAGATCCGCGCGGCCGTCGCCGTCGACGTCCGCGACGTGGCACGTCTGGTCGTTCGTGCACATGCGCTCGTGCCAGCGCTTGGGCGGCGCGAAGCGGTTGCCGCTCGACAGGGCGACCCACACGTCGCCGATGATCGGCTTCTCGACGCAGCTCGGCTTGTTCGGCTTGCAGCCACGGCCACCGCGCATCGCGATCGCGTCGGCGCGTCCATCGCCGTTCACGTCGCCGAGCAGGAACGCCTTCGCGCGCCGCGCCACGCGATCGCTCCAGGCGACCGCGCCCGGATTCGGCGAGAAGCGCGTTCCGTCGGACAGCGCGACCCAGGCCCGGTGCGGCTTGCTGCGATCGATCGACACCAGGTCGGCGCGACCGTCGCCGTTCACGTCGGCGGCGAGGCAGGCCTGTCCGGTGAGGCAGAAGACGTCGTGCGCTCGCGCGCGCCCCGCTTCGTCGAGCAACGTGCGAAAGCCCGACGAGCCGTCGGTGGTGAGCGGCGCGAGCCAGACGGGATCTTCGTAAAGCAGGTGCACCGACGCGACGTCGCCGGCCGAGAGCTGGTTGGTGCGCAGCCACGTCGTGCCGTCCGGGCGCGTCAGCGTCGGACGCTCGGTGTCGATCACGAACAGCGGATCCCGGATGAACGACGGGTAGATCATGATCGAATCGAAATCGAAGGCCCCGAGGTCGACGCCGTCCGCGCCGATCTCGACGTAGGTCGCGAAGTTCGGCTCGGCGCCCGGACGCACGTTGTCCCAGTGCACGACGAGGTGCCTGTCGCGATCGGCGCGGCTCTGCTCGTGCCAGAGCCCGACGGCGTGACCGATCTCGTGCACCACTTGCGACGTCGCGCACGCGAGGCTCAGGCGAATGAGCTGCCTGCCGCCCTGACGACCGACCGGCGAGTCGCAGCCGGGACCGGTGGTGAACTCGACGAAGTCGCCGGCCGCCGCGGCGCGCTGCGCCGGCGTCAGCTGGCGGAAGCGGAACCGCGTGTGCGTTTCCCACTGGCGGATCGCGTCGTGCACGCGCTCGGGCCAGGGCAGGGCCGGATCGATCGAGTAGGGGATCGTCATGAGCGGCCAGCGCGCGTCGCGCACCGCGCGCCCGACGCCCTGTGCGGTCGCAAGCCCGTCGTCGCTCGACATGGCGGAATCGGAACTCGTCGGGAGGACGATGTCGCCCTCGACGATGCGCTCGCCGTCGGCTGCCGTGCTGGGCACGGGCTCGAAGCCCGCGGGTTCGCAGCCGTCACGCGAGCGCAAGCTCGCGGTCGCCTCGTCGTGCGCGCGCTGGCAGTCGCGCTCGCACGCCGGACGCAGCTGCTCTCCGTCCTCGGTGCGCTCGGCGTCTTGCGCGCAGCGCGTCAGGCACTCGGCGAGACGTCGCTCCTCGCGCGCGAACCGGACGGCGCAGCTCGCATCGTCGCTCGCACCATGCGCGTCCGTCACCGGGAACAGGATGACAAGACAAAGTTGGATGGTCGCGAGCATCGCCGTCGCGCGATGCGGAGGCGGGACCTGGATGGAGGTTGCGTTCATGTCGTCGGGGGCAGTGGTGCCCGAGGAGCGGAGCAATGGCTGTGCCGAGAGCCTGTACGTCGACGTTTTGCGCGACGACGCGGAGAAATTGCGCAACTGCAGGATCGCGCGCAACCGGGGTGGAAGCTGTAGCTCTTTCATGAAGTCTGGCATGAGTTGCGCGTTGGCGGTCGCGAGGCGGTCGGCGCGTTCTCTCGACACGACGCCGGTTTTCGCGCTGCCCGATCCGGGGACGCGCCGGGTACGCGGCGGCATCGGCGTCGTGTAAGAACCGCCTCGTGGGGTTCTCCAGCAGGGCAGGCGAGGACGCGCCCGGATGCGCGCGTCCACCCGCACGTCGAGACCGGCTCGCGCGTCGTCCCGGGGGCGCGCGACGATGATGCGGCTCGGCATCGTCGGACCCTTTCACCCGCTGCGCGGCGGGATCGCGCTGCACACGGCGGAGATGGCGTCTGCCGCGCGGCGTCGTGGGCACCAGGTGCGCGTGCTCTCGTACTCCCGGCTCTACCCCGACCTGTTCTTCCCCGGCCGCACGCAGCTCGACCCGGACTCGACGCCGCTCGTCGGCAGCGACGTGCCGCGCGCCGCGCTGATCGCCTCGAGCGCGCCGTGGACGTGGCCGCGCGCCGCCGCCTGGCTCGTCGGCGGCTCACCCGAGGTGGTCGTGCTGCAGCGCTGGCACCCGTTCTTCGCGCCGGCGCTCGCGACCATCGCCGCGCGCGCGCGTGCCGCCGGGGCGCGCATCGTCTGGATGGTGCACAACGCGAGGCCGCACGAGGGCCGCGCGGCGCCATGGCGACCGCTGCTGACGCTCGGCATGCGCCGCGGCGACGTATGCTTGACGCACGCGTCGAGCGAGCTCGAGGCGCTGCGGAAGCTCGGCGTCGCGGCCGAGCTGCGCGTCGTGACGCACCCCGCGCCGTCGATCGTGCCGAAGAACGTCGACGGCGCCGAGGCGCGCCGCGCGCTCCGGATCCCCGACGACGCGGTCGTCTTCCTCTTCTTCGGCTACGTGCGGCGCTACAAGGGCGTCGACGTGCTGCTCGAGGCGCTGTCCCGCCTCTCCGACGACGGGCCGCCGTGGCACGCTCTGATCGCGGGCGAGTGGTACATCGACCGCACCGCGGCGGATCGCGCGGTCGCGCGCCCGCCGCTCGCGGGACGGGTCACGATCCTCGACGGCTATCTGTCGACGTCGGACGCCGCCCGCTGCTTCGCCGCCTCGACGGTCGTCGTGCTGCCGTACCGCTCGGGGACGCAGTCGGGCGTCGTGCCGCTCGCCTACGCACACGGACGCGGCGTCGTCACGACGCGCGTCGGCGGGCTCGCCGAAGCGGTGCGCGACGGCGAGACCGGGCTGCTCGTGCCGCCCGAGGATCCCGCGGCGCTCGCCGCCGCGCTCGACGAGATCCGTCGCGGACGGCGCTTCGACCCGCAGGAGATCGCTGCCGCCTACGCGCGCAGCGGCTGGGAGCGCTTCGTCGAGGTGCTCGAGGAGATCGCGGCGCCGCCGAACGTCAAGAGCCGCGCCGCGAGCTGAGCGCCGCCAGATCGGCCTGCGCGGTCGCGTTGTCCGGATCGAGCGTCAAGACCATGCGCAGCAGGCTCTCGCCGCTCGTCTCGTCGCCGCGCCAGATCGCGGCGCGTGCTTGACGGTGCAGCAGGACGGCGTGGTTGTGCTGCGTGCGCTCGGCATTGCGCCGCGCGCGCTCCGCGTCGTCGGCGCGGCCGAGCGCGTCATACGCTTGCGCGAGCAGCAGCCAGCCCTCGACCCAGTTGGCGTTCTCGGCGAGCAGGTAGCGCTCGAGCGCGGCGCGCGCCTCGTCGGGACGCCCGGTGTAGAGCGCGAGGCGTCCGTCGTGCTGCAGCAGCTCGGGATCGAACGCGACGAGCGACGAAGCGAGCAGCGGCGTCAGCGCCGCGCGCGCCTCCTCGTAGCGGCCGAGGCCGACCAGCGCGTGCACGCGCATGCCCTGCGCGCGGGTCGCGCCGGGATCGCGCGCCAGCGCCTCCTCGGCGTCGCGCAGCGCGTCCGCCCAGCGCTCGTCCGAGAGCGCCAGCTCGGCGCGCAGCTGCAGGATCTCCGGCGCGCCGGGCGCGATCGTGAGCGCCTCGTCGAGCGACGCGATCTGGTCGTCGAGCGCGAGGCGGCCGTCCTTGTCGAGCGCGCGCGCGATCACGACCGCGGCCGCGATCGCGTGTCCCGCGCGCCCCTCGCGGGTCGCGTCGCGCAGCAGCTTCGTCGCGACCTCGGTCGCCGCGCGGCGCTGCGCGTAGGACAGCGCGAGCGCGCCGAGGGTCTCCGCGTCGAGCGGCTCGCCGACCGCGCGCAGCAGCGGCAGCACGCCCTGCGGCGCGACCTCGGAGAACGCGCTCCAGTTCGGCCGCACGGTCTCCTCGTGCAGCATCCACGGCGTGCCGAGCTCGATGTGCAGGTTGTCGTCGGTGTTGACGACCTTCGCTCTCGCGGCGAGCTTCGCGGTGTCGGCAGGAAGCAAGCGCACGAGGCTCCACAGGTCCATGGTGGAGAACGTGCCGACGCGCTCGAGGTCGGCGCGCACGCTCTCCGGCAGGTTCTCCCAGCGCGGCAGGTCGTCGCGCGTCAGCGGACGGTCGGTCGCGAGCAGCAGCAGGTCGGGATTCAGATCGGAGTGCGCGAAGGCGTAGACGTACGCGAACTGCTCGTGCAGCGCCGCGAGGATCGAGTACAGCGCGTCCGGCTCGAGCGAGTAGAGCTGCACCCACTGCAGGAGGCGTCCGCCCGGCGCCAGCGCACGCTTCGCGATCGCGAAGAACTCGCACGTGAACAGGTTCGCGACCCCGCTCATCCAGGGGTTCGACGGCTCGGACACGATGACGTCGTACTTCTCGGGCGTCGAGGCGAGGTGCGTGCGCGCGTCGTCCAGGATGAGACGCACGCGCGGATCGTCGAGCGGCCGCCCGCTCTGCGCGTCGAAGAAGCGCGAGGCTTCGATGATCGCCGGCTCGATCTCGACGGCGTCGATGCGCTCGACGCCCGGATGGCGCGCGACCGAGCCGACCGTCACGCCCGACGCGTAGCCGATCACCAGCACCTTCTTCGCCGGCGGGCCGAACAGCATCGGCACCTCGCCGAGCAGCACCTGCGTCGGCATGTCGCCGAGGCTCGAGGCGTCGATCTTGCCATTGACGCGCAGCATGACGATGCCGCCCTCGCGCTCGACCGAGACCGTCGTGTTCAGGCCGTCGCGGTAGAAGAGCAGCTCGTTGCCCGGCACGCCGTCGAGGGGTTGCGACTCGAGTCCGAAGTCGAGCGCGCTGTCGGGCGTGCGGAACACGCCGCGCGTCAGCGCGACGTGGTCGAACGGGATCGGCACGACGAGCAGCAGCGCCGCGGCGCCGAGCGCGGCCCACGCGAGGCCGCGCTGCGTTGGCTGCGTGCGTCGCGAAGCGAGCAGCAGCGCGCCCGCCGCGGCGAGGTTCAGCGCGCCGCCGAGCGCAAGCGTGTCGCGCAGCCCGAGCAGCGGGATCAGCACGAAGCCGGTCGCGAACGCGCCGCTCGCGGAGCCGAGGGTGTTCGCGAAGTACACCTTGCCGACCGCGTCGCCGGCGTCGCCCGTGCCGCTCGCGACGAGACGCGTGACGAGCGGGAACAGGCCGCCCAGCACGAGCGTCGGCGGCAGCATCGCGAGCACCGACAGCACGACCTGCGCCTCGGTGAGGTGCGTGCTGCCGAGGCCGCTCCACTCGATCCAGGCGAGCAGCAGCGTCGGCAGGTGCGGCAGCGCGAGCGTCGTCGCGAGCCCGAGGAGCGCGAGCGCGACCATGCCGCCTTCGAGGAGCGCGAGCGGTGCCGCGGTGCGCTCGATCCAGCGCCGGAAGAGCAGGCTGCCGAGCGCGATGCCGGCGAGGAACGCGCCGAGCATCGACGCGAACGCGTAGATCGAGGAGCCGAGCACGACGGCCAGCGCGCGCGTCCACGCGACCTCGTAGAGCAGCGCGGTGAAGCCGACCGTCGCGTAGGTCACGAGCAGGACCCAGGTCGGCAGCGCGCGCTCCCCGCCGTGCGCGGCACGCACGGGAGCGACGCCAACAGACGCCGCAGAAGGTGTTGCGCCGGAGCGGTCGACGAGCGGCGCCACCACGAGCAGCGCGACCGCCCCGACGCCGAGGTCGAGCAGCGCGCCGAACCAGTTGGTGCGCGTGAGCCCGAGCGTCGGGAAGAGGACGAAGGTCGCGAGGAAGACGCCGGCCACGGCGCCCAGCGTGTTGAGCCCGTAGAGCAGCCCGGTGCTCGCGGCGATCCGTGCGTCGCGCCGCACCAGCGCCTCGACGACGATCGGCAGGGTCGCGCCCATCAGCACCGTCGGCACGAGGAGAAGCAGCAGCACGACCACGAAGCGGCACAGCGCCGCCGGCCAGAACCCCATGCCGTAGAGCACCTCGCGGTCGAGCGTCGGCAGCCAAGTGAGCAGCCACGGCACGGCGAGCGCGTAGGCGCCGATCGCCATCTCGATCCAGCCGTAGGCGCGCACGCCGTCGCGCAGCCGGCCGGCGACGCGGCCGCCGGCGAGGCCGCCCAGGCCGAGCCCGAGCATGTAAGCGACGAGGATCGTGCTCGCCGCGAGGGTCGTCGACCCGAAGACGAGGCGGAGCTCGCGCGTCCACACCACCTCGAGCGCGAGGCTCCCCATCCCCGAGGCGAGGAAGCACGCGCCGACCATCGCGCGACCGCGGAACCCGAGCGACGTCTGCGCTGCTGGCGAGTTCACGCGCAGACGCGCTAGCACAGCCGCGCAGCGCCGGGCGAGCCGGGATCGTCGTCGCGGCGACGCGGTGGCCGCCCTCGAGTGGGTACGCTAGACCGTGCGCCGTGCGGATCGCGGTGGTGGTGCACGGATACCCGCCGCTCGAAGCCGCCGGCGTCGAGCTGGTCGCGAAGGAGCAGGCGGACGCGCTCGCGGCGCGCGGCCACGAGGTGTCGGTGTTCGCCCGCACGCTGGATCCCGCACGCGAGGACGGCGCCTGGTCCGACGACGTGGTCGACGGCGTGCCGGTGCGCCGCGTGGTGAGCAACTACGCGCCGCGCACGCCGTTTCGCGAGTACTACGACAATCACCGCTTCGACGACGCGTTTCGCACCTTTCTGCGCGAGCGTCGTCCCGACGTGGTGCACGCGCAGCACCTCATCCTGTTCTCGCCGAACCTGCTCGCGATCGCGCGCGAGGAGGGCTGCGCCGTCGTGCTGTCGCTGCACGACGCGTTCTACCTCTGTCACCGCATCTTCCTGCTCGATCACGAGGAGCGGCGCTGCCCCGGGCCGGACGCCGGCGCGCGCTGCGTCGCGTGCCTCGCGGACGTCGGCGGCAGCGAGGATGCGCGCCATCGCTTCGACTACATGGCGCGCATGCTCGCCGTGCCCGACGCGCTGGTGGCGCCGTCGCAGGCGCTCGCGCGGCGCTACGCGAGCGAGCTGCCGTTTCTCGAGGGGCGGATCGTGGTCGTCGATCCGGGGCTCGCGCGCGTGCCGGCGCGGGTCGAGCGCGCGCGCGGTGCGCGTGATCGCGTGCGCTTCCTCTTCATCGGCACCTGGCTGCCGCACAAGGGGCTCGACCTGCTGCTCGATGCGCTGCGTGCGCTCGACTTAGAGCGCTGGGAGCTCGCGGTGTACGGCGCGCCCGTGTACGGGCACGAGGAGTGGCTCGAGCGGCTGCGCGCGGCGACGCGCGAGCTGCCGGTTAACTGGCGCGGCGCGTTCGCGCCGAACGAGCTCGACGCCGTGCTCGGCGCTTCCGACGTCCTCGTGCTGCCGTCGCGCTGCGACGAGTCGTACTCGCGGGTCGTCCGCGAAGCGCGGGCAGCCGGCCTCGCGGTGGTCGCGCCCGCGACCGGAGGACCGGCGGACGCGCTGCGCGACGGCGTCGACGCGCTGCTCGTGCCGCCGTGCGACGTCGCTGCGCTCACCAAGGTGCTCGCGCGTCTGACCGACGACGCCGCGCTGCGCGAGCGCCTCGCGTCCGCGCCCGCGCGCTGGCCGACGGTCGCGGAAGCCGCCGAGCGTCTCGAGCACGTCTATCAGGACGCGCTCGCGCGTCGCGCGTCACGCGTGCGCGACGGTCGCCCCGCGCCCACGAAGGTCACGGTCGCCTACGTCACGAAGAACGGCGCCGAGTGGCTGGACGAATCGCTGCGCATGGTGCGCGCGCAGGAGGGGCCGTTCGAGCTCGTCGAGATCCTCGCCGTCGACTCGGGCTCGACCGACGGCACGCTCGAGCTGCTCGCGCGCCACGACGTGCACACGATCCGCATCCCGCCCGAGGAGTTCGGCCACGGCCGGACGCGCAACCTCGCGGCGCGCGAGGCGACCGGTGACGTCGTCGTATTCTTGACGCAGGACGCGTCGCCCGCGAACTCCGGCTGGCTCGCGCCGCTCGTGCGCGCGCTCGAGGACGATCCGCTGCTCGCCGGGGTGTGGAGCCGTCACGAGCCGCGTCCGGGGTGCCATCCGATGGAGTGGCGCAACCTCGTCGAGTTCCCGCTGTTCCGCGACACCCCGACCGGGCTGCGCGTGTCCTCGGCGCGCGGCAACCCCGACTACGCCGCGCACCCCGAGATCTACTACTGGTTCTCGAACAACAGCTCGGCGTTCCGCCGCGACGTGCTGCTGCGCTGGCCGTTTCCCGATGTCGAGTTCGCCGAGGATCAGGCGTGGGCGCGGCTCGTGCTCGAAGCGGGCTTTCGCACGGCGCTGGTCGGAGATTCCCTGATCCTGCACTCGCACGCGTACTCGCCGTGGACCAACTTGCAGCGCAACTTCGATCACGCGCGCGCCATGGCGGAGGACCTCGGACAGTCGGACGACTTGACGCTGTCCGAAGCGGTGCGCGCGGCGCTGCGCGAGACGCGACGCGACGTCGCCTTCTGGGCGCGCTTCCGCAACCGGACGCGGCTGCGGGTCGCCGTGCGCTGGGGCGCGATCGCGCTCGCGTACCACCTCGGCGCGTTCGTCGGACGCTGGCTCGGTCCGCGCGCCGTGCACCTGCCCGAAGCGTTGATGGGTCGCTTGTCGCTGCACGAGCGCTTGCGCGCCGGCTGAGGCATGACGCCGCGCGCGACGATCCTCATCCCGAGCTTCAACCACGCACCGTACGTCGTCGAGGCGGTCCGGAGCGCGCTCGCGCAGACCGAGCCCGACGTCGAGGTGCTGGTCATCGACGACGGCTCGACCGACGACAGCCTCGCGCGGCTCGCCGAGCTCCGCGACCCGCGCTTGCAGGTGTTCGCGCAGGCGAACATGGGTCTGTCGCGCACGCTGAACCGCGGGCTCGAGCTGGCGCGCGCACGCTGGGTCAAGTTCCTGCCGTCGGACGACGCGCTCGAGCCAGAGTGCATCGCGCGCGAGCTCGCGGCGGCGGAGGCGGACCCGCGCATCGGCGTCGTGTTCGCGCTGCCGCTGGTGGTCGACGCGGCGGGCGCGCCGCTCGCGGACCCTGCGCCGCAGGCGTGGTTCGACGTGACGGTCGGCGGGCGCGACGACATGCTGCGCGGCCTCCTCGAGCGCAACTTCCTGTGCGCGCCGTCGGCGCTGTTCGCGCGCGAGCGCGCGCGCGCCGTGGGCGGCTTCGATCCGAGCCTGGTGGTCGCGCAGGACTACGACCTGTGGCTCAAGATCCTCGCCGACGCGGAGGCGGTGCTGCTGCAGGAGCGCCTCGTGCGCGTGCGCTGGCACGGCGCGAACCAGAGCGCGCACGTCACGCCCGCGACCGAGGCCGAGCGCGCGCGCGTCGTGGTCGGTGCGCTCGAGCGTCTCGGGCTCGAGCGCTGGATCGAGCTGTTCCGCGATCGGGACGCGGCCGCGGGCGAAGACGCGGAGCGCCGCGCACGCCACGCGCTCGCCGCGGCGCTCGAGCGCGCGTCTCTGCACGAGCTCGCGCCGTACGTGCAGCGGCTGCGCGACGACGCGGTGAGCCCGCCGGATGCTGCGGGTGTGTCCGCGCCCGGTGTCGCTTCGGCCGCCGCTGCGGTGACGCCGGCCGCGCCTCGGCCGCACGCTCTTCCGCCGCACGCGTCTCGCACGACGGCGCCGGTCGTCGCACGCGAGCGGCCCTCGCTGGTCGCGCGCCTCGGGCGGCTGGTCGCGCGGCTCGTCCGCGGCGACCGCAGCCGAGCTCGTGACCACGGCGACGGCGCCGAGCCTCCGGCGCCGACGATCCCGCCGGGACCGCGCGTCGAGCGCTGGATCGTCGCGGGCCACGCAGCGAAGGAGGGCGCGCCGTCGCGCGGCGAGCGTCTCGCGCGCGCGCTCGCCGCCGCGGGCGTGGAGGTCACCTGGGTGCCGCACGCCGAAGCAGCCCGCAACGACGTCCAGCCCGCGCGTGCCGGCGCGCTACGCGTCGAGCCCTGGAATCTCGCGCGGCTGCGCGCGCTCCTGCAGGACCACGACGCGCGCGTGCGCCTCGTGCTGCAGACGGTCGACGCCGAGGCGGTCGCGCTCGCGCGCGAGGCGCGGCTACGCGGCGTGCGCGTCCTTTATGACAAGACCGAGGCGGCGGCCGCGCTCACCTCGTGGGCCGACGTCGAGACCGAGCGCGCGCTGGTCGAGGCGGCGGACGATCTCGTCGGCGCGTCGCGGCCGCTCGTCAAGCAGCTCGCGGTGCACCGTCGGCCGGTGCACCTGCTGCCCGATCCGGCGGACGACGCGGGCTGGAGCGCGCTCGCGGCGTCGCTGCGCTCGGTGACGGCGCGGCCGACGGTGGCGGTGGTCGTGATCTTCGGCGCCGACACCACCGTCGCGGACGTGGCGGAATGCCTCGGCGCCGTCGTGACCCCGGCGGACGGTCCGCTGCGGGTCGTCGCGATCGACGACGGAGTGAGCGACGCCGTGCTCGAGGATCTCGACGCCCGGGAGGAGCGCCGCGAGCTGCAGCTGCTGCGCAATCCGCGCCGCGGACCGGCGTCGGCGCGGAACCTCGCGCTGCGCGCGAGCGGCAGCGAGATGGTCGTGCTGCTCGACGCGCGCCACCGCGCGCCGGGCCCCGGCTGGCTCGCGTCGGCGACCGCGCGCCTGCTCGGCGAGCGTCGCCTCGGGGCGCTCGTCGTGCGCGGCGCGCCGGGCGCCTCGTGGGCCTGGCTCGCGCCGCGCGCGGTGCTCGCCCGCGCGGGGGGCTTCGACGAGGCCTACGACCCCGGCACGTTCGAGGATCACGACCTCGAGCGCCGGCTGCGTTCACTCGGCTACGAGGTCGCCGACTGGCCCGCCCCCGCGCCGCGGCCGGCTCCCGCACGCACGATCCCCGAGGCGGAGCTCCGTCGCGCCGCGCGACACTACGAACGGCGTTGGCGCGTGCCGCCACCGTCGACGTCCGACCCGGCGCGCGTCCGTTGAAAGTTTGATTTCCGCCGAATTTCTTCGCAAAGATAGCGTCCATGGAGCCAGGCCGGCGCGTCGCCGGCGCCTTACCCGGTTGATTTCGGCTGCTCGGGGAGCGAGAGCGCAAAGAGACTCCAGAGCCGCGTCGTGAGGGTGGTGCGCCGCGCGACCACCTCGGCCGGCAAGGCACAGCATGGCGCAGTTCCAGTACCGGGCGACCGACGCGGAAGGGAAAATCCTCGAGGGCGTGATCGAGGCCGCCGAGCGCAGCATTGCGGTCGCGCGGCTGCAGGATCGCGGCCTGATCCCGCTTCGCGTCGCCGAGCCGGCGGCCGAGCGCAGCGGCATCGCGAGCATCTCGCTGCCGACGCTGAGCTTCAAGCGCGGCATCCGCGGTCGCGACCTGCTCATCTTCACCCACGAGATGAGCACGCTGCTCGGGGCCGGCATGCCGCTCGACCGCAGCCTGTCGATCCTCGCCGACCTCTCCGAGCGTCCCGAGATGAAGCGCGTCGTCTCGGACGTGCTGCAGTCGGTGCAGCGCGGCAAGTCGCTCGCCGAGGCGCTCGCGCAGCACCCGAAGGTCTTCCCGCCGCTCTACGTCAACATGGTGAAGGCGGGCGAGGTCGGCGGCGTGCTCGACCACGTCCTGCAACGCCTCACCGACTACCTCGAGCGCGCCAACGAGCTGCGCGACGAGGTCCGCTCGGCGATGGTCTACCCGATCATCCTGCTGGTGACGGCGTTCATCTCGGTGACGATCCTTCTCACCTACGTGCTGCCGAAGTTCGCGTCGATCTTCGCGCAGGCGGGGCAGTCGCTGCCGTTCACCGCGCGCATGCTGCTCGCGACCTCGGACGCGATGCGCTCGTACTGGTGGGCCGGCTTGATCGTGATCGCCGCCGCGACGATCGGCTTCATGCACTGGAGTCGGACGCCGAGTGGGCGGCTGCGCTGGGACGCGTTCAAGCTGCGCGTCGTGGTGCTCGGTGAGCTGGCGCGCAAGGTCGCGGTGGCGCGCTTCGCGCGCACCCTCGGCACGCTGCTGCGCAGCGGCGTTCCGATGCTGCAGGCGCTCGACATCGTCCGCGAGGTGTCGGGCAACCTGGTGCTCGCCGCGGCGATCGACGAGGTCAAGGTGGGCGTTCGCGGCGGGTCGGGAGTGGCCGCGCCGCTCAACCACAGCGGCGTGTTCCCGCCGCTCGCGCTACAGATGATCAGCGTCGGCGAGGAGACCGGCAAGCTCGACGAGATGCTCGTCCAGGTCGCCGAATACTTCGACAAGGACGTCCGTCAGGAAGTGAAGCGGCTCACGTCGCTGCTCGAGCCGGCGCTGCTGCTGGTCGGTGGCATCGTGGTCGCGTTCGTCGTGCTGTCGATGTTCTCGGCGATCTTCAGCATCAACAACATGCCGCTCTGAGGCCGTTGGAAGGAGGCACGAGCTCGTGATTGGACAGGTCAACTTGCGTGCGCTGGCCCGCGCCGGGCAGCACGTCGTCGTGCGGCGCAACGAACGCCGCGAGGCTGGCTTCACCCTGATCGAGCTGCTGGTCGTGCTCGTCATCATCGGTCTGCTCGCGACACTCGTGGCGCCGAACTTCATCGGTCAGAGCGAGAAGGCGAAGCCCAAGGCGGCGCGCGTCCAGCTCGAGAACCTGCGCAACGCGCTCGACATGTTCCAGCTCGACGTCGGGCGCTACCCGACCACGGAGGAGGGCCTCGAGGCGCTGCGCGTGCGGCCGAACTCGGCGCCGCGCTGGGCGGGTCCGTACCTGCGCGACGAGATCCCGCTCGATCCGTGGGGTCACCCGTACGTGTACCGGAGCCCGGGTGAGGGCGGCGCCAACTACGACATCGGCAGCTACGGCGCCGACGGCCGCGCGGGCGGCGACGGCAACAACGCCGACATCGTCATCTCCGGGTAGCCTTGCGCGCGTCGTTTCCATGCGTGACCCGGGTGGCGCGACGCCCGGGGAGCGAGGACGGCTTCACGTTCCTCGAGATTCTGCTCGTCGTCGGCATCATCGCGGTCGCGGCGACGCTGGTCGCGCCCGCGATCGATGCCGGCATGCGCGCGCGCGAGGTGCGTAGCGCGGTGCGCGCGATCGCCGCGACGCTGCGCACGGTGCAGAGCGACGCGGTGGTCTCCGGCCGCGTGCAGCATCTGATCATCGATCCGCACGACAACAAGATCGGCGCGGTCGAGCGTGACGCGGTGCTCGAGCTCGGCGACGTCGCGCAGCTCACGGACATCCGCGGCGGGGAGATCGACCCGTCCGGTCTCGTCCGCGTCAACTTCTATCCCAACGGCAGCACGAGCGGGCTCGACCTCGTCGTCGACGACCGCGAATCGCCCGGCGACATCGGCTTCCTCGTGAGCCTGGATCCCTTGGTCGGCCTGGTCACGATCCAGGACGAGCCGCACCGGTGAATCTCCGCCCGCCGGCCTCGGCGTCCGAGCGCGGCTTCACGCTGATCGAGATCGCCATCGGCATGGCGATCCTCGGCCTCGGCGTCGTGCTCGCGCTGCAGGTCTTCGGCGGCTCGATGCGTCTCGCGCGCAACGCCGCGCGCCTGACCGAGGCGGTCGTGCACGCCAAGGCGCTCATGGACTCCGTGCTGTGGGCGCCGGAGCTCGCCGAGGGCGTGACGCACGGCGAGATCGGCAACGGCTTCCGCTGGCAGCGGACGATCCGCGCCGCGGGGCTCGAGGACGGCGCCGAGGAGGATCAGACCGACGTCAAGCTCGCCGTCATCTCCGTGACCGTCGAATGGGACGAGCCGAACGGCGTCAAGGCATACACGATCGGCACGATGCGGATCGTTCCGAACTATGGCGAGGAATAGCGGCATGCGGAGCGAGAGCGGGTTCACCCTGCTCGAGCTCATGATCTCGCTCACCCTGCTCGCGGTGATGCTGGTGATGGCCTACAGCGTGTTCGCGACCGCGCTTTCCTCCGTGCCCCGTGGCGAGGACGCCGCCGCCCGCTCGGCGCGAATGCGCGCCGCGACCTCGCTGCTCGCGCGGCAGGTCCGCTCGATCGTCGCCTACCCGGTCGAGGGCGAGGAGGAGTCGACCCCCTGCTACTTCTGGGGCGACCCGTACTCGTTCGGCTTCATCACCGCCGCCCCGCAGCACAACGGCGGCGAGGGGCTCGGCTGGGTGACGTACTGGAGCGACGGCTCGAGCTTCTGGATGGCCGAGCGCATCATCTTCTCCGCCTCGGCGATGTCGGGTGACACGCCGGAGCCGACGAGCGAGATCAAGCTGCTCGACGGACTCTCGGGGGCGCGCTTCCAGTACCTGCGGCTCGACGGCACCGACAGCGAGTGGCGCGACTCCTGGGATCCGTTCGAGGAGCAGACGCTGCCGGGCGCGATCCGCATCACGCTCAACGGCCTCGGGGTCGGCGACTCGTACTGGATCCAGGAGATCCCGGTGATGCTCGTCGCCTACGGGCTCGGCTCGTACGATTGCGAAGGTGGCTTCGCCGACCGCGAGCTCTTCGACGGGGACGACGGCGACGACGAAGACCCCGGCCTGGACGAATAGCGATGCGCTTCCCGCCGCAGACATCCGCACCGTCGCCCGGCCGCTCACGGATGGCCGACGAGTCTGGATTCGCGCTCGTCATCGTGATGTGGCTCTTCACCGTGCTCTTCGTCCTCGGGGCAGAGTTCGCGGGCGCGATGCGCCAGGACGCAACGGCCACGAAGAACTTTGCGGACGAGACGCAGAGCTATTATCTAGCGACGGCGGCTGCGAACCTGACGTTTTACCGAGCGTTCCTCGACCGCGATCGCGGAACGCGGCTCGAGCTCGTGGGGAACGATCAGGAGGGGCAGCCCGGGCTGGACGTGGAGGAGGAAGGGCCGCTCGTGCACCGCGACGGCGAGTGGCACGAGGTGCAGCTGTGGGGCGCACCGGTGATGGTGCGCGTCACGGACGAGGGGGGCAAGATTCCGATCAACTTCCCCGCGAGCGCGTACGACACGAAGCTCTACCCGCTTCTCGTCCACGTGCTGACCAACATGGGCGTCGAGCTCGAGCGGGCGTCCGCGATCGCCGACGCCGTCGTCGACTGGCAGGACGACGACGACGAGCACCGCGTGAACGGCGCCGAGAGCGACTACTACCTCTCGCTGCCGAAGCCCTACATCGCGAAGAACGCGCGCCTCGACTCGCTCGAGGAGCTGCTGCTGATCAAGGGCGTCACGCCGGAGCTGTACTACGGGGGCAACGAGCAGTACCCGATCGGGCTGCGCGACGTGTTCTCGGTGTTCAACAACACCGGTCAGGTGAACCTGCGCTACTCGACCCCGGAGGTGAAGCAGGTGCTGTTCGGGCTCGACGAGGAAGAGCTCGCGCAGATCGAGCAGCAGATCGCCGAGCAGCAGGGCGTCGTGCTGCCGGTGCTCGAGGCCCGCCTGCCGATCCAGCTCCAGGGCGGCAGCCTGGTCTCCGAGACCGAGGGCGGCGGGATCCTCACCGTCGAGGCGCAGGCGCAGCTGCCCTCGGCGCGCGTCAAGGCGCACGTCGGCGCGGTGATCAACATCGAAGATTCGAACGAAGGCATCGTCGTCTTCCGCTGGATGGACCAGATGGCGGTCACGGAAACCTCATGAGCACGTCGTCGACCGCGCGTCTCTTTCAGCGCACCGCCCGACTCGACTTCCTCGACGGTCTCGGGATCGCGATCCAGCAGCACAGCGTCGCGCTGGTTCACCTCGTGAAGCGGCTCGCGACGGTGTCGCTGCAGCACCACAAGATCGTCCCGCTGCCGGGCGCCGAGCAGGCGGACGCGCGTCGCACCGCGCTCGCCGCCGCGATCTCGGGCTTCGTCGCCGAGCACTCGCTCGACGCCGACCGCACCTACGTCAGCTTGCCGCGCGCCAACGCGGTGCTGTCGCGTCTCTCGCTGCCGGCCGCGGCGAAGGGCGACCTGCATCAGGTCATCGAGTTCGAGATCGAGCGTCTGATCCCGCTCTCGCGCGAGGAGATCTACTACGACGCCTTCGTGCGCGAGGTCGCCGGCAAGCTCGACGTGCTGGTGATGAGCGTCCCGCGGCGCATCGTCGCCGAGGTGATGGCGGCGCTCGAGCTCGCCGAGGTGCGCGCGCGCAGCGTCGTCATCTCGCCGGTCGCGATCTACGACTACCTGCGCTTCTGCTCACGCGACGACGAGGAGCACGTCGTCACGTTGATCGAGGAGGGCGACGCGGTCGAGTTCGACTACGTCGCCCGCGGCACGCTGGTCGCGAGCCATCTGGTGCGCGTCGACGAGGTCGCGTCCGGCGGAGCGATCTCGCGCCTGGTGAGCCAGGAGGCGGTCACCGTCGGTGGCGCGCCGTCCGCCGTCAAGGTGTACGCGTGGCGCGCGACGGCCGGCGTCTCCGGCGCGGACGAGGCGAAGGCCGGCGGCTTGCCGCCGGACATGCTCGCGTCGGGCGCGGAGCTGCTGCGCTGCGCGGAGGGCGCGCTGTCCGCACCGGACGACTTCTTCACCTCCGCCTCGCCGGCGCTGGTGCCGGCGATCGGCGCCGCGCTCGGCGCGGTCCGCGAGGGCTCGGCGGGTCTCAACCTGCTGCCGCCCGAGGAGCGTCGCAGCGTCGAGGAGGGCGCGCCGGTCGTGACCTTCCTGTGCGCGGCGGTGCTCGTGCTGGTGACCGCGGTCTGGCTGATCAGCGCGCTGGTCAAGGATCACCGCATCGCGAGCCAGCTCGAGCGCGAGCTCGCCGAGCTCGCGCCGACCATGCGCGAGGTCAATCGCAACGAGGACGAGGCGAAGGCGCTGCGCGAGAAGCTCCAGCTTCTGACCCAGGGCGACCGCCGTCGCATCTCGGTGCTGCTCAAGGAGCTCACCGACGCCGTGCCGCGCGACGCGTACCTGACGACGTTCCGCTTCCGCAGCGGCAAGATCGAGCTCGAGGGCTTCGCGAAGTCCGCTTCGGACCTGGTGCCGCTGCTCGAGCGCTCGCCGTACTTCAAGAACGCGCAGTTCACGTCGCCGGTGACCAAGGTGCAGGACAACCAGGAGCGCTTCTCGCTCGCGTTGGAGATCGAGGAGTAGGAGCAGAAGCGTGCGCGACATCCTCGCAAACCTGATCGCCCGGCTCCGCGCGACGAACCGCCAGCAGCGCCTCTACCTGGCGCTCGCCGTCGTCTTGCTCCTCGTGGTCGCGCGCTTCAGCATCGCCTGGTTCCTCGAGATGCGGGCGAACGTCAAGGAGGAAATTCGACTGTCCGCCCAGCGTCTCGCGGCGGCACGACGCCTCGTGCAGCGCGCGCCGGAGACGCAGAAGGAGTACGAGACGCTACAGGCGCGCTACCAGGAGACGGTCGCCGAGCTGGTGCCGGGCGACACGCCGACGCTCGCGGCGGCGGCGCTGCAGGATCGCGTGTCGGCGCTCGCGAGCGAGAAGAAGGTGAGCCTGCAGACGACGCAGGTCCTGAAGGACGAGGCGCTCGGCCCCTTCCGGCAGGTGTCGCTGCGCATCACGGCGTCGGGCGAGCTGCACGACCTCGCGGATTTTCTGGCGAACCTCGAGTTCGGGCCGCTGCGGGTCAGCATCCCGTTCATCGAGCTCAGCCGCCGCGGCGCGGTCGTGCGCCGACAGCAGCCCGCGGCCGGACGCACGGTGTCGGCGACGATCCAGATCTCGGGCGTCGTGCAGGGCACGGCGCAGCTCGCCGCCGCGCCGCAGGGCGCGAGCCGCGCGGCGGGCAACGGCGCGGAGGGCGCGAACGGAGACGCGGACGCCGCGCCGACGACGCTCAGCGAGGCGGCTCCCGCCGGTCCACCGCCGCCGCCACCGCCCGCGCAGCTCGGACAGCGCCCGGCGGCGCCCCGCGACGACGAGGAGCGTCCGCCCGTCCCCGATGACCCGCTCGGAACGAGCAACTTGGTGACGCCGCCGTGAAGCGATTCCGCGTCCTCAACGTCATTTTGATCGCTTTGATCGCGCTCGCCGCCTGGCGGACGGTCGACGTCTGGCGTCGCACGCCGCCGCAGATCCCCGATCGTCCCGAGCCGCCGCGTCCCGCTGCGGATCCGCTTGCTGCACCGCCTCGCCGTCCAGCGCTGCCGCAGCTCGTCGCGGCGATCACCGAGAAGGATCTGTTCGATGCGTCGCGCTCGGCGCCGAGCGCCGCCGATTCGGCGCCGACGCCGGAGCAGACCCCGGCGCCGCCGCCGACGCTCAAGCTCGCCGGCGTGATCTTCATCGGGCCGCAGCGCGAAGCGGTGTTCATCGACGTCAACCAGAACAACAAGCAGATCCGGATGCGCGAGGGCGAGGAGATCAGCGGCTACAAGGTCGCGAAGATCGACGAAGCCCAGGTGTCGCTGGTGAGCGGGACGGGCGACGAGGTCAAGCTCGACCTGCTGATCGACACCGCGCGAGCCGGTGGGCGCGCGGCGGGACCAGGAGGGTTGGTCACGCCAGCGGCGCGAGCACGTCAGCAGGCCGGGCAGGCCGCGGGGGCGAACGCGCCAGGTGGCTTCGGTCCGCCCGGCAGCGCGGCCGCGATGCAGCGCAACGACGCGCGCGAGCGTGCGCAGCGGGCGCGCGAGCGTCTGAAGCGGCTGCGTGAAGAAGCCGCGGCCAACGCGGCCCGGTGAAGCCGATGCAGCTGGGCCTTAAAAATCTACCGAAACTCGGCTACACGGCGGGGCAGGGAGGGGGCATGGGTCGTCAGGGACCGGGTGTGAGGGGTGTGCGCGGAACCTCCGGCCGCTCCAGCCGACATGGGCGGGCGCTGCTTGCGGCCGTCGTGCTGTCGTGGACGCTCCTTCCCACCGCGATCGACGCGCAGCAGGAAGTTGCGCCCGACATGGTGCCGCCACCGCCGCCGGCTGCGGAGAGCGGCGACGACGCGATCGTCCTGAACTTCGAGAAGGCGGACATCCGCGAGGTCGTGCACAGCCTCGCGGGCGCGCTCGGCATCAACTACCTGCTCGACCCGCGCGTCGAGGGGCAGGTGACGATTCGCACGACGGGCAGGATCCCGCGCAGCGAGCTCTTCCCGATCTTCAACCAGATCCTGCGCAGCATCGGCATCGCCGCGGTCAAGGTCGGCGAGGTGTACAACATCATGCCGATCGCGGAGGCGAAGACGCGCGCGCCGGTGAAGGACACCGCCGCCATGCGCGCCGACGACCTGTTCGTGGTCGAGCTCGTGACGGTGAAGAACGTGGCCGCGCAGGAGATGGTCAACCTGCTCGAGCCCTTCATCACCCCGGGCGGCGACGTCTTCGCCTATCCGCGCGCCAACGTCCTGATCATCACGGACATCGCGACCAACGTCGAGCGTCTGCGCGAGATGGTGCAGCTCCTCGATCGCGACAGCTTCAAGGAGCTGAAGGCGAAGGTCTTCAAGATCGAGCACGCGAACATCGAAGACCTCGGCCAGGAGCTGCTCGCGGTGCTCGACACCTACGGGATCACCGGTGAGGCGGCCGCGGAGCGCGGCGTCTACGTGATCCCGCTGCTGCGTCTGAACTCGATCGCCGTGCTCGCGTTCAACGACGACATGTTCGAGGCGGTCGACTACTGGATGAAGCTGCTCGACGTGCCGCCCGACGACGAGCTGACGCGGACGGTGCGCGTCTACAACGTGCAGAACGCGAAGGCCGCGGACCTCGCGGTCGTGCTGAACGAGCTCTACGGCGGCGGCGAGGGCACGAGCCGCAACGGCGGCGGGCCGGGCGCGCCGCAGCGCGGCCAGCCCGGCTTCGGCGGCGCGGGCGGACTGCGCGGCTTCGGGGGCGGTGGCGGCGGCGGCTTTGGCGGCGCGGCCAGCAGCACCGGCGGCCGGACGCTCGGCGGCGGCCGTTCCGCCGGCGCGGGGCTCGGCCGCACCCAGCAGCTCGGCTCGAGCGGCGGCCTCGGCTCGAGCGGCTCGCGCGGGCTCGGCAGCAGCGGTCGCAGTGGTCTCGGTCGGCGCTCCGGCGCGCAGCCCGCGGGCGTGCTCGGCGGGACGCCGGGCGGCAGCATCAGCGGGGGCGGCGCGTCGGGCTTCGTCATCACGGGCGGCGAGGGGCCGCTCTCGATGTTCCAGAACGAGGTGCGGATCGTCGCCGACGAGATCGCGAACTCGATCGTGATCCTCGCGACCAAGCGCGACTACGAGCAGATCCTCAAGGTGCTGCGCGAGCTCGACGTGGTGCCGCGTCAGGTCGTCATCGAGGTGCTGATCGCCGAGGTCAGCCTGAACAAGGACATGAAGCTCGGCCTGCAGTCGGTGATCACCAACCCGGGTTCGGTGAACGCCGTGCCGACGCCGCAGCCGACGAGCACTGCGGGCCCGACGCCGACGAACGGCGACATGAACGGCACCGCGAGCCTGCTGAACTCCGTCCTGCAGGACACCGCGAGCGGCGACCTCAAGCGCTTCATCGAGATCATCCCGAACGCGAGCAACAACGTGCTCACGGCGGTGATCAGCGACAACTCGAGCTTCAAGCTGACGCTCACCGCGCTCGCCGCCGCGAACCGCCTGAAGGTGCTGGCGAGCCCGCACATCCTGACCGCCGACAACCGCGAGGCGTCGATCCACATCGGTACCGAGATCCCGATCCTCACCTCGCAGGCGAACATCGCCGGCATCCAGACGGCGGGCGGCCAGACGGCGCTGGTCAACAGCGTCCAGTACCGCTCGACCGGTGTGATCCTGACGGTGCTGCCGCAGGTCAACGCGGACGGCCTCGTCAACCTGCAGGTGCGTCAGGAGGTCTCCGAGGTCGGCGCCGACAACTTCGGCGGCACCGGCTCGCCGTCGTTCACGACCCGCGAGGCCGAGACCACGGCGGTCGTGCAGAACGGCGACTCGCTGCTGATCGGCGGCATCATCCAGGAGACCAGCTCGCGCTCGCGCTCGGGCGTGCCGTACCTGATGGACATCCCCGTGATCGGGCGGATGTTCCGCTTCGACGACGACAGCGTGCGACGCGTCGAGCTGATCGTGCTGCTGACGCCGCACGTGATCCGCAACCGGAGCGAGTCGCTGCTCGTCACCGAGGAGTACAAGGACCGGCTGTGGGACGTGGTGGACGAGATCGAGCGCACGAGCGGTCTCAAGCCGCCGTCGAAGGCGGAGAGGGCCTACATCAACCGGCTCCGCAGCCGCAGCACCACCGCGCAGCGCCCGACCGAGGGTATGCTGCCGAACCGGGAGTCGAGCTACTGACGGCGCGCGTTCTGCGGCACGTCGCGGCGGCGATCGCGCTCATCGCTCTGATCGCCGTCACGTACGGTGCCGCGCTCGAGCACGAGTTCGTGTTCGACGACCAGGCGCTGGTCGTCGACAACCCGGTGGTGCGGCTGCCGCTGTCGCAGGCTCACGAGCTGCTGCTCGGCACCGAGTCGGGGATCGTGTACCGGCCGCTGCGCATGCTGTCGTACATGGTCGACCACCACCTGGCGGGCGGCCTCGACGCGCGCGCGTTCCACCTGAGCAGCCTCGTCTACCACGCGCTCGTGACGCTGACGCTGTACGCGCTCGGCTGCCTCACGATCGGCTCGCCGCTCGGCGCGTTCTTCGCGGCGGCGCTCTTCGCCGTGCACCCGCTCGGCAGCGAGGCGGTGGTCTACGTCGCCGGTCGGCGCGACGAGCTGGTCGCGCTCTTCGTCCTCCTCGCGCTGGTCTGCTGGTGCGTGCTGCTCCGTCAGCCGCCGCCGCCACGCTTCGCGCCGCCCGAGCGCCGCGGACGGCTCGGCGTCCGTGGCGTCGTCGCCATCGTCGGCATGGTGCTGTTCTCGGCGCTCGCGGTGATGGCGAAGGAGAGCGCGATCGTCGTGCCGGTGCTCGCCGTGTTGCTCTGGGTCGCGCGGGACGAGGGCGCCGCACGACGCGTCGGTGGTGCGTCCTGGGCGATCGGGTTGACCGCGCTCGCGATCGTCGCGGTCGGTCTGTGGGTCTACACCGCGCCGCTCGCGCATCAGCTCGGCGCGGTGATCGGCAGCTCGCTCGCGCCGCAGCCGGCGCTGACGCTGCGCGTCCTCGGACAATATCTTTGGCTTGCGCTCTGGCCGAGCCGGCTGTCGGCCGACTACCAGCCGTACGCCTTCGCGCTGCCCGAGTCGTCGCTCGATCTGCCGTCGGCGCTCGCGGGGCTCGCGCTGCTGGTCGTCGTGGTCGCGGGCGTGCTCCTGCTCGTGCGGCGCAACGTCGCGGGCGCGGGGCTGCTGTGGTTCGTCGTCGCGCTGCTGCCGGTCGCGCAGATCGTGCCGTACCGCGAGGTGCTCGCCGAGCACAACGCGTACCTCGCGCTGGCCGGCCTCGCGCTGGCCGCGGGGCAGGGGCTCGGCGCGCTGGCGCGCCGGCATCCGCGCGTCATCGCGGTCGTCGTCGCGGCGATGGTGCTGTCGCTCGGCCTGCGTAGCCACGCGCGCACGGCCGACTGGCGGGACGATGTGACCCTCTGGCGGGCGACGGTGGAGGTCGCGCCGGACTCCGTGCGCGGTCAGTACAACCTCGGGATCGCGCTGGTCGCGGACGGCAAGCTGCTCGAAGCGCGCGACGCGCTCGATCGCGCGGTGACGCTCGCGCCCAAGGACGTCGACGCGCTGATGGCGCTCGCGACGCTCTCGGGTCGTCTCGGCGAGTACGAGCGCGCGCACGAGCTCGCGGTGCGGGCCGTCAACGAGCGCCGCGACGCGCAGACGCTGACGGTGCTCGGCTGGGCGCAGCTCAGCCGTGGCGATGCGCACCTGGCGATCGAGAGCTTCGAGGAGGCGATCGCGCTCGGCGCCGACAGCAACGACGTCCGCATCGGGCTGCGGCGGGCGCGCGGCGAGGGCGGCCGCTTCTGATGGGGCGCTGACGCGGCATGCTCGACCCGATCGTCGAGCTGTGGCGCCAGCGCCGGCTCATCGTCGCGCTGGTGTCGCGGGATCTGCGCACACGCTACGCCGGCTCGACGGTCGGGCTGGTGTGGGCGGTCGCGAGCCCCCTGCTGCAGATCGTGATCCTGACCCTGGTGTTCTCCTACGTCCTGGAGATCCGGCTGGGCGGGATGCGCGACATCCCGTTTCCCGTCGTGCTGGCCTGGGGCATCTTCCCCTGGATCGCCTTCCAGGAGGGGACGGCCCGGGCCACGACCTCGCTGGTCGAGAGCGGGGTGCTGATCAAGCGGATGGCGTTCCGGCCGGGGATCGTCGCCGCGCAGCCGGTGCTCGCCGCCGCCGTTCAGCTCGGGGTGGCGCTCACCGTCCTGGTCCTGCTGATGCCGCTGCTCGGGGTCCGGGTGGCCCCGACCTTGCCGCTTTGCCTGGTCCCCCTCGCCCTGCAAATTTTCTTTGCCATCGGCATTGGTTGGATTCTGGGGGTGCTGCACGTCTATTTCCGCGATACGGCCCAGGTGGTGGTCGTTGCGCTCCAGGCATGGTTCTATCTGACGCCCATCGTCTACACGCTCGAGACGGCGCCGCAGCCCCTGCAACGCTTGCTCGCGTTGAATCCTCTGTGCGGGATTGTGGAGAGTTATCGGGCGTTTGCGCTGGGTGGGCCGATGTCCTGGGGAGCGCTCGGGTGGAGCGCCGTTGCGGCCGCCGGGGCGCTTTCGGGCGGCGCCGTGGTGCTGTCGCGCGCCCGCGACGAGGTCGCCGATCTCGTATGAGCACGGTCTCGGCGGCCGGCCTCGGCAAGGCCTACCGGCGCTATGCGCGCCCGCTCGACCGGGCGCTGGAGTGGCTCGGGGGCAAGCCCCGCCACCAGCTGTTCTGGGCGCTGCGCAACGTCTCGTTCGACCTCGACGCCGGCGGCTCGCTCGGGCTCGTCGGCGACAACGGGGCCGGCAAGACCACGCTGCTCGCCATGCTCGCCGGCGCGACGTCGCCGACCGAGGGCGAGCTCACCGTCCGCGGTCGCCGGGGCGTGATCCTCGAGCTCGGGGCGGGCTTCCACCCGGAGTTCACCGGGCGTGAGAACATCTTCCTCGTGGGGGTGGCGCAGGGTATGAGCCGCGCCGAGATCGCCGGGCGCGTCGACGAGATCGTCGACTTCGCTGGGCTCGGCGAGTTCATCGACCAGCCGGTTCGTACCTACTCTTCTGGGATGTTCCTCCGCCTGGCGTTCTCGATCGCCACCGCGTCGGACCCCGACGTGCTCATCGTCGACGAGGCCCTCGCGGTGGGCGATCAGCGCTTCCAGCTCAAGTGCCTCGACCGGATCTCGCGCTTCGTCGAGCGCGGCGGGACCTTGGTCTTCTGCTCGCACAACCTCTATCAGGTGAAGAAGCTCTGCCGGCAGGCGCTGTGGATCGACCACGGCGTCGTGCAGGCGCAGGGCCCGGCCGCCGAGGTGTGCGACGCCTACTGGGACCGCGCCCGGACCCGCATCCTCAAGGGCGAGACCGGCGCCAGCGACGGCCAGGCGATGCTGCGCGTCGCGCGCGTCGAGGCCGTCGACGAGACCGGGCGTCCCTTGACGCAGATCGAGACCGGCGAGCCGGTGACGGTCCGCGTGTGGCTGCGGCGGCTACCGGGCAGCGACGTGGTGCCCGGTTGCGCCATCGGACTCGTGCGCAGCGACGGTCTCGTTTGCTATGTCGCCTCGACCGAGCTCGATGGCGTCGCACTGCGCGAGATCGGTCCGGACGAGTTCTACGTTGCGCTGCATTTTCCCGAGCTTCCGTTGTTCGGCGGATCGTATTCCTGGAACGTGGCGACGATCGACAGCCGTAGGCCGTTGATCATGCTCGATGTGAGGGAGGGGGAGGCGCCGTTTTCGATCGTCAACTCGAAGACGGATTGGGGGGTCTGCCGGCTGCCGCACGTGTGGCGCGTCGACGTCACGGCGGACGGGCTGGCCAGTCTTCCAACGATGGAGGACGGTCGTGCGTAGAGGAGCGTACGCCGTCCCGTTCTTGGCCGCCGGGTCGGCTGCGGGCGCGTGGATCGCGCTGGCCGCCCTGCTCGGCATGGCCATCACCGCAGCAGGCTGCCAGGCGAAGCCCGAGCAAGAAGCCCCCGAGAACCTCGAGGCGCGCGCCCGGCAGTATCTCGAGCTGAAGCAGAAGCGCGATTGGGACGCCATCTATGACGGCCTGCTCGACCCCGAGCTGCGCAAGACGCTGAAGCGCGAGACGTTCCTGCGTAGGCGGAGCGCGGCGTTCGACATCCTTGGCTTCAAGGTCGTGTCGACCGAGGAGCAGGGCGAGACCGGCAAGGTGGTCGCGAAGCTCGATGCGATGATCCCGGTCCTCAACCCCCGCGGCGGCACGACCATGTTGCGCAAGGAGGTCGAGGAACCGCAAAAATGGGTGTCCCGCGATGGTCGCTGGTACATCCAGCTGGCGGGCTGATGGGCCTTCGGATGCGCAGCTCGCACGGCAAAGTACAGTTTGGTTTTTGTGTTGGTTCGGTTGACTCGACGGGCCCTGGTACGCTATCGGGGCTTCCTTCCCTGTGTCGGGGTCGGGGGACGAGAGCATCGAAGTTGGGAATCCGCGGCGGAATTGACCGACACCGCGGGCTAGAGAGACGGAGCAGTCGGGAAGCGAAGCGGTTGGCGGCAGCGAAGCGATTGGCGGTCTCGCAGGCAGCCAACACGCGTCCCATCGGCAGCCAGGCTGCGAGTGGAGTCTGTTGATAGCTCAGCTACTGAGCGGTCCAGCGAAAGGAGAGAGGGGATTATGAGAGGTATTCGAAAGCTAGGGGTGGCCGCGGTTGCGTTGGCCGTTTCTGTGCTCGGCGCGAGCAAGAGCCACGCGCTGGTGGACGATCCGTTCACGAGCTTCACGCAGCCCGCGAACGCTCTGGTCATGCCGTTCGACGTGACGGACGACCAGGTGACCTTCCTGCTCGCGAGCAACATCGGCGGCCTGTCGCCGGTGGGTGATGCGTTCATCGCGGGCGTCACCACGCACTGGACGTTCTGGAGCGAGACCTGCGATCACCTCGCCGACGTCTTCATCTGCTTGACGCTGAACGACACGGTGGTCGTCGATCCCCGTGAGCTGTCGGCGATCGACGCCGGCAACAACCCGATCGGCCCGCAGATCGACCTCAGCGGCAACCGTGGTCTGGTCGTCGTGACGGCGTACGCGACGGACGAGATCTGCAGCGACGCGTCGGTCCGCGGCTACGAGCTGGTCGACAACGCGATCGTCGGCACCTACACCTTCGCCGACACCACCACGCAGGCGTCGTTCGGTAACGACGCGATCGGCCTCGGCACCTTCTTCGGTGATCGCACCGAGCTGCCCGAGATCGATGCGACGGACTTCAGCCTCCAGACCTTCAACCCCGAGACGCTCGACGACTCGGTGGTGGTCCTCCTGTCGCTGCGTGAGCGTGGCGGCAGCGGCGCGTCGGCGCAGTACGAGGTTGGCCCGAACTCGTCGAACATCCGTGCGGACCTCGTGTTCTACGACAACCTCGAGATCCCGACCTCGCTGCCCGAGGCGGACATTCGTTGCGCAAAGTTCACCTCGCTCATCCCGGGCCAGAACTCTTGCGCGGGTGGCCCGAACGCGGGTGCGCCGTGCAATTCGAATCTTGATTGCCCGAATGGTACCTGCAGCTTCGCGCTGATTCCGCCGACCGTGTCGCTGCTCTCGTCGGGTATCCTCCGCCTGAGCAACTTCACGCCGGCCATCGGTGGCGAGACCGATCGCTTCATCTACGGCATCCACGGCCAGGCGGTCGGCAACTTCGGCGGCAGCTCGAACATGAAGTACAAGCTGACCGGCCTGTTCTGATCTAGCTTCGGCTGGTAGATGGAGCCGGCGCGAGCCGGCTCCGAGCACGGGGTCAGAGCGCAAGCTCTGGCCCCGTGCCGTATCTGGGCCACGAGTCGAGCGCTGGTCGCAGCACCAGCCGCTCACGGCGCAAGGAGGCGGAGGAGTTGAGTCGGATCAAAGCCAGCCGTGGGCACGTCGCCGCGGCGTTTCTTTGTGTCGCAGCCCTCCTCGGGGCGCCCGCGTGCAGCCGCGACGGTGCGCCCGAAGGCTTCGCCCTCGGACCCGTCAAGCGCATGAACGAGGTCGAGGGCCTCGCCGGGACCTTCTCGTGGCCGTACTACACGGCGATCACCGCCCGCGGCAGCAAGGTGGTCGCCGCCTGGCTGAACCGCAACGGACCGCGCGACCGCGACGTCGTCGTGCGCGCGTCCGCCGACGCCGGCGACACCTGGTCCGCCGAGCAGGTGATGAACGAGGGCGAGTTCGCCAGGACCGTGTCCGTCGTTCCGAAGTTCGCGCCACTCCCGCAGGGCGACGAGCTGCTGATCGTGTGGCACGCGCGGCGCAACGTCGCCGGACAGAAGTACGTGCTCGCGCGGCGCTCGGAGAACTTCGGCGCGACCTGGACGCCGGTGCAGGCGCTGAACTCCGTCACGCAGTCCTTCCTGCCCTCGGTCGACGTCGCGAGCGACGGCAACGTCGTCGTCGCGTTCAGCGACGAGCGCAACGTCAAGCGCGACATCCTCGCGAATCGCTCGCTCGACTCCGGCAAGACCTGGCTGCCCGAGGACCAGCGGGTCGATCGTCAGGCCGAAGCGGACTCCGACGCGCCGGTCGTCGTCGTCGGTGACGACGGCTGGGCCTACGTCGCCTGGGAGGAGCGTCCGCCGCGCGGCGCACCGACCGGCACGCGCGCGCACATCGCGGTCGCGGCGAGCTCCGACAAGGGTCAGACCTGGGGCGAGCCGCATCGCGTCAGCCCGCCGGGCCAGCCGGCGTCGCCGATGTGGCCCGCGCTGGTCGAGTCGAACGGTCGGCTGATCGCCGCATGGACCGGCGGCGTCACCGGCGACACCGCGAAGAGCTGGCTCTGGCTCTCGACCTCGAGCGATCGTGGCGAGACCTGGAGCAAGCCCGAGGTGGTCTTCGACGGCAGCGTGCAGACCTTCTTCCACCTGCTGTCCGACGGTCCGCACGTCTACCTCGTCTGGCACGCGGGCGACGCCGGCAAGCCGTCCGGGATCTACTTCAACGCCTCCGACGACGGCGGCGCGACGTGGCGCCATCCGTGGTCGGCGCCGCTGCGCATCGACGATGCCGCGAGCCAGGAGGACGGCGCGCAGCATCCGCGCATGGCGGTGTACGACGGGAAGCACGTCGCGGTCACCTGGCAGGAAGACGTGAAGAAGATCCTGCTCAAGACCTCCGACGACGGCGGCCGCACCTGGACGAGCAAGGCGACGGAGATCGCGGTCGCCGACCAGAAGAAGACGCTGCGCTACCCGCAGGTCGCGCTGAGCAGCGCCGGCGCGTTCGTCCTCTGGGAGTCGTGGACCGACATGACGGGCGTGCGCAAGAGCCTCGCCGACCTCGACAAGCCGACGCCGCGCGACGTCTTCGTACGCGGGGTGAAGCGGCGCTGAGACGCGGCCCGGAGGCGCTGCTCGTCGCGGCGGTGCTGCTGCTCGCGGCGCTGCTGCGTCTCTACCACCTCGACGCCGGCTGGTTCGGCGCCGACCAGGCGCGCGACCTCGCGTGGGCGGAGCGCATCGCGAGCGGCGGACCGTACCCCACGGTCGGGCCGCTGATGCGCAACCGCTTCCACCTGGGCGCGCTCTACTACTGGTTCTGGGCGGTTCCGTCGTTCGTCAGCGCGGAGCCGCTCGCGGCCTACGCGTGGGCTGCGCTGCTCGGCACGGCGGCGGTCTTCGCGACGTGGTGGCTCACGCGACGCCTCGCCGGACCGGTCGCGGCGCTGGTCGCCGCCGCGTGGCTCGCGGCGGGCCCGATCGCCGTGCTCGACGCGCGCATCGCCTGGGCGCCGGCCGCGCTGCCGCCGTGGACGGCGCTGCTGCTCGTCCTGGCGACGTCGTTCCTCGCCACACCGTCGACCGCGCGCGCCGCGGCGCTGCTCTTCGTCGCGGCGCTCGGCACGCAGCTCCACCTCGGCGCCGCGCCGGCGACGCTGCTCGCGGGCGTGGCGGTGCTGTGGCGCGGACGCGCGCTCGGCGTGCGCGGCCTCGCGCTCGCGGGCGCGGCGGGCGCGCTGCCGCTGCTGCCGATGCTGCTCGCGCTGCGCGAGCCGCTGCCCGCCGCTGCCGCCGCCGCGGCAGCGAGTGATCCGTGGTCGCATCGCATCGTCGACCTGCTGCTCCTCGGGCAGCGCGTGCTCGTCGGTCTCACGCCGGCGGACCGTCCGCGCGCGCTCGACGCGTGGCTCACGATCGAGGGCGCGAGCATGGCGCTGACGATCGCGGCCGCGTGCTTCGCGCTCGTCCGTCCGCCGCGCGCCGAGCGCTCCGCACAGGTGCGCTTCGTCGCGTTTCTTTTCTTTGCTTGTCTCGGCGCGGTGGCGCTGCTGCCGGCCGAAGCCTGGTGCTACTACCTCGACACCACGCTCGTGCCCGGCGCGATCGCGATCGGCATCGCGTGGCAGGCGGCGTGGCGTTTCGGCGCCGCGCGCTGGCTGCTCGGCGCGGTCGTGGTCGCGCGCGGCGTGCTGCTGCTGTGGTGGATCCAGTCCGCGGCGACGAGCGGCTTCGTCGCGGCGAACCTCGACTACCTGCGCCTCGGCGGTCCGCGTCCCGTCGCGCCCGACGCGCGCGCGCGCCTTGCGAACGTCGCCACCAAGCGCGAGATCGCGCGCATCCTGACCCAGGAGCTCGCGATCCCGCTCGAGCGGCTGTGGCACGACGTGCACGGCAGCGGCTTTGCGGACGTCGACACCGACAACGGCTTCTTCCTGCGCCGCGCGGCGGCCGACGCGATCTCGTCGCGACGCGCCGAGGACCGTGGCCTGAGCGCGCTCGTCACCTACCGCGGCGACTTCCCGCCCGAGTGGCTCGCGCGCATGGGCGAGCCGCACGTCGTCGGCCCGCTCGAGGTGCGCGGCTACCGTCCGGCGATCGCCGCGCGCGAGGCGCAGATGACGAATTGTGGTGACGCGCCGGCGCCGCTGCCCGCGACTCTGCCGCCCGATCCCCTCGCGTACGGCTCGGGCGAGCCGGCGTGGCCTGCGTGGCCGTGCGCCGCGCCGGCCGTCGCGGCGCCGGTCGCACCGCGCGCGGACGCGACCGTGCGGATCTTCGCGCGCACCGAGGGGGCGGCGCGCGTCGTCGACGTGCGCTCCGAGCCGCCGGGGACGCCGCAGGTGAGCGCCGCGCCCGGCGCGGGCGTCGGCATCGAGCTGCCGTCCGACGCGGCGCGGCTCACCGTCCGGCTCGAGGTCGACGGGCCCGCGCGCCTCGACCTGGTCGAGCTGCACGGGGTGCGGTAAGGAGTCGGTGTTGCGCTCGCGTTTTGCCGGGGTGGGGGGCGCGCTGCCCGCGCGCGTGGTGCCGAACGCCGAGCTCGAGGCGCGCCTCGGCGTCGACCCGGGCTGGATCGAAGGCCGCACCGGCGTGTGCGAGCGCCGCGTGCTGACCCCCGAGGAGCCGCTCGTCGAGCTCGCCGAGCGCGCGGCGCGCGACGCGCTGCACGACGCGGGGATCGCGCCCGCGGAGCTCGACGCGATCGTCGTCGCCACGACGTCGGCGCCGTACCTCTTTCCGTCGCTCGCCTGCCTGCTGCACGCGCGCCTCGGGCTCGGGACGCAGCCGGCGTTCGACCTCGCGGCCGCGTGCGCGGGCTTCCCGTACGCGCTCACGGTCGCGGACCAGGCGATCCGCGCCGGCGACCATCGCCGCGTGCTCGTGGTCGGCGCCGACGGGCTCTCGGCGTACTGCGAGCCGACGGATCGCTCGACGGTCGCGCTGTTCGGCGACGGCGCCGGTGCGGCCGTGCTGGTCGCCGAGCCGGCGGACGACGCGAAGCCGCGCGGCATCCTCGCGTCACGCCTGCGCGCGCTCGGCGCGCAGTGGGAGATCCTCTACGTCCCGGCCGGCGCGCGTCGCGTCGAGGACCTGGAGCGCGAAGGCGCGGACTTTTGGATGCGCATGCGCGGCCAGGAGGTGTTCCGCCTCGCGGTCGAGCAACTCGTCGCGCTGACCCGTGAGGCGCTCGCCACCGCCCAGCTCGGGCCCGACGACGTCGCGCTGCTCGTGCCGCACCAGGCGAACGTGCGGATCATCCGCATGATGATCGCGCAGCTCGGCATCCCCGAGGAGCGGGTCGGCATCAACCTCGACCGCTGCGGCAACACCTCGGCGGCGTCGATTCCGCTCGCGCTGCGCGACGCGCTCGACCAGGGACGTCTGCGCGCGGGCGACGTCCTCGTGCTCAACGCCGTCGGCGGCGGCATGACGGCGGGCGCGATCGTCGCGCGGTGGTAGGACGCGGCGCGCCGCGCCACCGCGGCGTCGCTGCCGCGCTGCTGCTCGTCGTCCTGGTCGCAGCGGCGTTCGCCGACGTGCTGCTCGGCGGACGCACGCTGTCGCCGGCGCCGTTCGTGCCCGGGGTGACGCCGTCGGGTCCGTACGATGCGCCGCCACCGTCGCCGACCGCGCTGCGCGACCTCGAGGGCGGCGCCTGGGTCGACGAGCCGGCGCCGTACCTCGTGCACCGCGCGCTCGCCGACGGTCGCCTGCCGCTGTGGAACGACGGCGTCGGGCTCGGCGCGCCGCTCGCGGCGAACCCGAACATGGCGGCCTGGTCGCCGCTGCAGCTGCTGCCGAACCTCCATCCGACGCCGCTCGTGCAGGACGTCGCCTGGGTGCTGCGCGTCTGGGTGCTGGCGCTCGCGACCTGGCTGCTCGCGACGGCGCTCGGCTGCGGCTTCTGGGCGTCGGTCGTCGCCGCGGCGGCGCTCGCGCTCTCCGGGCAGACGCTCGACTGGGTCGTGCACCACCCGCTCAACACCGACGCGTTCGTCCCCGCGGCGCTCGCGGCGGCGCTGGGGCTGCTGCGCGGCGAGCGCCGCGCGCTGCCGGCGCTCGCGCTGCTGGTCGCGGCGGCCCTGCTCGGCGTCAAGCCGCAGAGCGCGCTGACCTCGGCGCTGTTCGCGGTGCCGCTGCTCGTCGCGGCAATGCTCGACGAGCCCTCATCCACGGGGCGTCGCGTGACCCGGGGCGCGGGGCTGGTCGTCGCCGGCGTGCTGCTGGGTGCAGCGCTCGCGGCGTGCGCGCTCGTTCCGGCGCTCGAGAGCTACCTCGGGGCGAGCGGTCTCGTGCGCGCCGGGCGCACGACGCAGTCGGAGTGGACGCTCGCCCCATCGACGCTGCCGGAACTCGTCGGTCGCTGGGCGCTGCGTCTCGTTGCCGGCGACGTGCCGCCCGCCGCGGGACCGCCGCACGCCGGACTCGTCGTCCTCGTGCTTGCGGTCGTGGGCGCCGTTCGCGCGCGCCAGCGCGCGGTCACCTGGGTGCTGGTCGCGACCGTCGTGCTCTACCTCGCGCGCATCTTCGGCGCGCTGCCGATCCCGCTCGCCGGCGTGCCGCTGCTGGGCTCGATCAACTACGTCAAGTATTGCTTTCCGCTCTACCTGTCGCTGGCCCTGCTCGCCGCGCTCGCGCTCACGCCGGCGGAGGAGGGGAGGCGGTTCGCGGTCCGCTCGCGCGGCGGCTGGCGCGTGCTGCTCGGCGCGCTCGCCGTCGTCGAGCTGCTCGTCCTCGCGCAGCGACCGCGTCCGCAGCGCGTGGATCCGTACCGTCCCGCGCCGTACGTCGAGGCGCTGCGCGCGCTCGTCGCGCTGCACGGCGGACGCATCACCGGACCGGTCACGCTCGCGCCACCACTCGTCTCGAGCGTGCTCGGCTTTCGCGACCTGCGCGCGATCGACGTGCTGACGCCGCGCGACGCCTGGGAGACGATCGGCCAGCTCGTCGCGCCGAGCGAGGGCGTGGTGTGGATCCTCGCCGACCCCGACCCACTCGTCGCCGCGACGTCGCCGGGCGCGAGCGTCGTCGACCTGCGCTGGATCCTCGCGCGCGCAGAGCTCACGGAAGAGCGCCTGCTCGATGTCGTGCGCTCGCAGACCTCCACGCGACGTCTGCTGCGGCTGTTCTCGACGCTCGACGTCTACCGCATCGACACCGCGTCGCTCGGCGGCGGGCTGCACGAGGCGCACGGCGACCGGCGCTTCCACTGGACGTGCGCGACGCCGTGCCGCTTCGCGCTCGAGCTCGAGGAGGCGCCGCGCGCGTTCGCGGCCGGCTTCGCGGCCCGCGAGCCGCTCGAGGCGACGGTCGAGCTGCGTCTGCGCACGCGCGACGGCGAGCGCAGCGAGCGCGCGACGCTCGTCCTCGGCGAGGACGCGGCGTGGCAGGACGTCTGGCTCGACGGCGTCGGGCAGGGTTCGCGCGGCAGCCCGGCGACCGCCGCCGCCGCGCAACCGTTCGGTCCCGCCACGGTCGAGATCGAGGTGCGCTCGACGCGGCCGGGCACCGTGTTCGTCGGCGGCATCGGTCCGACGCCGGGCAAGGCGGCGGAGGAGGCGGAGGCGCAGGCCGAGCTCGCGTTCCGGCGCCGCGCCCTCGAGCGTCTCGCGCTGCGCTACCGCGACGACCTGGCGCTGATCTACGAGAACCGCGCCGCGCTCGGCGAGGCGTGGCTCGCGAGCGCCGTCGGGCGTGCACGCGATCTCGACGAGGTGCGCGCCTGCTTGCTCGCGCATCCGGACCGCGCCGTCGCCTGCGTCGCCGAGCCGGAGCGGGTGCCGAGCGCGCCGTTCGCCGGTGCGGCGCCGGGCGAGGTCCGCGTGCGCGCGTCGCGCGACGATGCGCTGACCATCGAGGCAAGCGTCCCGCGCGACGCTCTGCTGGTCGTCGCGCGCCTGCACGCTCCCGGCTGGTCCGCCGCGGTCGACGGGAAAGAGGTCGAGATCCTGCGCGTCAATGGCGCCATGATGGGCGTCGTCGTGCCGGCGGGCGAGCACCGCGTCGAGCTGCGCTACCGGCCGCGCTCGCTCGTCGTCGGCGCTTCGGTGTCGGCGCTCGCGGCGCTCGTCGTGCTCACGCTCGCGGTCCGTCGCAAGGCCGCAATTTGAAGGGTCATTCGAGCGTGGCTAGACTTCGCGCGATGCTCGACTCCGCGCCGGGCGGGCCGCTACCGTCCGCGTTGCTGCAGCAGCGCTACGGCCGCGGCTACTTCCACGGCGAGAACAGCGGCTTCGCGAGCGAGGGCTACGACCAGGTGCACGGCACCTGGCGGCACTGGATGCCGTTTCTCGCCGCCGAGGTCGGCCACGGCGCGCGGCTCGTCGACCTCGGCTGCGCGTACGGCTTTCTCGTCGTCGAGGCGCTCGAGGGCGGGTTCCGCGCGCTCGGCGTCGACGCGAGCCGCTTCGCGGTCGCGCAGGCGGCTCGCCACGCTCCGCCCGCGGCGGGACGTCTGGTCGCGGCGCACGCCGAGCGCCTGCCGTTCGCCGACGCGAGCTGCGACGTCGTCACCGCGTTCGACGTCCTCGAGCACGTGCCGCGTCCCGAGCTGCTGATCGCGGAGGCGGCGCGCGTCCTGCGTCCCGGCGGGCTGCTCGTGGCGGCGACCCCCGACCCGCTGCTCTTCGACCGCGACGAGCCGACGCACGTCGCCGAGCGGCCGCCGTCGTGGTGGGTGCGGACGCTCGAGGAGGCCGGTTTCTCGGTCGCGCTGCGCTTCTTCCAGGCGCCGTGGAACTGCGAGCTGATCGCGCGCCGCGGCGGCCCGACGCCGATCGTCGCTTGGGACGCGCTCGGCGTGCACGATCCCGTGCTCGAGGCGGACGGCGCACCGGCGGTGCGGCTCGCGCTGCGCAGCGGCTTCGGCGAGGTGTCGGAGGAGGGCACCCGCGTGGTCGGCGACGGCGCGCTGGTCTACCTGCTGAATCCCACCGACGAGCCGCTCGAGATCGAGATCGCGGTCACGCTGGATGCGCCGGCGACGTTCAAGGTCACGCTCGACGGCCGCGTCGTGGCGCGCAGCGCGCCGCCGGGCGGCGAGCCGTCGCGCGAGCTGCGCGGACGAGTGCTGCTCGCGTCGGGCGGGCACAATCTGCGCTTCGCGATCGAGCAGGGCTGGGCGCGACTGCGTCGGCTGCGGGTGACGTCGCGTCCGGCGCAGCGTCAGGACCTATGCTTGACGCTGCCCTTCGATCTGTACGACCGCTACACGCTCGCCGCGCGCGCGGCCGCAATCGTCGCGCCTGACGCGAAGCGGCTCCTCGACGTCGGCGGCACGATGGGCATGGGCGGCGCCCACCTCGCGTGGACCGGCGACTTCTTCCCCGGGATGACCGTCGAGGTGGTCGACGCGCGGCCGGTCGACCATCCCGCGCACCGCGCGCTCGATCCGCAGGCGCCGCTGCCGTACCCGGACGCGGCGTTCCCGATCGTCACCGCGCTCGACGTGCTCGAGCACGTGCCGCCCGCGCAGCGCGACGCCTGGCTCGGCGAGCTCTGGCGGGTCACCGAGCGCGTGCTGCTGCTCGCGAACCCGTTCGCCACGACCGGCGTGCGCGAGGCCGACGAGTACCTCTTCGAGCTGATCCGCACGCGCTACGGCTACGAGCACCAGTTCCTCGCCGAGCACCTGCGCCACGGCCATCCCGACCTCGAGGCGACGCGGCGCTTCTTCGTCGAGCGCGGCGCGAGCGTCGCGGTGCTGCCGTCGGGTTACCTGCCTGCCTGGACGCTCCTGCAGACGCTCAACGCCTGGCTCTCGCACCCCGAGCAGGACCAGACCTATGCGTTCGCCAACCGCCTCGCGAACCGCGCGCTCGGGCTCGCGAGCACGGCGGCGCCGGCCTACCGGCACCTGCTGGTGATCGACCGCAGCGGCGCCGATCACTCGGCCGCCCTCGAGGAGCTGGTGGCTCGCCGCACGCCGGACCTCGAGTCGGTCGCGGCCGCGTTGACGGCGCTGACGCTCACCGTCGGCGACGCGGCGCGATGAGCGCGCACGCCGCGGCGCCCGAGGTGTCGATCGTGATCGTCACCTGCAACGGGCGCGCGCTCCTCGAAGGCTGCCTCGCCTCGCTCGCGGAGCAGGACTACCCGCGCGACCGCGTCGAGATCCTGGTCTACGACAACGCCTCGACCGACGGCACGCGCGAGTGGCTCGCGTCGGCCCGTCCGGACGTGCGCGTCCTCGCAGGGCAGGAGAACCTCGGCTTCGCCGCCCCCTGCAACCGCGCGGTGGCGCAGGCGGCGGCGCCGCTCGTGTGTCTCGTGAACAACGACATGCGGTTCGCTACGAGCTTCCTGCGCGAGCTGGTGGCGGGTCGGACGGCGAGCGGGGCGGCGTGCGTCGGCGCGCGCATCCTGACGCACGACGGCAGCCGCGTCGAGTTCGACGGTGGAACGATGAGCTTCTACGGGCACGGGGCACCGTGGCGGTACGGCACGCCGACGTCCGAGCTGTCCGGCGATGCGGACGACGTCGCGGTGCGCGACACGCTGTTCGCGAGCGGCGGCGCGATGTTGGTCGAGCGCGACGCGTTCCTGCGCGTCGGCGGCTTCGACGAGGACTACTTCGCCTACTTCGAGGACGTCGATCTCGGCTGGCGTCTGTGGGCGCTCGGCGAGCGCTGCGTGCACGCGCCCCGAGCGGTCGCGTACCACCGCGAGCACGCGAGCGAGCACCTGCTCGGACCCGACCGGCGAATGACGCTCCTCGAGCGCAACGCGCTGCTCGGCGTCTACAAGAACTACGAGCCCGAGCGCGGCGAGCGCACGTTCCGCTGCGCGCTCGCGCTGCTCGCCGAGCGCGCGCGGCTCGATGCGGCGCGCGCGCCGGCCTGCTGGCAGGGCCTGCACGAGGCGCTCGAGCTGCTGCCGCGCGCCGAGGAGCGCCGTCGCGACCTCGCGGCGCGACGCTTGCGCAGGGACGAGGAGATCGTGCCGCTGTTCCGCGAGCCGTGGCGGCCGGCGATCGGTGGAGAAGAGTACGCGGCGCGCCAGCGCGAGCTCGCGGCGCTGTTCGGCGCCGACGACCTGCTGCCCGCGCCAGACGACGCGTCGCGCGGCCCGGGCGGCGGCGCGGGAAACGGACGGTCGACTTGCGCTTGACGCGACGAACGCTGCTGCGCTGCGCCGCGTGCGCGGGGCTCGTGCTCGCTGCTCGTGTGACGCCGGGCGGCGCGCGCCTGGCTGCGGCCGCGACGCCGACCTCCGGCTCCGGTCCGTCGAGCGCGGAGACCATCGAGCTGCTGCGCGAGCTGATCCTACAGCGTGCGCTCGCGAGCACGGACCCGTGGGTGCAGGCGCACGTCGTGCTCGCGCTCGGTGCCGACGTCAAGCACGACGGCAAGTTCGTCCTCGACGCGATGGTCGAGCAGAGCCTGCGCACCGAGGCGATCGGGATCAAGCAGTACCCGTACTTCCCCGTCGACATCGAGCGTCACCCGTTCCACTTCCTGCAGATCATGCAGGCGACCGACGTGCCCTACGATCGCGCGTTCGCGACGCCGGTCGGGCGCTTCACGCGACGCGAGATCATCTCGGGCAGCGAGGCGCTGTTCGACCCCGAGGCGCTGGTCGACGAGCTGTCGTGGGTGGTGAGCGTGCTCACCCACGAGCACCCGCAGAACCGCGACACGTTCGAGACCGCACGCGGCGTCGAGGTGAAGGTGACGAAGCTCGTCGAGCGTCACCTGTCGGAGACCGAGAAGGCGTGGGCCGACACCTTCGCGGCGATGGCCGGCGCGAAGGGCTACACCAAGGGGGTTGTCCACCGCACCGCGTGCAACGGCACGCACATGATCTACGGGCTGATCGACGCGCTCCGCAACGGCTACACCGTCGCCGACCTGCGCGCGCGCACGCTCCGTCTGGTCGGCGCGCTGCTGTTCCGCATGCGCGCCGAGCCGGCGCTGATCGACGCGTCGCTGCGCGCCGGGCATCCGCTGATCCGGCTCAACGCCGACGCCGCGAAGCTCACCTTCCTCGGCCATGCGGTCGAGGACCTCGGCTACGGCGCGCAGCACGGCGTGCTCCAGCTCACCCCGCCGCAGCTCGAGGTGGTGAACGAGGCGCGCGCGCAGCTCGCGACCATCGTCGCGCGTCTCGGCACCGAGCACGACCTCGACGCGCTGCAGGAGCAGGTGCCGCAGGCGTACAAGATCCTGCTCGGCGACCTCTGCCACGCCTACCGGGGGCTGCGGTTCTGGTCGTGAGCGCGACGCACGAGGAGAACCCGCCGACGCTCAGCGTGGTGGTCGTGAACTGGAACGGCGCCGCGTACCTCGGCGACTGCCTCGAGAGCGTCAGCCGTCCGGGTCGCGAGGTGCTGGTGGTCGACAACGGCTCGACCGACGACAGCGCCTCGCTCGTGCAGCGCCGCTTTCCCGAGGTGCGCTGGCTCGCGAACCGCGACAACCTGGGCTACGCGCGCGCCGCGAACCGCGGCCTGCGCGAGGCGCGCGGCGAGCACGTGCTCTTCCTGAACCCCGACGCGCGCGCCAACGACGAGGCGATCGCTGCAGCGCTCGCCGTGCTCGCCGAGCGTCCGGACGTCGGGCTGGTCGGGGTCGCCGTGCGCGACGCCGAGGGACGCCTGACGCCGACCGTCGAGCCGTTCTTCTCGCTCGCGGCGCTGCGCCGACCGTGGGTGCGGCGCGTGCGGGCGCCGCGGGGACCCGGGCCGGTCGCGATCGACTGGTGCCACGGCGCCTTCCTGCTTGGACGGCGCGCGGAGCTCCTCGCGCTCGGCGGCTACGACGAGGCGTACTTCCTCTACGCCGAGGACATGGACCTCTGCTTCCGCATGCATGCCTCCGGCCGCGGCGTCGTCTATCTGCCTGACGTGTCGATCGTGCACGAGGGCAACGCGGCCGGACGGGAGCTCTACGGCGAGCGCCGGGCGGCGGCGATCTTCGCGAGCTGCCTGATCTTCCACCGCCGCCACCGCGGCGCCGCGGCGACCCTCGTGCTGCGTGCGGCGGCGACGCTCGCCTTCGCGGCGCGCACGGCGTTCTACCGCGTGACCGGCTCGCCGCTCGCCGAGCGCTACGCGGCGCTCACCGCGGTCGCGCTGCGCGGCCGGCTCGATCCCGAGCGTCCGGCGGCGGCGCCGCCGAGGCCGGCGGTCGCCGCGGCGGGGGAGAGATGAGCAGCGAGGTCCCCGCCGCGCTCACGGTCGGCGTGCTGTGCCGCGCCGACGAGCCTGCGCTCGAGCGGACGCTGCGCTCGCTCGCGGTCGCCGCCGCGAAGCTCGCCGACGCGGGTCGCGAGGTGCGCTTCGTCGTCTGCGTCAACGGACCGAGCCGCGGTCCCGCGCTCGATGCGGCGCGCGCGTTCGCGGCGCAGGAGCCGCGCTGGCAGACGAGCGTGGTCGTCGACGGCCGCGCCGACAAGGCGCGCGCCTGGAACCTCGTCCGTCAGAGCTGCACGACGCCGCTCATCGCGTTCAGCGACGCCGACGTCGAGGTCGCGCCGGACGCGCTCGTGCGGCTCGTCGCTGCGCTCGAGGCCGAGCCCGAGGTGCAGATCGCGAGCGCGCGCCAGGTCGCGCGTCTCGACGGGCCGGGTGTCGGCGCGGTCGCGCGCGCCGCGGCGCTGCCCTACCGCTTCGACTTCCAGGTGGTCGGCGGGCGGCTCTACGTGATGCGCACGGCCGCCATCGAGCGCATGCCGGAGGGCTTGCTGCTCGAGGACGGCTGGCTCTCCGCGACCCTCGGCAACGAGAAGCTGCGCACCGTCGCCGACGCCGAGGTCTACTTCCATCCGGCCGGAACGCTGCCCGACTACTTCCGCGAGCGTCTGCGCACCGAGGCCGGCAAGATCCAAATTCGCGAGCAGCGCCGCAACGCCGGAATCCCGCAGCGGCCGATCGCGCGCTATCCCTGGCGCCGGCTCGCCGACGGCTTGCGCGTCACGGACGCGCCGCTCGTGGTGCTGAACCTCGCGGTCCGCCTGAGCGCTCGCGCCGTCGCGGAGCTGGCCGCGCGCCGCGGCCGGCGCATCGCCTGGGCGCCGATCGCGTCGAGCAAGGCGCCGCGCCCCGAGGTGCCCACGTCATGATCGAGCGTCCCGACTACACGGTCATCATCCTCACCTGGAACTCGCGCCAGCACGTGCGCGCGTGCCTCGAGTCGCTGCGCGAAGCGGCGCCGGGCTACCGCGGCGCGCTGACCGTGATCGACAACGGCTCGGTCGACGGCACGCCGGATCTGGTGCGCGAGCTCGCGCCCGAGGCGCGCCTGGTGCGCAACAAGATGAACCGCGGCGTCGCGGCGGCGCGCAATCAAGGGCTCGCGCTCGCACGCTCGCCGGTGTCGATCATCCTCGACGTCGACACGGTGGTGATGCCGGGCGCGTTCGCGCGTCTTCTCGCGTTCCTCGACTCCGCGCCGACGGTCGGCGTGTGCGGGCCGCGCCTCGTCCTGCCCGACGGCTCGACGCAGCCGAGCTGCCAGCTCTTCCCGACCGTATTCGACAAGATCGCGCGACAGCTGCCGCACTCGCTCGGCGCGCGCTGGCTGCGCAACGTCGAGCTCGCCGACTGGGACCACACCGGCGTGCGCGACGTCGACTACGTCGTCGGCGCCTGCCAGGCGATCCGGATGTCGGCGCTGCACAGCGTCGGCTGGCTCGACGAGCGGATCTTCTACGGACCGGAGGACGTCGACCTCTGCCTGCGCATGCGGCTGCGCGGCTGGCGCGTGACCTACGTCGGCGACGCCGTCGTGCGCCACGAGTGCCAGCGCGTCACGCGGCGTCGTCTGAACGCGCTGACGCTGCGCCACGTGCTCGGCCTCGCGCACCTCTACAAGACGCACGGCTACCTGTTCTCGCGCGCCGCGCTCTATCGCAGAATCGAGCAAGCGGCGGCTCCGCCGACGACGGCGGCGCTGCCCGGAGCCGGGAGATGCGAGCCGGTGAGCTGACCTCACACGGTCCGGCGCCAGACCTCGAGTCCGGCGCCGAAGCCGTCGCGTCCGCGCGACCGCGGGCGCCGCGCGGGCGTCTGCGCGGCGCGTGGCCGCAGCGGACGCTCGTGCCGGTGCTGGTCGCCTTCGACCTGGTGGCGGTGCTCGCGGCCTACGCGCTCGCGTTCGCGCTGCGGATCACGCTGCCGTTTCCGCTCACCACCGGTCTGATCGAGCCCGAGGCGGCGTGGCAGCTGCACGCAGCCCTGCTGCTGCTCGTCGTGACGCAGGCGCCGCTGCTCTATGTCTTCGGCCTCTACGACGTGCGGCTGCTGCGCGACCGCGTGAGCCCGTGGCTGGCGCCCGCCGCGGCGGTGACGCTGCAGCTGCTGCTGGTCAGCGCCTGGTACTTCTTCCGCGGCGAGATCGCCTTCCCGCGCTCGGTGCTGCTGCTGGTCGGCGCGATCAACCTCGTGCTGCTGAGCAGCTCGCGCGTCGTCGCCCGGCGGGTCCTCGTGCACTTCTGCGATCCGATGCGCGTCGCGCTGGTCGGGCCGCCGCGCGAGGTCGCGGAGCTGCACCAGCAGATCGAGCCCGACGCGGCGAGCCACGGCGTCGAGCTCGTCGGCGCCGTGCGCGCGGGGCCGGTCGCGCCGGCGACGTCGGGCGACGGCGTGCCGCGTTGGCTCGGCGCGACGTCGGACCTCGGACGGATCGTGCGCGAGCACGCGATCGAGCAGCTGATCGTCGTTCCGGGCAGCACGGGGCGCGACGAGCTGCTCGAGGCGGTGCTGCGTGCGACGAGCGGCGACGATCCGCCGCGCGTCGCGCTCGTGCCGACGGTGTACGAGCTGCGCGTCGGACGGCTCGCTTCGCTGCGCATCGACGACGTGCCGCTGATCGAGGTGGTGCGCGATCCGAGCCGCGAGCCTGCGTTCCGCGTGAAGGCGCTGCTCGACTACGTGCTCGCGACCATCCTGCTCACGCTGTCGCTGCCGGTGTGGCTGATCGCGGCGATCGCGATCCGCCTGAGCTCGCCGGGGCCGGTGCTCTACCGCCAGCGGCGCGTCGGCCGCGGCGGGCGCGAGTTCATCGTCTACAAGCTGCGCACGATGCGCGACGACGCCGAGCTGACGAGCGGTCCGGTGCTGGCGAGCGACGGCGACGAGCGCGTCACGTGGCCGGGACGCTTCCTGCGCGCGACGCGCATCGACGAGATCCCGCAGCTGCTGAACGTGCTGAACGGCACGATGAGCCTGATCGGCCCGCGTCCCGAGCGTCCGGAGTTCGCCGAGCGTCTCGCCGAGGAGATCCCCGGCTACCGCGAGCGCTGGCTCGTCAAGCCGGGGCTTTCGGGGCTCGCGCAGGTGCACGGCGAGTACCACACGTCGCCCGAGTACAAGCTCAAGTACGACCTGGCGTACATCCACAACTACACGCTGCTCCTCGACCTGCGGATCATGGCCGAGACGGTGAAGACGCTGTTCACGCGTCGCGGGGTGTGAGCTGGCGGCGCCCGCGTTTCCGCAACGCGGCGCGCTCGGTGCGCTCGCCGCGGAGATCGTCGCCTGCGAGCGCTGCCCGCGCCTGATCGCGCACTGCCGGGAGGTCGCGCGGGTGCGCGTGCGGCGCTTCCGCGACCAGACCTACTGGGGTCGTCCGGTGCCCGCGTTCGGCGACCCGCAGGCGACGGTGCTCGTCGTCGGCCTCGCGCCGGCGGCGCACGGCGCGAACCGCACCGGACGCATGTTCACCGGCGACGACAGCGGCGCGTGGCTCTACCGCGCGCTCCACGAGGCGGGCTTCGCGACGCAGCCGACCTCGACGCACGTGGGCGACGGGCTCGCGCTGCGCGGCGCGTACATCACGGCGTCGGCGCGCTGCGCGCCGCCGGACAACAAGCCGACCCCCGCGGAGCTCGCCGCATGCAGGAGCTACCTCGTGCGCGAGCTCGCGCTGCTCCGTCGCGTGAAGGTGATCCTCGCGCTCGGCGCGATCGCCTGGGACTCGGTGCTCGCCGCGCTCGCGGAAACCGGGCTGGTGCTGCGTCCGAAGCCGCGCTTCGGGCACGGCGCCGAGGTGCGCCTCGATGCGCGTCGCGTGCTCGTCGGCTCGTACCACCCGAGCCGGCAGAACACGCAGACCGGCAAGCTCACGCGCGAGATGCTGGCGAGCGTGATGGCGCGCGTTCGCGAGCTCGCCTGAAGGTCTTGCGGTGCGACGTCGGTGCGCGGCGACGGCTGGTGCGTCGCGCCGACGCTCGTGCTGCTGTGTCGCGCGTGTCCGTCGACGTCGCGCGTGACGCTGCGCGACGGGCGCGCGCAGCCGTCGACCTCAGCCCTGTGCTGCGCTCCCGCCGCCGCTCGCACGCTTCGCGGCCGCGGCCTCCTCGAGCAGACGCAACGTCTTCGGCGTGAAGATGCCGTCGGGCTTCAGATCGTTGCGCCGCTGGAACGCCTCGAACGCGTTGATCGTCACCTGGTCGAGCTTGCCGTTCACCGGACCCATGTACTCGTTGAGCACGGTGAGCTGCTCCTGAACCTTCTTCACGACCTCGGGATCGACCTTCTGCTCGAGCGCGTGCGCGTCGATCGCGACCAGCGACTCCTTGGCCCTCGCTTCGGCCGCCTTGGCGCGCTCCTCCTCGGTCGGGATGTCGCACGCGGCGACGACGAGCAAGGTCGCCGCTGCGCAGCAGGCGAGAAGGTACGAGCGACGCTCCATACGGCGGTCGTATCGGCGGTCGCGCGGGTGGTCAAGCTCGGACGGCGTGGGTATACGTGGCCGCGGTGCGCTTCCCCGATCGGAACGCCGTCGTCCCAAAGAGGCGCGCGCTGTGCGCGGCGTCGCTGCTCGCGATCCTCGGCGCGCTCCAGCTCCTGCTCGCCTGCACCGCGGTCGAGGTGCGCCGCGGCGAGACCACGCTCGCCGACGTGCAGGTGCCGACGCAGCCGACGACGAGCGTCAACATCCTCGGCATCGGCCGCGCCGACGCCGAGGGACGGATCGTGCTGCGTCCGACGGGGATCAGCGTCTCGCGCGGCGAGACGGCGATCATCGGGCTCTCCGGACCCGGCATGATCCCCGGCACCGGCTTCGTCGTGCTGGGCTTCGGCTTTCAGGCGAACGTCGTGCGCTACGCCGAGACGCAGGGCGGCTCGGGCACGCCGCAGCCGGCGGTGGTGCTGTCGCTCACGGTGCCGGCGGACACGCCACCCGGCCTGTACTCGATCATGGCGCTGCGCGGCTACGAGTTCGCGATGATGACGGCCGCGATCGAGGTCACATGAAGCACGCACGCTCGCATACGGTTGCGCGTCCGACGTCGACGCTCGTCGGCGTCGCAGCGCTGGTCCTCGCGCTCGCCGCGGCAGGAAGCGCGCGCGCGCTGACGCTCGCCGCGATGCCGCTCGAGGAGATGACGCGCGCTGCGAGCGTCGTCGTGCGCGCGCGCTGCATCGACCGTCAGGTGACGCGCAGCGCGTCGGGACGCATCGAGTCGATCGCGCGCTTCGAGGTCCTCGAGGAGGCGAAAGGCGAGGGCGACCGCGTCGTCACCGTGCGCCAGCTCGGCGGCCGTCTCGACGCGGACGGCACGGAGCTCGTCGTCCCCGGCGCGCCGCTCTCGGAGCCCGGCGACGAGGCGCTGCTCTTTCTCGAGCCGCACGACGGCGAGGTGATGACCGTGGTCGGGCTCGCGCTGGGCTACATGCCGGTCGCGGTGCTGCCCGGCAGCGGACCCGTGGTGCGCGTGTCGCGCGTGCTCGGTGCGGAGTACGCGTCGGGCGGCGTGCGTCCGGTCGGCGAGATCCTGCGGCGCGTGCGCGACCTCGACCGTCTGGGGAGACGATGACGTCGCGCGGCGGACGACGAACGGTGCTCGCGTGCCTCGCGCTCGTGCTCGCGATCGTCGCGAGCGTCGCGACGGTGCGCGACGCGGCGGGCTACGCGTTCATCTACGTCAGCGCCTCGAACGGCGTGCCGCGGCGCTGGAACCTCGACGCGCTGCCCGACGGACGCGTCCCGTGGCACATCTCGAGCGCGGTCAACTCCAACGTGCGCGGCAGCCGCACGCCGGTCGAGGTGATCCGCGAGGCGTTCGCGGCCTGGGAAGCGCTCGACACCTGCGCGATCCGCTTCGCGTTCCAGGGCGCGCGCAACAACCGCGAGCGCAACGCGTTCGACCGCGTGAACCTGGTGACGCTCGGCGCGTCGGAGTCGCTCGGCACCGGCGTGCTCGCGGCCGCGTTTCTCAGCAGCGACGAGTCGGGCGTGCTGACCGACGTCGACATCGTGTTCTCGCGCAGCGTGCCGTACACGACTTCGCCGACGCCCGAGCCCGACGCGTACGATCTGCAGTCGGTCGCGGCGCACGAGATCGGACACCTGCTCGGCCTCGAGCACACCGGGCTCGCGCGCGCGACCATGGCGCCGTTCAGCGAGCGCGGCGAGGCGTACCAGCGCACGCCGCACGACGACGACCGCATCGGCGGCTCGCTGCTCTATCCCGATGCCGGCTTTCCGTCGATCGCGGGCTCGCTCGCCGGACGCATCACGCTCGCGGGCGCGCCCGTCTTCCTCGCCCACGTCGTGGCGGCGGATCTGCGCGGGCCGATCGTCGCGAGCGCGCTCAGCCGTCCCGACGGTAGCTACCGGATCGACGGCCTTCCGCCCGGCGTCTACGTCGTGTACGCGGAGCCGCTCGATGGCCCGGTGCTGCCCTCGAACGTCGGCGGCTTTCGCTCCGCCTTCGACGCGACGCCGACGGTCGGTTATGGCACGTTCTTCCACTGAGCGGCGCCGCGCGGCCCGTGCTCGCGCCGGGCGTCGCCGCGGCTCTGCCGGCGGCGTGGCCGGCGCGCGTCGCGGCGCACGCGCTCGGCGCTCGACGCGGGATCCGACGCCGCCCGCGATCGCGCCCGCCGAGGCGGGCCAGGACGTCGGTGAGGTGGTCGATCTGGAAGCGAGCGTGACCGAGGCGAGAGCGCGAGGAGGACGCGTCGCGCTGGAGACGGCGTCGGCGGGCACTCCGCTGCGCCTCGTCGTCGTGCCGCCGGCGGTCGGCGCGAAGCCGGCCGCGCCGGTCGGGGAGCGCTGGCGCTGGACGTGTACGGAGGAGCGACCGTGACGCTGCCCGTCGACCTCCTGCAGCGCCGTCCGAGCTCCGACCGCTTCGACGTCGTCGTGGTCGGCGCCGGCATCGCGGGTCTCGTCTGCGCAGCCGTGCTCGCGCGCAACGGCAGGCGAACGCTGCTCGTCGAGGCCGGCAAGCGGGCGGGCGGTCAGATGCAGACGATGTCGCACCAGGGGTACGCGGTCGACGTCGGACCGCTGGTGTGGGACGCGGCCGGGCTGCCCGAGGTGTTCGCCGCCGTCGGTCTCGGCGACGTCGAGATCGGGACGCTGCACGCGCGCGACGCCGTTCGCGTCGTGATCGCGCGCGAGGGCGGCAGCACGGTCGAGCCGCATCGCGTTCCGGTGCCCGGTGGGCCGACGTCGCCGTCGACGCTCGATGCGGTGCGCGCGCTCTACGGCGTTCCGCCGCGCGTGTTCGCGAACCTCGGCGAGCTCTACCAGGAGCTGCTGCAGGCGAGCCCCGAGCAGCTCGAGAGCTGGCGCGCGACCGCGCTCGCCGACTGGCTCGCAGAGCGCGCGCCAGAGCCGGTGGTCGCGGCCGCGATGCGGCGCAGCGCGCTGCTGCTCGGCGCGCTCGCGCCGGAGCGCGCGTCGCCCGCGATCCTCGCGCAGCACGCGCGCTGGCTCGCGACGCCGAGCGCGCCCGGCTTCATGACCGCAGGCGACGGTCCGGTCGCCGGAACGCGCGGCTTCGTGCAGGCGCTGGTCGACGCGTGTCTCGACGCCGGCGTCGAGCTGCGACTCGGCACGCGCGCGACCGGGCTCGGCATCGTGCGCAATCGCTTCGCGAAGCTGCAGCTGCGTCGCGAGGAGCATGCGTTCGCGGACGAGGTGGTCGCCGAGCACTGCGTGCTCGCGCTGCCGCGCAACGCGCTCGGCGCCGTGCTGCCGCCCGAGCCCCGCCGCGCGCTCGACGCGTCCTTCCCGCAGACGCCCGGCTTCGGCGCGGTCGGTGTGGCGTGGGCGCTGCGCGGCGTTCCCGAGATGCGCGGCGCGGGCTCGCCCGAGGAGGCGCCGATCGTCCGCCTCGTGTCGCCCGCCGAGGCGAGCGCCGGGACGTTCGACGCGCCGGTCATGCTGTACTGGCCGAGCCTGCGCGCGCCGCGCGTCACCCCGCCGGGGCACGCGCTGCTGATCGCGCAGACCGCGCTCCCCGAAGGCGCGACCTCCGATGCCTTCGAGGTCGGCCGCGTGGTGACGCTGCTGCGGACCTACGTGCGCGAGATCTTCCCTGCGCTGCCCGAGCTGCTCGACTGGGAGCGCCACTGGGTGCACGCGTACGGCGCGCCCGATCCCTTCGTGTTGCCGACGCTGCCTTCGGCGGCGCCGGGCGTCAAGAATCTCTGGTTCGCGGGTGCCGAGGTCGCGACACCGGGCGTGCTGACGACGGGCATCGCGGCCGCCGCGCTGTCGGGCAAGGCCGCCGCGGAGCGGCTGCTGTAGCGAGCAGCGTGAGCGCGCGCGCGAGCGCTGCGCTCTCGTGCGCAGCGCCGACGCGATCGTGCAGATTCGCGCGTGCGTCGCGTGCGAGCGCGGCGTGTTCCTGCGCGGCGACGCGCGATCGTGCGCGTGCGCATCTCGCTGCGGCGCAGTCGCTGTGCAGACGTGCACGACGTGCGTTCGCTGCGCGGCACACGTTTTCCTCGCGCGTGTCGCTCGACGAGCGTCGCGATCGCGTCGCGCGGACGACCTCGCGACGTGCGACGACGCGCAACGACGTCTCTCGCGGCGAACGAACGGCGTCAAGCATACCGCCACGAAAACCTCGTGTGCACGCGTCGTTCGACGAATCGGTTGCAAGCCGACGAAGATTGGATTACTTCGGCGTCCCACTTTGGGGGGCGAGCCCGTGGGGACGGGTGGCGGTGGTGCGGAGCGGCATCGCGGGAGGTGTGGACGATGCGCGTTCGCGAGGACGTCGCCGGGGCGGGGGATCTCGGCGGCTCTGATCAAGCGTCATCCGTCGGCTGCACGCTGCGACCGGAGTACACTTTCGCGTGTTTCGTCGTCGGCGAGAGCAACCGCGATGCGCACGACGTTGCGCGCCGCGTGGCTTCGGGAGAGAGCAGCAGCGACGCGCTCTACCTGTACGGCGGCGTCGGCGTCGGCAAGACGCATCTCGCCACCGCGATCGGTCACGCGGTGCGCGAGCGTCACGGCGACGGCGCGGTGCTGTCGCTCACCGCGGAGCGTCTCGCGGCGTGGTGGCGCGGTGAGAGCGACGAGCGACGCACGCTCGAGCTTCTTCTGCGCAGCGCGCGTCTGCTGATCGTCGACGACGTTCAGCTTCTCACCGGCGACGCGCGCAGCCGCGACGACCTGCTGCGCGAGGTCGAGAGCTCGCGTGCGGGCGGTCGTCAGGTCGTGATGACGTGCGACGTTCCTCCGCAGGAGACGCGCGAGCTCACGCTGCCGCTCGGCGATGGCGCAGGGACGGTGCACGCCGCCGAGATCGCGCCGCCCGACCCGGCGCTGCGGCGCGACATCCTGATCGACAAGGCGGCGCGGCTCGGCAGCGAGCTCGCGGCGGACGTGGCGACGTTCATCGCCGAGGTCGCGCCGGCGAGCGTGCGCGCGCTCGAAGGGGCGCTGCACCGCGTGCTCGGCTTCGCGGCCGCGCTGCGCGTGCCGCTCTCGGTGCAGGTCGCGGCGCGCGCGCTCGATCCGTGGCGTCGCAAGCCGGAGCCGCCGACGCTCGACGCGGTCGCGACCGCGGTCGCCGACGCGTTCGGCATCCCGCGCCGTCGGCTGCGCCGCGCGTCGTGCCGCGACCGTGAGACGGTGCTCGCCCGCCAGGTGGCGATCTACGTCGCGCGGCGTCTCTCGAACCGGCCGCTCCAGGAGGTGGCGGTGGACTTCGGCTGCCGCGACCACAGCGTCGCGGCGCACGCCTGCGCCCGCGTCAAGAGTCGGCTCGCGACCGACGCGCGCCTCGCCGCCTGCGTGCGCGAGATCGAGCGTTCGCTCGGCGCATTCGCGGCGGCCGCCAGCGCCCGTCCGGCGAGGTCGCGGGCGCGCGCCTGACGCCGTGCGCTGACGCTCTGCGCCGACGCCGCGCGCCGGTGCACAAGGCTCGAGGATCGCAGCGCAGAAAATCGAGCGTCTGCGCAAGACGGCGCGCGGAGTCGCCTGGATGCAACGTGGCCTGGCGTGTGCGCGCGCCGAATCCCTAACGAAATCAATGGCTGCGGTGGCATTGAACTTGCCGCGGGCCCGCGTCGTCCATCGACTTCTCTTTGTTTCTTCTTTTCTTCCGGAGGCCACCAGTGATCATCGACCGGCACACCTTCATCGACCTCGCCACCCACTTGGAGGGTGCCTCCGAGGGCGTACTCGACATCACCCGACGCTGCGTCGCGCTCTGCGAGGAGGGCGGCGACGGTCGCCTCGAGGGGCCGACCTGGATGGGGCTCGTCGAGTCGCTGATCACGGTGAACGCGGAGCTCACCGCGCTCGAGCAGACGCTGCGCGCGCTGCTCGAGGCGAACCGTGAGGAAGAGGAGGACTCCGCCAAGCGCTCGCTGCGTCGCGCGCGCGCCGCGGCCGCCTGACGATCCGACGACCGACTCGCGCGGGCGAGCAGCAGCGCTACATGCGCTGCTGCAGGATCTGTCCGACCGAGGTCGCGAGCGCGGCGAGTCCGATCGCCGCCATCGTCAGCACGAAGACGAGCTGACCGAGACGCGAGCTGGTCTCGGCGGGCCGCTTGCGCGGCAACACCGGCGTCGGTGGTCTGCGCGGCACCGCGAGCATCGGCGCACGGCCGCGGATCAGACGCAGCTCGGGTCGCGACTTCGGCCGGAGACCGCGGATCGGGTGCGCGTTGTTCACCACCAGGCGCAGCGCGCGGCTGCGACGTCGCGGCGGACGCGCCGGCGGCGAACCAGGCAGCGGCCGGACGAGCGTCTGGTAGCGGCGCGCGAGCGGCCGTGGCGTCATGGCGCGCAGCGGACGACGCCGCGCGTCCGGGTTCGACCGCCCGCGTGGGCGGCGGCTCTGGGTGAGGCGGCGGATCCTCTGCGTCGTCCTGGTCATCATCGTATCCCGTATTTTTCGAGCTTGCGGTACAGCGTGCGGCGCGACAGACCGAGCAGCCGTGCGGCGGCGACGCGCTTGCCGCCCGCGGAGTCGAGCGCGCGCTTGATCTGATCGCGCTCGGCGGCCTCGAGGCTCAGGTCGAGCGGCGGAATCGTCGGCGTCTCCTCGACGACGTCGCTCGCGCGGCGCAGGTCGGCCGGCAGGTGCTCCGGCTGGATCTCGCCGCCGTTCGCCATGATCGACGCGCGCTCGAGGACGTTGCACAGCTCGCGCACGTTGCCGGGCCAGCGGTACGCGCGCATCACGGCCATCGCCGCGGGCGACACCGTCGCCTTGTCGAGCGCGAAGCGGCGTGCGAATTGGGAGAGGAAGTGCTCGCAGAGCAGCTCGAGGTCCTCGAGCCGCTCGCGCAGCGGCGGCAGCTCGATCACCCCGACGTTCAGGCGATAGAAGAGGTCTTCACGGAACTCCCCGTTGCGCACCATGCGCGCGAGGTCGCGATTGGTCGCGGCGACGACACGGATGTCGACCGGCATCGAGGTCGGCGAGCCGACGCGGCGGATCTCGCGGTTCTCGAGCACGCGCAGCAGCTTGACCTGCGCGCCGAGCGGCAGCTCGCCGATCTCGTCGAGGAAGATCGTGCCGCCGTTCGCGGTCTCGAAGAGTCCCTTGTGGTCGCGGTCGGCGCCGGTGAACGCGCCGCGCACGTGACCGAAGAGCTCGCTCTCGATCAGACCCGGCGCGAGCACGCTGCAGTTGCAGACGACGAACGGCCGATCGCGCAGCGGCGAGCGGCTGTGCACGGCGCGCGCGACGAGCTCCTTGCCGGTGCCGCTCTCGCCCATGATGAGCGTCGTCGTCGGGTACTCGGCGATGCGCTCGATGAAGCCGAACACCTCGAGCATGCGCCGGCTGCGCGCGACCATGCCTTCGAAGACCGTCGAGTCGCGGCCGCCGAGCTCGAGGATCCGCACGCGCTGACGCAGGCGGCGGCGCTCGACGATCATCTGGATCGTGTGGTGCAGACGCCGGCAGTCGACCGGCTTCTCGAGGTAGTCGGCGGCGCCCGCCTGGATGGCGGCGACCGCTTCCTTCACCGAGGAGTGCGCGGTGATCAGGATGAGGTCCGCCTCGGGATCGCGCCTGCGCACTTCCTGCAGCAGCTCGTATCCGCTCATCCCCGGCATGCGGACGTCGCTCACCGTGACGTCGATCGGGGTGTGGGCGAAGATCTCGAGCGCTTCGCTCGCGGAGCTCGCCGCGAAGACGCAGCACTCTCGCTGCCCGAGGTAGCGCGTCAGGATCGTCCGCAGGACGGGATCGTCTTCGACGACGAGGACGCGCGGCGCGTCGCCACCGGCGACCACCGGCGCACCTTCGTGAGCTCGGCCTTCCGCTTCCTCCACTGCCATTCCCCCGCTCGGGCCGCCGAGCAAGGGGGGTGCCACCGCGCTGTGTCAGAACCGACAACCTCGCGTGCCGCGGTTGTCACGCTCTGTCGAAGGGTTGGCTCGACATCGCAGGTGCGCAGCGCGCGCGGGGGCCGTCGAAGACGTGGCACAAGCCGGCCATGTTGCGGAACATTCGTCAAATTTGTGGCGCCCAAGGCCCATTCCGCTTGGCAGATGGAACACGAGACGGTAAGCGGAAGCGCTTGCCGTTCGGCATGCACGGGAGGTTCCATGTTTCGTTGGAGGGTTGCTTGGCGGGCGGCGACGACCGTGATCGCGGTCCTCGCGCTTGGCGCCGCGGTCGTCGCACGGGCGGCCGATGACGCGCCCGACGCCAAGCCGGAGGACGTCGTCAAGACGTATCTCACGGCGATGCAGAAGGGCGACTACGCCACCGCCTACCGCCTTCTCACACCCGAGATGCGCAACAACCTGGATGAGAAGAAGTGGATCGCCCAGCAGGTCCTGGTCATGAAGCTCGCCGACGTGCAGATCGACTCGTTCGAGGTCTTCCCGGCCAGGATGCAGGGCGAGAACGAGGCCATCGTGCCCAACTTGCTCAAGTCCAAGGACAAGTTCATCAACCAGACCGGCGCCAACGAGTACGAGCTCTATACGCTCGTCCGTGGACCGGAGAAGGAATGGCGGATCGCGTTGCAGCAGCTCGTCGAGACGGACGCGGTCGCCAAGTGGTTCCCGCCCACCGTCAAGGCGGAGTAGCACCACAAGGAGGAATGAAGATGACCCGGCTCCGCGCGGTGGTTGCGGGCGGCGCTATGCTGCTCGCCTTGGCCGCGTGCCATCGCGACGTCGAGATGGCGCCGCTGATCGACCGCAAGATCTATCTCACCGACAAGTTCTACGACGTGAAGGCGCTGTCGCCCGAGAAGGCGATCGTGGTCGGCTACGGGGGCAAGATCCTGACCACGAACGACAGCGGACGCAGCTGGAACGTCGCGCAGAGCAATACCGACAAGGCGATCTACAAGGTCGCCATGGCGGACGAGACGAACGGCTGGGCGGTCGGGCAGGGCGGCACGGTCCTCAAGACGACCGACGGCGGCCAGACGTGGCAGCCGATGGATGCCGGCACGCAGTCGTACCTGTTCAGCGCCTTCTCGCTGTCGCCGCAGCACCTGATCGCGGTCGGCGACAAGTCGACCATCGTGCAGACGACGGACGGCGGCGCGACGTGGCAGGTGTCGAAGTACGAGCCGCCGAAGCAGGAGGACATCTCCGACGAGCTGCTCGCCGGTCTCGACGACGCCGCCGTGATCGCGCAGGAGCCGTCGTTCTACGACGTGCAGTTCGTCGATCCGAACACCGGCTGGATCGTCGGTGAGTTCGGCAAGATCCTCAAGACGACCGACGGCGGCAAGACCTGGACGGAGCAGCAGGAGTCGCTGCTCGGCGGCGAGATCGTCGACGCGCTCGATCTGCCGACGTTCTTTGGCATTGACTGCGTCGACGCGAACGAGTGCGTGGCGGTCGGTCTCGACGGCAAGATCGCCGGCACCAAGGACGGCGGCGCGACCTGGGCCTTCGAGGACACCGGCAGCGACTTCAGCGAGCCGCTGTTCACCGTGCAGATCTTCCCCGACGGCTCGGGCTGGGCGGCGGGCGTCGCCGGTGAGGTGATGAAGCGCGAGCGCGGCGAGTGGCAGCAGGCCGACCTCGGCATGCGCGTCTTCTCCTGGCTGCGGCAGGTCTCGTTCGCCGACGAGAACAACGGCTGGTTGGTGGGCGGGTTCGGACTCATCCTGCGCACACGCGACGGCGGCAAGACCTGGATCCCCGCGGCGGCGTGACGGCAGGAAAGGAATTCTTCGAGGAGAACGACGGTGAGCCCTGACGCGACCGAGACGAGACCGCTCTACTGGCTCGGCTACAAGCTGATCGAGTGGCGCTTCCGGGTGATGGTGATCGTGTTCATCATCACCGCTTTCTTCGCGTACCACACCTACAAGCTCTACGAAGCGGGCTTCGTGACCTCGTTCGGCGATCTGCTGCCGCAGACGCACGAGTTCATGAAGGTCCACAACAAGTACGCCGGGACCTTCGGCGGCGCGAACAACGTGATGGTGATGGTGGAGGTCAAGGATGGCCACATCTTCAACACCAACACGTTGACGCGCATCTACCGGATGACCGAGGAGCTCGATAAGGTCTACGGCGTCAATCACAGCCAGATCGACTCCATCGGTCACCGCACGACGCGCTCGCTGCGCGTCGCGGCCGGCGGCACGATGCGCTCCGAGCCCGTCATGATCGGGCCGCCGAAGACCGAGGAGCAGGCCGCCGAGATCCGCCACATCGTCCACAACACCGAGAGCATCTACGGCATTCTCGTCTCGCTCGACGACAAGGCCGCGCTGCTCAAGGCGAACTTCATCGAGGGCCGGCTCGACTACCGGCGGATCTTCGACGAGATCAACGAGCGCGTCATCACGCCGTTCGAGAAGGGCTGGGTCGGCGCCACTTTCAACAACAAGGACGACGCCGGCGTGTTTCCGCCCGCGATCGTCGAGACGGTGTTCGCGGGCACCCCGGCCGAGGGCAAGCTCCAGCCGGGCGACAAGGTCGTCGACGTCGACGGCAAGAAGATCGAGAACCGCTTCCAGTTCGCAGAGGCGATCGCCGCGCACGAGCCCGGCGAGACCGCGAAGGTCACCTTCGAGCGCAACGGCCAGACGCAGACCGTCGACATCAGCGTCCCCGAGAGCGACATCATCGTCTCGGTCGCGGGCGAGCCGCGTCTCTACGGCTGGGTCTACCACTACGCCGACGAGGCGAAGTGGATCTTCCTGATCACGACGGTCCTGACGTGGATCCTGCTCTACCTCTACTTCCACGACTGGCGCGGTGCGCTGCGTCCGACCATCACCGGCGTGATCTCGGCGATCTGGGGTCTCGGCTTCATCAACCTCGTCGGCTTGCCGTTCGACCCGCTCACGCTCGTCATCCCGTTCTTCATCACCGCGCGCGCGATCTCGCACTCCGTGCAGATGCACGACCGCTACTACGAGGAGTACGAGAAGTGCGGTTGGGACAAGGAGAAGGCGATCGTCGGCGCGTTCGCGGAGCTCTTCGTGCCGACGCTGTCGGGCATCATCACCGACGCGATCGGCATCCTCGCGATCCTGCTGGTGCCGATCCTGATGCTGCAGAAGCTCGCCATCTCGGCGTGCTTCTGGATCCTGGCGATCACGGTCAGCGAGCTGCTGCTGAACCCGATCGTGTACCACTACCTCGCGCCGCCCGATAAGGAGACGGTCCTGCAGCGCGAGCGCGGCTGGTTCCGCAACCTGATCGTGTCGTTCGTCAACGGCCTGCTCACCAAGAACGGCCGGCGGGCGACGGTCGTGGGGTGGGCCATCGTCGCCGTGCTCTCGGCCTACTTCATCAAGGACATCCAGATCGGCGATCCGACGGCGGCGTCACCGCTGCTGTGGCTCGACTCGCCGTACAACGTCTCGCACACCAACATTCAGCAGAAGTTCGGTGGCGTCGAGCCGCTGATCATCGTCGCGGAGGGCTACGACAAGGACGCGATGAAGGACCCCGACGTCCTGCGCACGATGGAGAAGTTCCAGCGCTACCTCGAGCGCGATCCGGACGTCGGCTACAGCTTCTCGCTCGCCGACATCCTGCGAGCCGTGAACATGGTGTTCCACGAGCTCGAGCCCAAGTGGGGCGTGATCCCCAACGACTGGATCGACGTCGGCGGCCTGTTCTTCGTCTTCTTCTCCGGCTCGCCGCCGAGCGAGACCGCGAAGTACGTGACGACGGACTACGCGACCGCCCACGTCACGTTCTACGCGAAGAACCACAAGGGCGACAACATCCGCCGCATCATCAAGCGGGCGCGCGAGTTCATCGAGCAGAACCCGATGGAGAAGGCGCAGTTCCGCCTCGCGGGTGGTCTGATCGGCGTGCTCGCCGCGGGCAACGAGGAGATCCTGAAGAACGACCTCCTGATGAACGCGCTCGGCTTCCTCACGATGTACGTGACGGTGCTGTTCACGTACCGCTCGTGGGCGGCGGGCCTGTACCTGCTCGCGCCGCTCGCGCTCGCCAATTTGATGATGAACGCCTACCTGAGCACGGCGGGCATCGGCATCAACATCTCGACGCTGCCGGTGGTCACCGTCGGCATGGGCTTCGGCATCGACTACGGCATGTACATCCTGAGCCGAACCATCGAGGAGTATACGAAGAGCGGCGACCTCGACTTCGCGGTGCGCGAGTCGCTCAGCACCTCGGGCAAGGCCGTGACCTTCACCGCGGTGACCATGGTTCTCGCGACGCTGGTCTGGTACTTCTCCGAGATCCGCTTCGACGCCGAGATGGGCGTGCTCCTCGCGCTCTGGATGGCGGTCAGCTTCGTCGCGTCGATGACGCTGCTGCCGGTGCTGCTCGTCGGCCTGCGGCCGCGCTTCATCCTGCGCGAGCGTGCGGACGTCGCGGCTGCGTCGGCGACGACCACGCGCGGCGCCGTGAGCTGAGGCACGCGAGCCCCATGCGGGCGCGGCCGCGCCGCGAGGCCGCGCCCGCGTGGACCAGCGCATGATCGAGGTAGAGGGTCTCTCCAAGTCGTACGGCTCGATCCCCGCACTGCGCGAGGTCTCCTTCCGGGTCGCGGCGGGTGAGATCGTCGGCCTGCTCGGGCCGAACGGATCGGGCAAGACCACGCTGCTGCGCATCCTGACGGGTTTCTTCCCCGCCGATCGCGGACGCGCGCGCGTCGCCGGCGTCGAGCTGTCGGACGATCCCTTCGAGGTGCGCCGCCGCGTCGGCTACCTGCCCGAGCAGTCGCCGCTCTACCCGGAGGTCAGCGTGCGGCGCTTCCTGCGCTTCGCGGCCGACGTCAAGCTCGGCGACCCCGAGCGCCGCGACGAGCGCGTCGACGCGGTGATCGCCGAGTGCGGCCTCGAGGGCGTGCAGAACCGGCGCATCGGTACGCTGTCGAAGGGCTACCGTCAGCGCGTCGGCATCGCGCAGGCCCTGATCGGACGTCCGCAGGTGCTGGTGCTCGACGAGCCGACCGCCGGGCTCGACCCGGCGCAGGTGCTCGAGGTGCGCCAGCTCATCGCCTCGCTCGGCGGCGGCACGACCGTGCTGCTCTCGAGCCACGTGCTGGCCGACGTCGCGAGCGTCTGCGACCGCGTGCTCATGCTGCATCTCGGACGCCTCGTGCTCGCCGAGCGCATCGACACGCTGCGCCGGCAGGTGCGGAGCTCGGGCGAGCTCGTGCTGCGCACGCGCGCGAGCGACGAGCAGCTCGCGCGTCTGCTCGCGGCGGTCCCCGAAGCCCAGGAGACGCGGCGCGACCGCACGCCCGACGGCTCGGTCCTGCTGCACCTCTTGCACCCGGGACGCGACGGCGACGAGGAGTCGCGGCGCAGCGCCGAGCGCGTCACCGACGCGCTCGCGCGCGCGTGCGTCGCCGACGGTCTGCCGGTGCTCGAGCTCGGACCGCGCACGCGCACGCTCGAGGATCTGTTCGTCGATCTGCTCGGAGAGCGTCCGCAATGAAGAAGCGCCTGCCGTCGCCGCGCCGCGTGTCGGCGCTGCTGCGCAAGGAGCTGCACGCGACGTTCGCGCAGCCGCTGCTCTACGTGGTCGGCGGCGTCTTCCTGCTGCTCGCCGGCTACTACTTCTACTCGGACCTCGGCTTCTTCGTCACCTTCGGCTTCGGGCAGAACATCTTCGAGAACTTCTTCCAGCTGCTGTTCGTCGACCTGCGGCTCGTCCTGCTGCTGACGGTGCCGCTGCTCACGATGCGGCTCTTCGCCGAGGAGCGGAAGCTCGGCACGATCGAGCTGCTCTTCACCTACCCGCTGTCGGACCTCGAGATCCTGCTCGCGAAGCTGATCGCCTGCACGCTCGCCGCTTGTGCGCTGCTGCTCACCACCGCGGTGAGCCTCGTCTACCTCTACCGGATCGAGCCCTTCGCGTTCGGGCCGGTGTTCACCGGCTACCTCGGGCTCGCGCTGCTCGCGGTGTCGTTCGTCGCGTGCGGCACCTTCCTCTCGACGCTCACCGACAACCAGGTGGTCGCCGCGATGTCGACGGTCGGCACGCTGCTGCTGCTCTGGATCCTGTCGTGGAACGAGGCCGCGCCGGGGATCGCGTCGCTCGGCTTCTTCTCGCGGCTCTCGATCTTCAACCACTTCGAGAGCTTCTCGCGCGGCGTGATCGAGACCAAGGACCTGGTCTACTTCGCGTGCCTGGTCGCGTTCGCCGCGGCGGCGACGCTCGCCTCGCTCGGCTCGCGCGCCTGGCCGCGCTCGCGTCTCGCGCCGACCGTCGTGGGGCTGCTCGGTTTGCTGGTCGCGCTCGGCATCGTCGACGCGTTCGCCGAGCGGCACAACATGCGCTTCGACCTCACGCCGCAGCAGAAGTACACGCTGTCGCCGCACGCGCGGCGCATCCTCGACAGCGTGACGCAGCCGATCGAGCTCATCGCCTTCGTGCGCTCGGGCGACCCGCGCAACGCCTCGACCGTCGACCTCCTCGAGCGGATCAGCGAGGTGACGCCGCTCATCAAGCACCGCGTGGTCGACGTCAACCGAAATCCGGCGCTGGCGCGGCGCTACGGCGTCGACGCGTTCGGCGCGATCGTGATCGCGACCGAGGACCAGCACCGCGTCGTCGGCCAGGCGCGCGAGCACATGGTGGTGGGCGCGATCCTGCAGCTCACGCGCGGCAAGCGAAAGGTGGTCGGCTTCGTCGGCGGGCACGGCGAGATGGATCCGGGCGACCGGGATCGCCAGCGCGGCCTCTCGCTGCTCGCCTCGAGCCTGCGCGACGACGGCTTCGACGTGCGCTCGGTGACGATCGCCGATGGCGTGCCGGACGACGTCGACGTGCTCGTGGTGGCGGGCGGTGAGAGCCCGTGGTCGGACGCCGAGCTCGCGCGGCTCGACGAGTGGATGGCGCAGGGCGGACGCTTGCTCGCGCTGCTCGACCCGCGTCAAGCGCCGGAGCTCGCGGCGTGGCTCGCGCAGCGCGGCATCGCCCCCGCGCCGAACGTCGTGCTCGATCCCGAGAATCGGCTCTACGGCGGCGAGGGCGTGTCGATCGAGGCGGCGCCGCCCGCCGACATCGCGGTGCTCGACGCCGACGGGCTGCCGTCGGCCACCGTGATCGCGAGCGAGCTCGGTCAGGGCGTGCTGCTGTCGACCGCGCGCGCGCTCGAGCTGTCGGCGGGCGCGGTGCCGCTGCTGCAGAGCGGCGCGGAGAGCTGGGCCACGACCGCGATCGAGCGTGCGGAGTCGGGCGACGTCGAGTACGAGGAAGGGCGCGACGTGCCCGGACCGCAGGTCGTCGCCGCGGCGCGCGAGTGGCAGGTCGCGGGCGACGACGACGAGGCGAGCGTCGCGCGGCTCGTCGTCATCGGCGACGTCGACCTCGCGACCAACCGCTTCATCGAGTTCCTGAGCAACCGACACGTGCTGCACAATGCGATCACCTGGCTCGTCGGCGAGGAGGCGCTGATCGCGATGCGTCCGGAGCGCAAGCAGTCCGGCCGCGAGCAGCTCTTCCTGAGCGCCGGACAGGCGCGCACGGCGCTGCTGCTGTCGACCGGCGTGATGCCCGGGCTGAGCCTGCTGGTGGCGCTCGTGCTCTATCTCCGCCGCAGGACGGGCGCGTGACCTGGAAGGGGAGCTTCTACTGCTGGCTGGTCGCGGCGCTTCTGGCGGTGCTCTACGTCGGCACCGCGCACGAGCCGCCCGCGCAACACGAGCTCCCCGGCGTGGCGCCGCACACGCCGGAGCCGAGCGAGCGCGGCTACGAGATCGATCCAGCGTCGCTGCGCTCGGTCGAGCTGCGGCGCGGCGAGCGCACGGTGGTGCTCGAGCGCGGCGAGCGCTCCTGGAAGGTGATCGAGCCGGCCGACCGCACGATTCCGGGCGGCCTCGTGCAGGCGTTCGTCGACCAGCTCGTCGACAGCGGCGACGGCGAACGCGTCGCCGAGGACGCCGCCAACCCGGCCTTCGGCTTCGACAACCCGCAGCTCCAGGTCACCGCGACGACCAGCGACGGCGAGCGCCTGACGCTCGTCGTCGGCGCGCGGACGCCGACCGGCACCGCGGCGTACGCGCGCATCGAGGAGGACGGCGGCGTCGTCCTGGTCGGCCTGAACCTGCTGTACTACGCGGATCTTCTGCTCGGCTGAGCGCGGCGGTCGCGCCCGGGGCGTCAATTGACCTCGGCAAGCGCAGCGTAGTAACCGATCTGCCGAGTACGGAGTCCCCGCCCGGGCAGGTTCTGCCCGAAAAAGCTCTGTCTCCACGCTCCCGCATGACGACGATGGGCTCGATTGGCATCTCCGCGCACGGCGCCTACGTTCCGAAGGCGCGGCTGCCGCGCGAGCTGATCGCGGGCGAGTGGGGCGGCTTCTCGATGGGCGGCGAGAAGGCGGTCGCGAGCCACGACGAGGACAGCCTGACGCTCGCCGTCGGCGCGGCGCTGAACTGCTTCGCTGCGGGCGAGGTCCCCGACCTCGACGGCGTGCTGTTCGCCTCGACCACGTCGCCGTACCGCGAGAAGCAGGTGGCGGCGACGCTCGCCGCGGTGCTCGACTGCCGCGAGGAGATCCGCACGGCCGACGTCACCGACTCGCTGCGCGCCGCGACGACGGCGCTGCTCGCCGCGATCGACCAGGTGAAGGCGGGCGCGCGCAAGGTGCTGGTCGCTGCCGGCGACTGCCGCACGCCCGAGCCGGACTCGATGAACGAGCAGTCGAACGGCGACGGCGGCGCCGCGGTGGTGGTCGGGCGCGACGACGTGCTCGCCGAGATCGTCGAGACCGTGAGCCTGTCCGACGAGTTCCTCGGCAGCTTCCGCACCGACGAGCAGGCGTACGTCAAGAGCTTTCCCGGCTTCGACCTGAAGCTCGGCTACGGGCGCCAGCTCGCGGCGGTGCTGCAGGCGATCCTCGCCAAGACCAAGATCGAGCCCGCGGCGCTGTCCTCGGTCGTCATCGCCGGGCCCAACCCGCGCGCGCCGCAAGGCGTCGCGAAAGGCTTCGGCCTCGACGCGAAGAAGCAGCTCGCCGACACCCTGTGGGGAACGATCGGCGACGTCGGCTGCGCGCAGCCGCTGCTGCTGCTGTCGGCGACGCTCGAGCAGGCGAAGCCGGGCGACCAGATCCTCGTCGTCGGCGTCGGCGACGGCGCCGACGCGATCCTGCTGCGCGCGACCGACGGCGTGTCGCGCTTCCGTCCGCAGCGCGGCGTCGCCGAGCAGATCGAGGTCAAGCGCACGCTTCCGTCGTACGGCAAGTACCTGCGCTTCCGCCGGCTGCTGAAGAAGGACGCGCCGGCGCAGACGCAGTCGACGCCGGTCGTGCTGTTCCGCGACCGCAAGACGCTGCTGCCGCTCTACGGCGGGCGCTGCAAGGCCTGCGGCACGGTGCAGTACCCGCCGCACCGCGTCTGCATCGAGTGCTCGGACCGCAGCGGGCTCGAGCCCGTCAAGCTCAAACGGACCGGCAAGGTGTTCACCTTCGTCGTCGACCACGTCGCCGAGTCACCCGACGGTCCGGTCGTGAGCGCGGTCATCGACCTCGACGGCGGCGGCCGCGTGCTGATGGAGCTCACCGACTGCTCGCCCGACGAGATCGAGATCGACATGCCCGTGGAGCTCACGTTTCGCCGCTACCACGACGGCTTCGGTATGAAGAACTACTTCTGGAAGGCGCGCCCGCGCGTTCCATAGGAGACGTACCCGCATGGACTTTGGCTTCAGCGAAGACCAGGAGATGCTCCGCCAGTCGGCGAAGGACTTCCTCGCCAAGGAGTGCCCGATGACGCTCGTCCGCAAGATGATGGACGACGAGTCCGGGCACTCGCCGGAGCTGTGGAAGAAGATGGCGGAGCTGGGCTGGCAGGGCCTGATCCTTCCCGAGCAGTACGGCGGCGCGGGGCTCGACTTCGTCGACCTCGTCGTGGTGCTCGAGGAGATGGGGCGCGTCGTGCTGCCCGGACCGTTCCTGTCGACGGCGGTCTACGCGGGGTTCACGCTGCTCGACGCCGGCAGCGAGGAGCAGAAGCAGAAGTACCTGCCCCGCATCGCGTCGGGTGACCTGCTCGCCACCGTGGCGCTGCTCGAGCCCTCGGGACGCTGGGACGCGGAGGGCATCGCCGCGACCGCGACCGCGACCAGCGGCGGCTACCGCCTCGACGGCACGAAGCTCTTCGTCCCCGACGGGCACATCGCCGAGCTGATCATCGTCGCCGCGCGCAAGCCCGGCACCGCGGGCAAGGACGGCGTGAGCCTCTTCTGCGTCGACGCGAACGCGTCCGGCGTCAAGCGCACGCCGCTCAAGACGATGGACCAGACGCGCAAGCTCGCCGAGGTCGTCCTGACGGGCGTCGAGGTCGGCAAGGACGCGCTCGTCGGCAAGGAAGGCGAGGGCTGGAAGACGATCGAGCGCCTCTCGGACCGCGGCAAGGTCGCGCTCTGCGCCGAGGCGTGCGGCGGCGCCCAGCAGGTGCTCGACATGTCGGTCGCCTACGCCAAGGTGCGCGAGCAGTTCGGCAAGCCGATCGGCTCGTTCCAGGCGATCCAGCACAAGTGCGCCAACATGATGGTGCAGGTCGAGAGCTCGAAGTCGGCGACGTACTACGCGGCCTGGGCGGTCGCGAACGACGTGCCGGAGGCGCCGCTCGCGGCGGCGATGGCGAAGGCCTACTGCTCCGACGCCTACCGCACGGTCGCCGGCGAGGGCATCCAGATCCACGGCGGCATCGGCTTCACCTGGGAGCACGACATGCACATCTACTTCAAGCGTGCGAAGAGCTCCGAGGTGACGTTCGGCGACGCGACGTGGAATCGCGAGATCGTCGCGCAGCACATCCTCTGAACTGGGGACCGCGTGCGCGCACGGCGATCCCGTACGTCGGGATCGTCGTCGCGCTCAACGTCGGGTTCAGCCTCTACCCCGAGCACGACTGGTTCTGGTCGTTGCTGGTCGGCAGCGTGCTCGTGCTGCGCGACTACGCGCAGCGGGTCTGGGGACACGCCTGCCTGCTGCTGATGGGGCTCGCGGCGGTGCTGTCCTACGCGCTCGGGTCGCCGGAGGTGGCGCTCGCCAGCGCGACCGCGTTCGCGGTCAGCGAGACCGTCGACTGGCTCGTCTACACCGTGACGGAGCGACCGTTCGCGGACCGCGTGCTGCTGTCGACGGGGGCGAGCGCGCCGGTCGACACCGTGGTGTTCCTCGTCCTCGCCCACCTCTTCAGCTGGGACCTGCTCGCCATCGGGGTCGCGAGCAAGTGGACGGCGGGCATCGTCGTCTGGAGCGTGCTGCGCGGGGGGCGCAGCCAGGGGCGGTACGAGGCCGCGGCCTGCTGACGCGGCGCTTCGTCGCCCGCGCAGGACGCGCTTGACCGGGTCCGCCGGCTTCGTGAGAGTTGCCGGACGTGCCATCAGCGAGGGAGCCATGAGCGAAGCCAAGACCGTGATCGAGTCCGTCCTCAAGGAGGACCGCAAGTTCCCGCCGCCCGAGGCGTTCGCGCGCGAGGCGCACGTCAAGTCGTTCGCCGACTACGAGAAGATGTACGCGGCGGCGGAGAAGGACCCCGAGGGCTTCTGGGCGGGGATCGCGAGCTCGCAGCTCGACTGGTTCGAGCCGTGGACCAAGGTGCTCGACTGGCAGCCGCCGTTCGCCAAGTGGTTCGTCGGCGCCAAGATCAACGCCACCTACAACTGCCTCGACCGGCACCTCGGCACCTGGCGTCGCAACAAGGCCGCGCTGATCTGGGAGGGCGAGCCGGGCGACTCGCGGACGCTCACCTACCAGCAGCTCCACCACGAGGTCTGCCAGGCGGCGAACGTGCTGAAGGCGCTCGGCGTCAAGGCGGGCGACCGCGTCGGCCTCTACATGCCGCTGATCCCCGAGCTCGCGATCGCGATGCTCGCGTGCGCGCGCATCGGTGCGACGCACTCGATCGTCTTCGGCGGCTTCTCCGCCGAGGCGGTGCGCGACCGCATGAACGACGCGCAGGCCAAGGTGGTGATCACCGCCGACGGCGGCTGGCGGCGCGGCTCGATCGTGCCGCTCAAGGCGAACGTCGACGCGGCGCTGACGGGCTGTCCGTCGGTCGAGACCGTGCTGGTCGTGCGCCGCACGGGCGAGAACGTTCCGATGGCGCCGGGCCGCGACCGCTGGTGGCACGAGGAGATGGCGCGCGCGTCGGCGAAGTGCGAGCCCGAGCCGCTCGACTCCGAGCAGCCGCTGTTCATCCTCTACACGAGCGGTACGACCGGCAAGCCGAAGGGCGTCGTGCACACGACGGGCGGATACTTGACGCACGTCACCTACAGCACGAAGCTCGTCTTCGACCTCAAGGACACCGACACCTACTGGTGCACCGCCGACATCGGCTGGGTGACCGGGCACAGCTACCTGGTGTACGGCCCGCTCGCGAACGGCGCGACGACCATCATGTACGAGGGCGCGCCGAACCATCCGCGTCCCGACCGCATCTGGGAGATCGTCGAGAAGTACGCGGTGACGATCCTCTACACGGCGCCGACGCTGATCCGCTCCGTCGTCAAGTGGGGCGAGGAGTGGCCCGCGAAGCACGACCTCTCGTCGCTGCGTCTGCTCGGCACGGTCGGCGAGCCGATCAATCCCGAAGCGTGGATGTGGTACCACGAGAAGATCGGCGGCGGCCGCTGCCCGATCGTCGACACCTGGTGGCAGACCGAGACCGGCGGCATCATGATCTCGCCGCTGCCCGGCGCGACGCCGACCAAGCCCGGCTCCGGCACGCTGCCGCTGCCCGGCATCTTCCCCGACGTCGTCGACCGCGAGGGCAAGAGCGTCGGCAAGAACCAGGGCGGGCTGCTGGTGATCCGCAAGCCCTGGCCCGGCATGCTGCGCACCGTCTACGGCGACCCCGAGCGCTACGTCAAGCAATACTGGAGCGAGATCCCGGGCAACTACTTCACCGGTGACGGCGCCCGCCGCGACGACGACGGCTACTACTGGGTGATGGGCCGCATCGACGACGTGGTGAACGTCGCCGGGCACCGCCTCGGCACGATGGAGGTCGAGAGCGCGCTGGTGTCGCACCGCGCGGTCGCGGAAGCGGCGGTGGTCGACCGCCCCGACCCGGTGAAGGGCCAGGCGCTCGCCGCCTTCGTCACCCTCGAGGGCAACTACCAGCCCTCGGAGGGGCTCAAGAACGAGCTGCGCGAGCACGTCGCGAAGGAGATCGGCGCGTTCGCCAAGCCCGACGACATCCGCTTCACCGACGCGCTGCCGAAGACCCGCAGCGGCAAGATCATGCGCAGACTCTTGCGCGACATCGCGAGCGGCAAGGAGAGCGTCGGCGACACCACCACGCTCGAGGACCTGAGCGTGCTCGCAAGGCTGCGCGAGTCCGAAGAGTAGGCGCCTGCGCGTTGCCGCACCGGGACGGAGGCGATACCGTGCGCTCGATGCGCGAGCGTGAGCCCGAGCCCGGGTGGTGTCCGAGTCCTTCGTGAGCAGGACCTGGCTGCGGAGGATCGCGCTCCTCGTCGTCGTCGTCCTGGGGATCTGGGGTCTCGTGCGCGTCGTGCGGCCGGCGCGGCTGCCCGACGGCATCGCGTCGAGCAACGGCCGGATCGAAGCGACCGAGATCGACATCGCGACCAAGATCGCCGGCCGCATCGAGGCGATCTTCGTCGACGAGGGCGATTACGTCTCGGCGGGTCAGGTGCTGGCGAAGATGGACACCGCGACCCTCGAGGCGCAGCTCCGCCAGGCCAAGGCCCAGCTCCAGCAGGCGATCGTCGCCGTCGAGACCGCGGAGAGCATCGTCGCGCAGCGGCAGGCGGAGAAGAACGCCGCCCTCGCGCTGATCGCGCAGCGTCAGGCCGAGCTCGAGGCGGCGCGCAAGAACTTCGAGCGCATCGACGCGCTCGCGAAGAGCCGCGTGAGCTCGCGCGAGGAGCTCGACGAGGTTCGCGCCCGCTACGAGGGTGCGCGCGCCGCGGTCAGCGCCGCCGAGGCGCAGTCCGCCGCCGCCGACGCCGCGATCGGCGTGGCGCAGTCGAACGTCATCCAGGCGCGCGCCGAGGTGGAAGCGGTGCAGGCGACGATCCAGCGCATCCAGGCGGACATCGAGGACAGCACGCTGCGCTCGCCGCGCGACGGCCGCGTGCAGTACCGCGTCGCCGAGCCGGGCGAGGTGCTCGCGGCGGGCGGCCGCGTGCTGAACCTCGTCGATCTGACCGACGTCTACATGACCTTCTTCCTGCCGACCGCCGCGGCGGGGCGCGTCGCGATCGGCTCGGAGGTGCGGATCGTCCTCGACGCGATCCCGCAGTACGTGATCCCGGCGAAGGCGACGTTCGTCTCGGACGTCGCGCAGTTCACGCCGAAGACGGTCGAGACGGAAGAGGAGCGACAGAAGCTCACCTTCCGCGTCAAGGCAAAGATCCCGCCGGAGCTGCTCAGGAAGTACGTCGAGCACGTGAAGACCGGCGTCCCGGGCATGGCCTACGTCCGGCTCGATCCGAACGTCGAGTGGCCGCCCGAGCTCGCCGTCCGGCTTCCGGGATGAGCGCGACGCCGCCGAGCCGCGCCACCGGCGACGGCCCGGAGCGCGGGGCGGACGCGGCGGTCGCGCGGCTCCGCGGCGTCTCGCTCGCGTACAAGACGGCCCACGCGCTGCGCGACGTCGACCTCGATCTGCCCGCCGGCGTCATGGTCGGGCTGATCGGTCCCGACGGCGTCGGCAAGTCGAGCCTGCTGTCGCTGGTCGCGGGCGCGCGCGCGATCCAGAGCGGCAGCGTCGAGGTGCTGGGCGGCGACATCGCCGACCCCGCGCACCGCGCCAGGGTGCAGCCGCGCATCGCCTACATGCCGCAGGGTCTCGGCAAGAACCTCTACCCGACGCTCTCGGTCTACGAGAACATCGACTTCTTCGGACGCCTCTTCGGGCACGACCGCGCCGAGCGCGAGCGCCGCATCGCGGCGCTGACGAAGAGCACCGGGCTCGCGCCGTTCGTCGACCGTCCCGCCGGCAAGCTCTCGGGCGGCATGAAGCAGAAGCTCGGGCTGTGCTGCGCGCTGATCCACGATCCCGATCTGCTGGTCCTCGACGAGCCGACGACCGGCGTGGATCCGCTCTCGCGCCGCCAGTTCTGGGAGCTGATCGACGACATCCGCGCGCGCCGTCCGGGGATGAGCGTGGTGGTCGCGACGGCGTACATGGAGGAAGCGGAGCGCTTCGACTGGCTCGTCGCGATGAACGCGGGACGCGTGCTCGCGACCGGCACGCCCGCCGAGATCCTCGCGCGCACCGGAGCCGACTCGCTCGAGGACGCCTTCATCGCGCTGCTTCCGGAGGATCTGCGGCGCAGCCACGTCGCGGTCCGCATCCCGCCGCGGAGCGCGGCGACGACCGAGGTCGCGATCGAGGCGCACGGCTTGACCAAGCGCTTCGGCGACTTCGTCGCCGTCGACCGGGTGAGCTTCCGCATCGAGCGCGGCGAGATCTTCGGCTTCCTGGGCTCGAACGGCTGCGGCAAGACGACGACGATGAAGATGCTGACCGGTCTCCTGCCGGCGAGCGAGGGCAGCGCGTCGCTCTTCGGACGGGAGGTCGACGCGCGCGACCTCGAGACGCGCCGGCGGGTCGGCTACATGACGCAGTCGTTCTCGCTCTACTCCGAGCTCACCGTCCGGCAGAACCTCGTCCTGCACGCGCGTCTGTTCGAGATGCCGGAGAGCGAGATCGGGCCGCGCGTCGCCGAGATGGCGCGCCGCTTCGACCTCGAGGGCATCCTCGACGAGCTCGCGAGCTCGCTGCCGCTCGGCCAGCGTCAGCGTCTCTCGCTCGCCGTCGCGACGGTGCACCGCCCGGAGATGCTGATCCTCGACGAGCCGACCTCCGGCGTCGATCCGATCGCGCGCGACCTTTTCTGGCAGTCGCTGATCGATCTGTCGCGCAACGACGGGGTGACGATCTTCCTCTCGACGCACTTCATGAACGAGGCCGAGCGCTGCGACCGGATCTCGCTGATGCACGCCGGGCGCGTGCTGATCAGCGACACCCCGGCGGCGATCGTCGAGCGCTACGGCGCGGCGACGCTCGAGGACGCGTTCATCCGCGTGCTCGAGGAGGCGGCGGAGGAGGGCGGCACGAAGGACGACGTCGCCGGGGAGCCGGCGGAAGCAGAGGCGGAGGCGCCGTCCGCCGCCGCGACGGAGACGGCGCTGCCGGCGTCGGCGTCCGCTGCTCCGACCGAGATGGCAGCGCCGTCGTCCGCGCACGCGCGCCCGCGACGCTTCGATCTGCGGCGCGCGCTGAGCTACGCGCGGCGCGAGTCGCTCGAGCTGCGTCGCGACCCGATCCGCCTCACGCTCGCGGGGCTTGGCAGCGTCCTGCTGCTCTTCATCATGGGCTACGGGATCAGCCTCGACGTCGAGGAGCTGACCTTCGCCGTCCTCGACCGCGACCAGACGGGCACGAGCCGCGAGTACGTCTGGAACCTCGCCGGCTCGCGCTACTTCATCGAGCAGCCGCCGCTCGCCGACTACGACGACCTCGACCGGCGCATGCGCTCCGGTCGGCTCGCGCTCGCGATCGAGATCCCGCCGAACTTCGCGCGCGACCTCGCGCGCGGACGGCGCGTCGAGATCGGCGCCTGGATCGACGGCGCAATGCCGATGCGCGCAGAGACGGTGCGCAGCTACGTCGAGTCGATGCACGCGCTCTGGCTCGCGCGGCGCGCGGCGCAGGCGTCGAGCGTCGCCGGGAACGACCTCGCGACGATCGAGATCCGCTTCCGCTACAACCCGAACGTCGAGAGCATCGTCGCGATGGTGCCCGCGGTGATCCCGCTGCTCCTGATGCTGATCCCGGCGATGCTCGCGGCGCTCAGCGTCGTGCGCGAGAAGGAGCTCGGCTCGATCGTCAACTTCTACGTCACGCCGACCCGCCCGCTCGAGTTCCTGCTCGGCAAGCAGGCGCCCTACGTCGTGATGGGGGTGCTGAACTTCCTGCTCCTCGCGCTGCTCGCGGTGACCGCCTTCGGCGTGCCGCTGAAGGGCAGCTTCCTCGCGCTTTTCGTCGCGACCTTCCTCTACGTCTCCGCGGCGACGGCGATCGGCCTCCTCATCTCGTGCTTCATGCGCAGCCAGATCGCGGCGATCTTCGGCACCGCGATCCTGACCATCCTCCCCGCGGCGGAGTTCTCCGGGATGATGGATCCGGTGTCGTCGCTCGAGGGCGCGGGAGCGTTCATCGGCCGGATCTACCCCACGACCCACTACTTGACGATCTCGCGCGGCGTCTTCTCGAAGGCGCTCGGCTTCGGCGAGCTCGAGAGCTCCTTCGTCCCGCTGCTCGTCGCGACGCCCCTCGTGCTCGGGCTCAGCGCCGTGTTCCTGAAGAAGCAGGAGAGCTGAGCATGCGCTCGGGGCACATCTTTCATCTCGGCGTCAAGGAGATCCGGAGCCTGCTCCGCGACCCGATCCTGCTCGTCCTGATCGTCTGGGCGTTCACCTTCTCGATCTACGTCGCCTCGACGGCGGCGCCGGAGACGCTGACCAAGGCGCCGATCGCGATCGTCGACGAGGACGGCTCGCCGCTCTCCGAGCGGATCATCAGCGCGTTCTATCCGCCGTACTTCCTGCCGCCGGTGCAGATCGGTCCCGCGGAGATGGACGCGCGCATGGACGAGGGCCTCGACACGTTCGCGCTCGACATCCCGCCGAACTTCCAGCGCGACGTGCTCGCGGGACGCTCGCCGGCGATCCAGCTCAACGTCGACGCGACGCGGATGAGCCAGGCGTTCACCGGCAGCGCGTACGTCCAGGCGATCGTGCTCGGCGAGATCCGAGCGTTCCTGCAGGGGGTCCGCACGGAGCCGGAGACGCCGGTCGGCCTCGCGATCCGCGCCCGCTTCAACCCGGAGCTCAACAAGCGCTGGTTCGGGGCGATCATCGAGCTCGTCAATCAGGTGACGATGCTGTCGATCATCTTGACGGGCGCCGCCCTGATCCGCGAGCGCGAGCACGGGACGATCGAGCACCTGCTCGCGATGCCGGTGACGCCCTTCGAGATCATGACGGCGAAGGTCTGGTCGATGGCGCTCGTCGTCCTGATCGCGTGCACCGGCTCGCTCTTCGCGGTGGTGCAGGGGCTGCTCGAGGTGCCGATCGAGGGCTCGATCCCGCTCTTCCTGCTCGGCGTCGCGTTCAACCTCTTCGCCACGACCTCGATGGGCATCTTTCTCGGCACGATCGCGCGCTCGATGCCGCAGCTCGGCTTGCTGACGATCCTCGTGCTGCTGCCGCTCGAGCTGCTCTCCGGCGGGGCGACGCCGCGCGAGAGCATGCCCGAGATCGTGCAGACGATCATGCTCGCCGCGCCGACGACGCACTTCGTGCTGCTGTCGCAGGCGATCCTCTACCGTGCCGGCGGCCTCGACGTCGCCTGGCCGCAGTTCGCGGCGCTGGCCGCGATCGGCGGCGTCCTGTTCACGATCGCGGCGCTGCGCTTCCGCAGCACGATCGGGACGATGGCCTAGACGGACGGCCATCGATCGACGGGGCTCGACGACGCCCTGGACGAGCCCGGCGATCGTGCCCGAGCCGACGCCCTACGCGCGCCGGCGCGCCGCGCCCGGCTCGCGTCCGAACAGGCGCCGCAGCTCGTCCTTCGCCCGCTCGAGCACGCGCCGCTGCCGCGCCTCGACGTTCCGCCCGGCGCGGTTCAGGTAGAAGGTCAGCATCGACATCGCCGAGCGGTACGGGTCGGACTTGCGGCGCGTGCTCCGCCTTGCGGAGCGCTCGAGCGAGCGCGCGACGGCCTTCGGATCGCGCAGCTTGAAGACGCCGGGCTCGAGGTCGAGCGCGTTGCTCGAGCGCGTGACGCCGGCCGACCAGCGGCGCGGACCGTTGCCGCGCTCGGCCGTCGTCGCCGCGCGTCCGCTCGCTCGTTGCGCGCCGCGCCGGGCGCGGGACGCCGCACGGGGCTTGTCCTTCGCCCGGCCGCGTGCGGTCGCGCGCTCGCGCGCGCTCCGCTTCTTCGCTGGGGTCGCCATCCGCTCACCTCCTGTCCGTTCGCCGTCGGTCGGCGGATCAGCAAGACGCCTGCCGGCGCGGAAGGCGCGGCGACGCGAGCGCCCGGTCGGGCCGCCGCAACCGGGCGTTGCAACGACGTTGCATTCGTGTCTCGCCCGTCGCGGCATCCCGTGGTACCCAAACCGGATGCCTCCGGGTTCCCCGATCTCGCTTTACAACACGCTCACGCGCCGCATCGAGCCGCTCACGACGCGCGAGCCCGGCCACGTCCGCATGTACGTCTGCGGCGTGACGGTGTACGACCTCGCGCACGTCGGGCACGCTCGGGTCTACGTCCTGTTCGACGTCGTGATGCGCTACCTCGAGGCGCAGGGGCTGCGCGTCACCTACGTGCGCAACTTCACCGACGTCGACGACCGCATCATCGAGCGCGCCAACGCGACCGGCGTCAGCGCCGCGCAGCTCGGCGCCGAGATGTGCGAGGCGTTCTCCGCCGACATCGCGGCGCTCGGCTGCCGCAAACCGAGCTTCGAGCCCCGCGCGACGCTGCACATCGAGGACATGATCGCGCTCATCCAGCGCCTCGAGGAGCGTGGCATCGCCTACCGCGCGCAGGGCGACGTCTACTTCGACGTCACCGCGTTTCCGTCGTACGGCAAGCTCTCGCACCGCAAGCTCGAGGACCTGATGGCGGGCGCCCGCGTCGAGGTCGGCGAGCACAAGCGCAATCCCGGCGACTTCGCGCTCTGGAAGGCGGCGAAGCCGGGCGAGCCGTCGTGGGACAGCCCGTTCGGACCCGGCCGTCCCGGCTGGCACATCGAGTGCTCCGCGATGAGCACGCGCTACCTCGGCCAGCCGTTCGACCTGCACGGCGGCGGCGAGGACCTGGTCTTCCCGCACCACGAGAACGAGATCGCGCAATCCGAGGCCGCCTACGACAAGCCGTTCGCGACGCACTGGGTGCACGTCTCGTTCTTGCGCCGCGGCTCCGAGAAGATGGCGAAGTCGCTCGGCAACTTCGTCACCATCCGCGACGCGCTGACCCGCCACCCGGCGGACGCGCTGCGCCTGTTCCTGCTGCAGACGCACTACCGAAGCCCGATGGACTTCTCGGAGGAGGGCGTCGCCGAGGCGCGCAGCGCGGTGGTGCGCATGTACGAGACGCTCGCGCGCTGCGACGCGGCGGGCGGGAACGTCGCGACCGACGTCGCCGAGGCGCAGGCGTGCGCGACCGAGTTCCGCGCCGCGCTCGCCGACGACCTCAACACCCCGCGCGCCGTCGCCGCGCTGCACGAGGGGGTACGGGCCGCGAACCGCCTGCTCGACGCCGGCAAGGCCGCCGAGGCGCGCGCGGTCGCGGCCGCGCTGCGCGAGGCGGGCGCGCTGTTCGGCATCCTGCAGCTGCCGCCCGAGGAGACGCTCGCCGCGTGGCGCGGCGCTCAGGCCGCGGCCGCCGGGCTGTCCGACGCCGAGATCGAGGCGCTGATCGCCGAGCGCAACGCGGCGCGCAAGGCGCGCGACTTCAAGACCGCCGACGCGATCCGCGACCGTCTGACGAGCGCGGGGATCGACCTCAAGGATCGCCCGGACGGCACGACGACCTGGTCGCTGCGGCGCTAGGTCTGGCGCGTTCGCGTCGCGACGGCGGCAGCGGGGGCGGCCGCCGCCGTCGCGACGCAGACACCCTGCTCGGGAAGCTCGAGCCCCCCGCAGTCGAACGCACCGATCGCGCCCGCCGTCGTCGCCACCGTGTCGTAGCAGCCGCCCGACGCGATCTGGCAGCAGAGCGGCAGCGGATCGATCGGCTCGTCGACGCACGAGCCGGGGACGCGGCAATCGAGCTCGTCGCCCTCGAAGCACGGCGCCTCGCCCTCGCAGTGGCCGGAGTATCCGCTCCCGGCGATCAGGAGGCAGAGCTTCGATCCGTAGAAGCACTGGCCGGTACCGGGCGGCTCGCAGCTCTCGCCATTTTCCGATCGACGATGCCGTCGCCGCAGACGCTCGGACGGCAGCCCTCGCTCGGCAGGCAGGCGTAGTCGAGGTGCGCGAAGCGCGACGTGCAGGCGTCGCCGTCTCTACATGTACGTTGGCTGGCGCGGGTTCGTGCCGAAGAGCTCGTCCTTGCGGGCGAGGATCTCCTCGGCGCCGAGCGCCTCGCCCTGCTTCTCGATCTTCCCCGCGACGTGCCAGCCGCGAACCAGCGTCACCTCTCCGCCCCAGACGATGAAGCCCTGGCCGTTGATGTCGCCCGCCGCCTCGCTGGCGAGCGCGACGACGAGCTGCGCGGGCCAGGCCGGATGGAAGGCATCGAAGCCCGACTCGGGCTTCGCGAACATCGAGCCGTTCGGCATCGACTCCGTCATGCGCGTGCGCGCGCGCGGCGCGATGAAGTTCGAGGTCACGCCGTACTTGCCCATCTCGCGCGCGATGCTGATGGTCAGCGCTGCGATCGCGGCCTTCGCCATCGCGTAGTTGCTGTTGCCCGCCGAGCCGAGGAGGCCGGCCTCCGACGCCGTGTTGATGATCCGCCCGTAGACGGCGCCGCCGCTCTTCGCGATCTCGCGCCAGCGCGCGCAGGCGTGGCGCGTCATCGCGAAGTGGCCCTTGCAGTGCACGCGGAGGACGAGGTCGAACTCCTCCTCGGTCATGTTGAAGCTCATCCGGTCGCGCAGCACGCCCGCGTTGTTGACCAGGACGTCGAGCTTGCCCCAGGTGTCGTACGCCTGCTCGATCGTGCGCCGCGCGCCGTCCCAGCTCGCGACGTCCTCGTAGTTCGCGACCGCGTGGCCGCCGGCGCTCTGGATCTCCCGCACCACCTCGTCCGCCGGCGAGCGGTCGGCGCCGTCGCCCGCGAGCGACGTCCCGACGTCGTTGACGACGACGCGCGCGCCCGCCGCCGCGAGCGCGAGCGCCTCCTCGCGCCCGAGGCCGCGGCCGGCGCCGGTGACGATCGCGACCTTTCCGTCGAGGAGCGGCATGGCGGCCTCCATAGCCCAGGAGCGCTGGCGAAGGCGAGCACCCGAGGGCTTCCGGCGGCCTCGGGACGTCGCCCGGCGCGGACGGGACGCGCGCCGTCCATGGATGCCGACGCGAGGCCGCGTGCCGCGTGGCGCGGCGGTGGCACGTCGCGCGGATCTCCGGGATGATGCAGCGCATGGCCGCGGTCGACGGACTTCTGAATCTGCTGGTCGCGCAGGGCGCCGACACGCTGACGCTCGTCGAGGGCAAGGCGCCCGAGCTGACGCGCGGCGGCGAGCTCAAGCCGCTGTCGATGCCGCCGCTCGGCGCCGAGCTGCTGCAGCGCTTCATCGCCGAGCTGCGCGCGACCGGAACGAGCGATCGCTACGTGTTCGCCGGCAAGAGCGGCACCGTCGAGTTCGAGGTCGAGATCGAGGAGCCGCACCGGATGGTGTTCCGGCGCGCCGACGTGGGGCAGGGCGTGGCCGCAGCGGCGGCGACGGCGACGCCGGCGTCCAGCGCCACGCTCGCTCCTGGCGCCGGTCGCACGACGCCCGCGGCGTTCGCGGCGGCCGGGACGATGGCTTCGCCCGCCGCCCCGCCGCCGGCCGCCGCCGACCCGCTCGCGACCGCGCGCTTCGTCGAGCTCGTCACCCGCGCCGTCGTCGCCGAGGCGACCGACCTCTTCGTGTCGAGCGCGACCGACGCGCGGATGCGCGTCTCGGGCGAGCTGCACGAGCTGCCGGCCTCGCGCTTCGACGAGGCGTCGCTGCTCGCGCTCTTCGCGCTCGACGACGCGCAGCGGGCGCGCCTCGACGCGCACGGCAGCGTCGACATCGGGCTGCACGTCGAGGGGCACAAGCTGCGGGTCAACGTGTTCCGGCACCGCGGCGGGCTCGCGGCGGCGATCCGGCCGCTGCGCCGCATCCGCTCGCTCGCCGAGCTCGGCCTGCCGCCCGATCTCGCGACGCTGAGCGAGCTCTCCGACGGCCTCGTGCTGTTCGTCGGCCCGACCGGCTCCGGCAAGTCGTCGACGCTCGCCGCGCTGCTGCAGCACCTCAACGAGACGCGCTCGCGCCACGTCGTGACCATCGAGGATCCGGTCGAGTTCGAGTACGTCGGCCAGCGCTGCCTCTTCCACCAGCGCGAGGTCGGGCGCGACGTCGAGAGCTTCGCGGCCGGTCTGCGCGCGGCGATGCGCGAGAGCCCGGACGTCATCCTGGTCGGCGAGATGCGCGACGCCGAGACCTTCGCCGCGGCGCTGACCGCGGCGGAGACCGGGCACCTGGTCTTCTCGACGTTGCACTCGGGCAGCGCCGCGATGGCCGTCGACCGCATCATCGACGCCTTTCCGCCGCACCAGCAGGACCAGGTGCGCGGTCAGCTCGCGGGCGCGCTGCGTGCGATCGTCACCCAGGTGCTGCTGCCGGGCATGCAGCCCGGCCGGCTCGTCCCGGCGCTCGAGCGGCTGCACGTCACGCACGCCGTCGCACACAAGATTCGTGAGGGACGCGGTCACCAGATCGGCGACGACATCCAGACCGGTCGCGGCGACGGCATGGTGACGCTCGAGGCGTCGCTCGCCGACCTCGTGCGACGCTCGCAGATCACGCTCGCGACCGCGCGCAGCGCGGCGCGCAAGCCCGAGCTGCTGCGCGAGCTGCTGCAGCAGTAGGGCGCGTCAGGCCGAAAGCTCGCGCGGCTCGCGCGGTCCGAGCCAGCGATCGAGGACGACCTTCAGCTCGTCGGGCCGCACCGGCTTCGCGACGTGGTCGTCCATGCCCGCCGCGAGGCAGGCCTCGCGGTCGCCCTCCATGATGCTCGCGGTCATCGCGATGATCGGCGTGTGGCGGCCGGAGGTCTCGCGCGCGCGGATCGCGAGCGCCGCCTCGAGGCCGTCCATCTCGGGCATCTGCCAGTCCATCAGCACCGCGTCGTAGCGGCCGTCGCCCATCGCCTCGACCGCCGCACGGCCGGTCGACACGGCGTCGGCGTCGCAGCCCAGGCGCTCGAGGATGCGCAGCGCGACGCGGACGTTCATCGGATTGTCCTCGGCGACCAGGATGCGCGGCCGTGACCGGCGCTGCGCGCCGTTGCGGCGCGGCGCGGCGAGCCGCGGCAGGCGCGCGTCCGACGCGCCGTTTCTCTGCTTCGTCGTCTCGAGGACGTTCTCGAGGCAGGCGACGAGCTTCTGCTCGCGCACCGGCTTGACGAGGCAGGCGGCGATGCCGGCGCGCTCGGCCTCCGTCGCCCAGCGGCTGTCGTTGACCGCGGTGAGCATCACGAGCGGCATCGAGCACAGCATCGGATCCGCCTTGATCTTGCGGGCGAGCGCGATGCCGTCCATGCCGGGCATGACCAGGTCGAGGATCGCGATGTCGTACGGCGTGCCGTGCGCCGCCGCGCGCCGCAGGAGCTGCAGCGCGAGCTGGCCGTTCTCGACCGCCGAGGGCTCCATGCCGTGCGCCGCGAGCCGCGAGGTGAGCCAGACGCGGATCGTCGCGCTGTCGTCGACGATCAGCACGCGCGCGCGCACGGGCTGCGCTTCGTCCGCGTCGGCCGCGGTCGCCACCTGTCCGAGCCGCGCGGTGAACCAGAAGGTGCTGCCCTTGCCGAGCTCGCTCGTGACGCCGATCTCGCCGCCCATCAGCTCGACGAGCTGACGCGAGATGGTGAGGCCGAGGCCGGTGCCGCCGTACTTGCGGGTCGTCGACTGGTCGCCCTGGCGGAAGGGCTCGAACAGGCTCGGCACCGCTTCGGGCGCGATGCCGATGCCGGTGTCGACCACCGTGACGCGCACGACCACGGTGTCGCGGCTCGTCTCCTCGAGCGTGCAGCGCACGACGACCTCGCCCGCCTCGGTGAACTTGACGGCGTTGCCGACCAGGTTGGTCACCACCTGGCGGAAGCGCACCGGATCGCCGCGCACGACGCGCGGCACGGCGTCGTCGACGAACGCCGCGAGCTCGATGCCGCCCGCAGCCGCCTTCTCGGCGAGCAGCGCGAGCACGCTGTCGAACACCTCGCGGATCTCGAAGTCGACCGCCTCGAGCGAGAGCTTGTGCGCCTCGATCTTCGAGAAGTCGAGGATGTCGTTGATGATCGTCAGCAGGCCCTCGGCGGAGCTGCTGATCGTCTGCGCGAACTCGCGCTGCTCCTCGGTGAGGTCGGTGTCGAGCAGCAGGTGCGCGAAGCCGATGATGCCGTTCATCGGCGTGCGCAGCTCGTGGCTCATGTTGGCGACGAACTCGATCTTGGCGCGGCTCGCGCGCTCGGCCGCGTCGCGCGCGGAGCGCAGCTCCTCCTCGAGCGCCTTCTTCTCGGTGATGTCGCGCACCGAGCCCGCCATGCGCACCGGCACGCCGTTCTCGTCCCAGATCGCCTGGCCGCGCGAGTGGAACCAGCGGTAGCTGCCGTCGCGCGTGCGCACGCGGTACTCGACGTCGTACGGCACGTGCTCCGCCAGGTGGCGCCGGATGGTCTCGACGACGCGCGCCTGATCCTCGGGGTGGATGTGCGCGCCGAAGGTGCCGAAGGTCTGGTCCGTCGTGTCCGCCGGGTAGCCGAGCAGCTCGCGGTAGCGCGGCGAGTAGTACTGCACGCCGGTCTGGAGGTCGTGGTCCCAGATGCCGATGTCCGAGCCGCGCACGGCGAGCTCGTAGCGTTCCTCGCTCGCGCGCAGGTCGCGCTCGGCGCGACGCCGCTCGGCGGCGAACGCCGCGAAGAGCTGCGCGGGGATCGCGAGCACCGCGAGGAAGGCGGGTAGCCAGGTCGCCGCGAGCGCCTCCCCGGACGGCGCCACCGCGACGAGACCGTCGAGCCCGCCGAAGCCGAACGCGCTTCGCGCCGCGGCGCGCAGCGCGATCACCAGCACGACGAGCGCGGCGACGAACGGCCCGAGCCGCGCGGCCGCCCACACGCCGAGCGGTAGCAGCACGAACGGCGGCATCAGCGCCGGCCCGCGCGACAGCGGCAGCGCGACGCTCGCCGCGACGACCGTCACCAGCAGCAGCGCGAGCGACTCGAGCAGCTCGGCGCGCCGCCGCGGCCGCGTCTCCCAGGCGAGGACGCAGGGCGCGACGATCACGATGCCGAGCAGGTCGCGGGTCCACCAGGCGAGGAGCTGTGGCGCGAGCGCGACCACGTGCGATCCCACCGCCACGACGAGCGCGCGCAGCAGCGCGCCGGCGCCCGCCGCCGCGACCGCCACGGCGAGCAGCATGCGAACGTCATGGACGCGCTCGAGGCGGATTCCGTCCGGGCACCAGCGTCGCACGAGGAGCGCGCCGACGAGCGCGGCGCACGCGGGTGCGCAGGCGAAGCACACGATCGCGCTCGGCGCGAGGCCGTGCGCGATCCCGAGCGCGACGCCGACCAGCACGCCGATCGCGAGCCGTCGCGCCCACGCGCGCGTCTCGCTGCACGCCAGCACGGCCAAGAGCAGCCCCGTCGCCGGCCCAGGCGCGACCACGTCCGCGCCGGGCGGCGACGACATCCGACCGATCTCCAGCGCGAGGACGAGCGCTGCAGCAAAGCCCAGGTCGTCTGTCGTGGATGTTCGACGGAACGAAGAGAAGAGGGCGCGAGGGTGCCGAAGGAGCGTCATGGGAACCCACGACGCACATCGGCCAAGGGAGGGTCGACGCTTGAGTCAGGGCGCGTCAAACCCGGAAAGGACGTGGTGCGGGCACGCGGCCCGCACCACGTCCGTCAGGTCAGAAGTCGACCAGCGTCGGGGTCTCGACGAGGAAGGCTCGCGAAGCCGACCCCACACCCGGCAGCGGCGGACACGTCTGCGGCGCTGGCGTTTGCGGAGCACCGACGAACTTGCTCGTCGTGTCGAACTTCGCCGTCGAGGGTGGGTTGCCGGTCGCCTTGGCGGGAGCCGAGGCGCAGAGCTGCACCAGCTCGCCGAGCTGGAAGCGCACCGCGACCTCGTTCTGCGGCGCGTTGGCGAGCGACAGGAGCTGCTCGCCCTGGCCGTTCAGCGCGAGCGTCTTGGCGTTGAGGTTCACCGAGCGGATCGGTCCGTCGACGCCCTTCGGATCGCGGTAGACGTAGCGCGTGGCGTTCTTGCCGATCGCGCGCCAGCGCGCCGCCGGCAGGTTCACCGTGATCACGTCGCCGGTGCCGTCGGCGCGATAGAGGATGAGCTTCGCGCCGTGCAGCGTCGGGTCGCCGATGCTGCCCGCGCCGGGCAGGACGACGCCGCTCGGCGTCTGCCCCTTCGGCGCCGAGCGGAAGCGGATCTTGCGCTTGCGCGCATCGAACGGCGGCACCGGATCGTCGGTCAGCGTCAGGGCTGCGGTCCGGATGCCGCTCGTGCCGACCGCGCCGGGGAAGTCGAGCGGGTCGGCCGGGTTCGTGCCGGCGTCGAGCTCGTCGCGATCGTAGAAACCGTCGAGGTCGCGATCGAGGCCGATGCGCTCGCCCGAGCCGCGCGGCACGCAGGTCCAGGTCACCTCCTGACCCGGCTCGACCGCCATCGCGCGCAGCTGCGCATCGGTGAGCGTCGGATCGTCTGCGCGGTCGAGCTGGAAGGTGCCGTCGGGCAGCCGCAGGCCGCCGCGCGGCTCGCCCGCGATCGTCGTGTGGACGACCAGGTCGCAGTCGCCGGCCGCGGCGCGCTGGTTGAGCAGGGTGATGCGGTTGGTCACCGTGGCGTTGTTCACCGCGCTCGACAGCGTCACCTGCTGGCCGACGATCGGCTTCAGGTTCGAGTCGAAGGCCAGGGTGAAGGCCTCGAGGTTGCGCCGCTCCGTCGTGCTCAGGTCGAACACGGCCGCGCCGAGGAAGTTGAAGACGGTGTCGACGGCGCCGTCGTGCAGGAAGCCGAAGCCGCGGACCTGCGGTCCGAGGTGCGGGCTCGGCGCGATGCCGAACATGCCGACCTTCTGGTACGCGTTGCGCAGGTGGGCGACCTTGAACATCTGCGGCTCGCCCTCGAAGGTGCCGAAGCCGTCGGTGCCGAAGAAGCCGGTGTTCACCGAGAAGCTGCCGTCAGGCGTCGGGTTCACGTTCGGGTCGAGCGTGTGGCAGCCGTTGCAGTTGAACAGCACGTCGGTGACGCGCCCGAAGTAGGTGTTGCGACCGGCCTGCTGCTGCGCGGTGAGCGAGTTGTCGAGGTTGCGGATCGGGTTCGGCGGGTAGGTCACCGTCAGGATGAAGTCCGCGAACGCGCGCATGTCGCTCGCCGAGAGCTCGGAGGTGCGGCCGATCAGGCCGACGAACGCGGGATTGAACTTCTCGAACGCGCGGATCTCGTTGAACGGACCGGAATCCGGGTCGTTGCCGCCCGTGCGGTCGCCGCGCCAGTGCATCGAGCCGTGGTTCGCCATGCCGCGCAGGCTCTGCGTCGTCATGGGACCCTTGAGCGGGTGGAAGTCCTTCGGGATGCCGAGCGGGCCGATGCGGAACGGCAGCGGGTTGTTGAGCACGACGTCGTCCGGGTTGCCGAGGTCCCAGGCGAGGCTGTCGAAGTCGGCGAAGATGTGGCAGCTCGAGCACGACGCCTCGCCGTTGCTCGAGGTGAACGACGCGTCGTAGAGCAGCGGGCGGCCGTTGACGATCACCGGCGGCTCGGGGTTGTAGAGCGCCACCGTGTCGACCTCGGTGTTGCTCGCGAGGTCGACGATCGCGATCGAGTTGTCGAAGCGCGTCAGCACGTACAGGCGGTTGCGCGCCTCGTCGAGCACGAGCCCGGTCGGACCGCCGCCGGCGAGCTGGATGTGGCTCGCGGCGTTCGGCGTGAAGGAGTCGTTCTCGAGCGCCGCCGTGTCGAACACGCCGATCTTGCTCGAGCCGAACGCGGCGACGTAGAGCTTCGAGCCGTCGGACGTCACCGCCATGCCGAGCGGCGTGGCGAGGCTGTGCTGCGCGGTCGACGGTGACGCCGGCCGCACGTCGTAGTCGATGTGCTTGTTCAGGTGGCGCGGCAGCACGTTCGAGCCGTCGATCACCGTGATGCGCGCCTCGTGCAGGTGGCCCTGCACGGTCGTGCTGGTGAGGCCCGGGCCCTCGAAGCGGACCTCGTTCCGCGCGTCGGTGTTGCTCACGTAGACCTTCCCGGTCACCGGGTTGGTCACCATGTTGAAGAGGATCGTGCCGACGTGCGGGAAGCTCTGCGTCTCCGCGGGCAGCGCCGCCGAGGCGTTGATCGCGAAGACGTCGAGGTCGGGCAGGTCGAAGCGCACCGACTGCGTCCAGTCGCGGCCGATGTTGTCCTCCCAGCGGCCGTTCGCGCGGTTGTACTTGAGAATCAGGCCGGTCTCCGGGCCGGGGACGCCGTTCGCGTCGACGTTCGGCGCCGGCAGACCGCCCGGCGCCTGGCCGGCGTCCGTGAAGCACGGACCCGCCGCCGCGCCGCCGTCACACACGAGCTGCTCGAGGATCGCGGTCGTCTGGTTGCCGGAGTGGAAGACCGCCGCGTAGACGGTGCTGCCGTCGGCGCTGCGTGCGAGCGCGCGCGGCGTGTCGCCGAAGAGCACGATGTTGGTGAGCGGCGTGCCGTTGAGGCTCGCGCCGAGGTTGTTCGCGTCCCACACCTGCACGACGGCGCGGCCGATGCCCTCGGTGGTGAGCTCGGCGGGCACCGGGCAGTTCTGGCCGCGACGCGCGGTGGTGACGAAGGCGCGGTTGTTGCCCGGGCCGGCGAAGACGATGTCGCGCGGCTCGTCGCAGGTCGCGAGCGTGCGCGTCACGCGCGGCGGCGTCGAGCCGACGTCGACGATGCTCACCGAGTCGGAGAGGTGGTTGACCACCCACACCTCGGTGTTCGAGCGGGCCGCGACGGCGATCGGCTCCATGCCGACCTTCACCGAGCCCACGTGCGTCAGACCGCCCGCGTCGATGTCGAAGATCTCGAGACGGTTGTCGGGCGTGTTGATCGCGAACAGCCGCGAGCCGTCGGGTGACATCGCGAGCGGTCGCACCTGACCGGTCTCGAAGTTGACGAAGGTGGCCGCTCGCGTCGGCGCGGCGGTGAGCGCGACGGCGAGCGACGCGATCAGCGCGACGGCGGTGCGCGCGGGGGTGGACCAAGTCATGGGGATCCCTCCTTGGGCTACCGGATGAAGGTGCTACCGGCGCAAATCGGACCGCGGCAGGATGCACGAGGTGCGGGGTAGTGCGCAAGGCATCGAGCAGTGGTCCGTGTGCGAACGGTCCATTCGGGGGTGTGAGCGGGCTGCCGGTTCCCGCGGTCCCCGTCGTGTGGAACTTTGCTACGGCGTCCGCGCCGCGCCGGAGGCCTGGCCGAAGGGGCGAGTCGTCGGGGCCTGCGCTTCCGGACGGCTGGCGCTGGACGCGAACGGCTGCTGCGCTCCGCCGGCTACTGCGCGGCGCCGGCGACCACCCGCAGGTCGAACGCCGCCGCCGTCAGGGCCCGGGTGTACGGGTCCCGGGGGCACGCGAAGATCTCGTCCGCCGTCCCCTGCTCGACGACGCGTCCGTCCTTGAGCACCAGCACCCGGTGGCTCATCGCGCGCACGACCCGCAGGTCGTGGCTGATGAAGAGGTACGCGATGCGGTGCTTCTCCTGCAGCCGGCGCAGCAGCTCGACGATCTGCGCCTGCACGGACACGTCGAGCGCCGAGGTCGGCTCGTCGAGCACGACGAAGCGCGGCTCGAGCACCATGGCGCGCGCGATCGCGATGCGCTGACGCTGTCCGCCGGAGAACTCGTGCGGGTAGCGGTGGCGGGTCTCCGGGTCGAGGTCGACCTCGACGAGCGCGCGCGCGATCCGCTCCTCGCGCTCGGCCGCGTCACCGCCGAGCCCGTGCACGAGCAGTCCCTCCTCGAGGATCTGCCCGACCGACATGCGTGGGCTCAGCGAGCCGTACGGATCCTGGAAGACGATCTGCATCTCGCGCCGCAGCGGACGCAGCGCGCGCGAGCGCAGACCCGCGATCTCGCGTCCCGCGAACTCGATCGGCCCGGCGCTCGCGATCAGGCGCAGGAGCGCGAGCCCGAGCGTCGTCTTGCCCGAGCCGCTCTCGCCGACCACGCCGAGCGTCTCGCCTTCCCGCACCTCGACGGTGACGCCGTCGACGGCGCGGACATGATCGACGGTGCGGCGCAGTACGCCCTTCTTGATCGGGTACCAGACCTTGAGGTCGCTCGTGCGCACCAGGACGGGCGCCTTCTCGGGCACCGGCGCGGGCTCGCCGCGCGGCTCGGCGGCGAGCAGGGCGCGCGTGTACGGATGCTGCGGCGCGGAGAACAGCGTCTGCACGTCGCCGGTCTCGACGATCTCGCCCGCGCGCATGACGCACACGCGGTCGGCGACGCGGCGCACGATGCCGAGGTCGTGCGTGATGAACAGCATCGCCATGCCGAGGCGGCGCTGCAGGTCCTCGAGCAGCTCGAGGAGCTGCGCCTGGATGGTGACGTCGACCGCGGTGGTCGGCTCGTCGGCGATCAGCAGGTCGGGCTCGTTGGCGAGCGCCATCGCGATCATGACGCGCTGACGCTGTCCGCCCGAGAGCTCGTGCGGGTAGGCGCCGAGCCGGCGCTCGGGGTCGCGGATGCCGACCAGGTGCAGGAGCTCGAGCGTGCGCGCGCGCACCTCGGACGCCGACATCTCGCGGTGCAGCAGCACGGCCTCCGAGATCTGGCGCTCGATCGTGTGCAGCGGGTTCAGCGAGTTGATCGGCTCCTGGAAGATCATCGCGATCCGGTCGCCGCGGATCGCGCGCAGGGTCTTGGCGTCGGCGCCGAGCAGCTCGGTGCCCTGAAAGCGGATGCTGCCCGACGGATGGCTCGCGAGCGGGTAGGGCAGGAGCTGCAGGATCGACAGCGCGGTCACCGACTTGCCCGAGCCGCTCTCGCCGACCAGCGCGACCGTCTCGCCGCGCTCGACCGTCAGCGAGACGCCGCGCACGGCGTCGACCGCAGAGGCGCCGGCGCCGAAGCGCACGCGCAGGTCACGGATCTCGAGCAGCGCCGGTGCGCCGCCGCCGCTCGACGCGGGTGAGCCGAAGGCGGCGCCGGGCGCGGCGGCCGTCGCCTGCGGCTCGGCCGTCGCGTGCGGCTGCGCCTTCGGATCGAGCGGGCGCGGCGCGAGCCCCTTCTTCTTCGCCTCCTCGGCGGGCTCCTCGGCGCGGAACGTCTTGCGCGGATCGAAGGCGTCGCGCACCGCCTCGCCGATGAAGACCAGCAGGCTCAGCATCAGCGCGATCGTCACGAAGCCCGTGAAGCCGAGCCACGGCGCCTGCAGGTTGTCCTTGCCCTGCTTGAGCAGCTCGCCGAGCGAGGGCGAGCCCGGCGGCAGACCGAAGCCCAGGAAGTCGAGCGCGGTCAGCGTCACGACGGCGCCGCTCGTGACGAACGGCAGGAAGGTGAGCGTCGCTACCATCGCGTTCGGCAGCACGTGACGCCAGATGATGCGCGGGTCGGCGACGCCGAGCGCGCGCGCGGCGCGCACGTAGTCGAAGTTGCGCGCGCGCAGGAACTCCGCGCGCACGACGCCGACGAGCGTCATCCAGCTGAACAGCAGCATCAGCAGCAGGAGCCACCAGAAGCTCGGCGTCACCAGGCTCGCGAGGATGATCAGCAGGTAGAGCGTCGGCAGGCCGGACCAGATCTCGATGAAGCGCTGGAACAGCAGGTCGACGAGGCCGCCGAAGTAGCCCTGCACCGCGCCCGCGGCGACGCCGATGATCGAGCTCAGGATCGTCAGCGTCAAGCCAAAGAGAACCGACAGGCGGTAGCCGTAGATCAGGCGCGCCGCGACGTCGCGCGCCTGGTCGTCGGTGCCGAGCCAGTTCTGCCAGGTCGGCGGTGACGGCGCCGGCGTCGGCAGGTCGCGGACGATCGTGTCGTAGCTGTAGGGGATCGGCGGCCAGATCATCCAGCCCTTCTCGCGGATCATCTCCTGCACGGCCGGGTCGGTGTAGTCCGCCTCGGTCGCGAAGAAGCCGCCGAACTCGGTCTCCGGGTAGGAGACGAACACCGGGAAGTAGAAGCGCCCGTCGTAGCGCACGAGCAGCGGGCGGTCGTTGGCGATCAGCTCGGCGTTGAGGCTCACGAGGAGCAGGCCGAGGAAGATCCACAGCGACCAGTAGCCGCGTCGGTTGCGGCGAAAGTTCGCGAGCCTGCGACGGGCGAGGGGAGAGAGCTTAATCACGCCGCTCGAAGTCGATCCGCGGGTCGACGAGCACGTAGGTCAGGTCCTCGATCAGCTTGGTGAGCAGGCCGAGGAGCGTGAAGAAGTACAGGGTGCCGAACATCACCGGGTAGTCGCGGTTGATCGCCGCCTCGAAGCCGAGCAGCCCGACGCCGTCGAGCGAGAAGATCACCTCGGTGAGCAGCGCGCCGGTGAACAGCATGCCGACGAACGCGCCCGGAAAGCCCGCGATGACGATCAGCATCGCGTTGCGGAAGACGTGGCCGTAGAGCACGCGCCGCTCGGTGAGACCCTTGGCGCGCGCGGTGACGACGTACTGCTGGTTGATCTGGTCGAGGAACGAGTTCTTGGTCAGCATGGTGAGCCCGGCGAAGCCGCCGATCACCATCGACAGCACCGGCAGCGTGATGTGCCAGAGGTAGTCGACGATCTTCCCCCACAGGCTCAGCTCCGCCCAGTTGTCGGAGGTGAGGCCGCGCAGCGGGAACCAGTCGAAGTAGCGTCCGCCGGCGAACAGCACGATCAGCAGGATCGCGAAGAGGAACCCGGGGATCGCGTTGCCGACGATCACCGCGGCCGACGTCCAGACGTCGAAGCGCGAGCCGTCGCGCACCGCCTTCGCGATGCCGAGCGGGATCGAGATCAGGTAGACGAGCAGCGTCGTCCACACGCCGAGCGAGATCGACACCGGCATCTTGTCGATCACCAGCGACACGACCGAGCGATCGCGGAAGAAGCTCTCGCCGAAGTCGAAGCGCAGGAAGTTCCACATCATGAGCAGGAAGCGCTCGTGCGCCGGCTTGTCGAAGCCGAACTGGCGCTCGAGCTCGGCGATGAACGCGGGGTCGATGCCGCGCGCGCCGTGGTACTTGCTGCTCGTCGCCGACGTGGGTCCGGTGCGCTGCGCGCCGCCGCCGGCCTCGCCCCGCTGGCTGCCGGAGATCCGCGCCGTCGCCTGCACGGCGGTGTCCTGCACGCGCGCCAGGATCTGCTCGACGGGTCCGCCCGGCGCCGCGTTGATGACGACGAAGTTGAGCAGCATGATGCCGAACAGCGTCGGCAAGAGCAGAATCAGACGGCGGACGATGTAGGCGGCCATGGTGCTGCGGGTCGGGCGCGCTGCCTCGGGCCTCGGCTCAGCCCTTCACGCGCCGCTTCTTCTCCTCCACCGCGCGCGCCTTCTCCGGATCGATCCACCAGGTCGAGAACTGCACGCCCTGGTCCGGAACGACCGACGGCTTGCCGAACTTGTCCCAGTACGCGATGCGGTCGTACGGGATGTGCCACTGCGGGATCACCCAGTGGCCCCACTGCAGCACGCGGTCGAGCGCGCGCACGCGGTCGATGAGGCTCTGGCGGTCGGGCGCGGCGATCACCGCCTCGATCAGCGCGTCGACCGTCGGATCGGCGATGCCGATGTAGTTCTGGCTGCCCGGCTTGTCGGCGTAGGACGATCCCCAGAAGCTGCGCTGCTCGTTGCCGGGCGAGTCCGACTGCGGCCAGTTGCCGACGATCACGTCGTAGTCGAACTGGTCGAGCAGACGCCGGTACTGCGCGGTGTCGACGGTGCGGACGTTGGCCTCGATGCCGAGGCGCTCGAGGTTCTTCACGAACGGCAGCGCGATGCGCTCGAAGAGGGGCGTCACGAGCAGGATCGTGAACCGCATCGTCTCGCCCGACGCGTTGGTGAGCTTGCGCGTCTTCGGATCGATCTTCCAGCCGGCTTCCTCGAGGAGCTTCGCCGCCTGGCGCAGGTTCTGCCGGATGTCGCCCGAGCCGTCGGTCTTCGGCGGCTGGTACTCCTTGGTGAAGACCTCCTCGGGGATCTTGCCGCGGAAGGGCTCGAGGATCGCGAGCTCGGCCGGCGTCGGCAGACCCGTCGCCGCGAGCTCCGAGTTGTCGAAGTAGCTGCGCGTGCGCGTGTACTGGTCGTAGAACAGGTTCTTGTTCGACCACTCGAAGTCGAAGGCGTAGGCGAGCGCCTCGCGAACGCGCGGATCCTGGAACATCGGGCGACGCACGTTGAAGGCGAAGCCCTGCATGCCGGCCGGCCGCTTGTGCGGGACCTCCTCCTTCTTCATGAGCCCGCTCTTGAGCGCCGGCGTGTCGTACGACGTCGCCCACGCCTTGGCCGAGCTCTCGATGCGGAAGTCGTACTCGCCCGCCTTGAACGCCTCGAGCTCGACCGTGTCGTCGCGGTAGTAGTCGATCTCGATCTCGTCGAAGTTGTTGCGGCCGACGTTCACCGGCAGCTTCTCGCCCCAGTAGTCCTTGACGCGCTCGTAGACGATGCGCCGTCCGGGCTCGAAGCTCTTGATCTTGTACGGACCGCTGCCGAGCGGCGGCTCGAGCGAGGTCGAGTCGAACTCCTTGCCCTCCCACCAGTGCTTGGGCAGCACGGGGAGCTGGCCGAGGATCAGCGGCAGCTCGCGATTCTCGCCCGGCTTGAAGGTGAACTTGACGGTGCGCGGTCCGGTCTTCTCGACCTTGTCGACGTTGCCGTAGTACGCGCGGTAGAACGGCTGGCCCTTGGTGCGCAGGATGTCGAAGCTGAACACCACGTCGTCGGCCGTGACCGGCTTGCCGTCGTGCCAGCGCGCCTCCTCGCGCAGCGTGAAGGCGACCCACGAGCGGTCCTGCGGCATCTCGACCTTCTCGACCAGCAACCCGTACTCGCTGAACGGCTCGTCGGCCGACGAGGTCATCAGCGTGTCGTAGAGGTAGCCGATGCCCGCGGCCGGGTTGCCGCGCACGATGAACGGGTTGAAGCTGTCGAAGGTGCCGGTGGTCGCTTGCTTGACGCGGCCGCCCTTCGGCGCGTTCGGGTTCACGTAGTCGAAGTGCTCGAAGTCCGGGCCGTACTTGAGGTCGCCGTGCATGGCGATGCCGTGCCCGGTGTAGATCTCGCTCGCAGCGGGCGACTGGGCGGACGCGGACGTCGCGTCGGTCGCGGCCGTCGCGGCGGCTGCCGGTGCGGCGTCCGCGGCGGGCGAGGCGGCCGGTGCAGGATCGGCGGCACGCGCGACCGCAGCCGCGCAAACGAGCGCGATCGGCCACGCGGCGAGCACGCGGCGGAGGTGTCGTCGTCGCATCCCGTCAGATTAACCGGAATTCGCGGCGGTTCTCCAACGGCTCGCGTCGGTCACCGCGCGCCCGACGTGCGTCGGCGCGCGCGTGCGCTCACTTGGTCGTGGTCGCGGTCGCGGAGACGTCGCGCAGCACGTCCTCCGCGTGGGTCGCCGGGTTCACGCTGCCGTAGGCGCGCAGCACCTTGCCGTCCGGTCCGACGAGGTAGGAGATGCGTCGCGCCGTCGCCTGGTCGCTCGAGTCGGCGGCGCCGACCTGCACGGCGAGCGTGCCGTCGTCGGTGAGCAGCCGGAAGGGGAAGCTCTGCGCCGCGGCGAACTTCGCGTTCTCCGCGGGCGCGTCGAACGACACGCCCAGCACCTCGACGCCGCGCGCTTGCAGCTCGGGGAAGCTGTCGCGCAGCGCGTTGCCCTCGGCGGTGCAGCCCGGCGTCATCGCCTTCGGGTAGAACCAGAGCAGGTACGTCTTGCCCGCGAGATCGCTCGAGCTGACGGTCTTGCCGGTCTGGTCGGGCATCGACCACGCCGGGAAGGCCTGGCCCTCCTCGAGCAGGGCGGTCGCGTGCGCGGCGTCGGGCGCGCACGCGAGGAACGCGGCGAGCGCGACGGTCGCGAGGATCCTGCGATGGCCGACGAGAGCGAGTGCGAGGGCACGTTGCATCGAGCGTTCCTCCGAAGCGGTGAGTCGTACGTCAGGCGGGCGCGTGCGCTCCGCCCTGGCCGCCGCGCGGCGCCATGCCGCGCAGCCGGAAGCCGAGCAGCAGGAGCACGATGCCGAAGGCGACCGCGTAGGCGCCGATCAGCCAGACGATGCTCAGCGCGCCGGCGAGCGGGAAGATCACCAGCAGGACGCCGAAGCCGATCGACAGCACGCCCGCGAGCCCGAGCCAGAACTCGCCCTCGATCTCGCGCCGCAGCCGGATCGCCTGCACGAGCTCGATCACGCCGGTCACGATCGCCCACGCGGCGATGTACATCAGCAGCGCGAACGCGGTGACGACGGGTGCCACGAAGGTGAAGATGCCGATCGCGATGCCGAGCAGGCCTTCGAGCAGCAGCCAGCCCCAGTGCGGGGTGTGCGCGCGGCCGCCGATCGCCGAGATCACCGCGAACACGCCGTCGACCAGCATGTAGGCGCCGAAGAAGATCACCAGCACCTCGAGCGTGATCCCGGGCCAGAGGAGCGCCAGCACCCCGAAGACGATGCCCGCGATCCCACGCAGCACCAGCGCCCACCAGTACCTCGCCAGCATCTCGATCATGGCTTCCCCCCCGTCCGGCGCGAGAGCGCCGCTTCGCGCCGATGCGCGATGATGCGCGATGATGCGCGAAATGAAGGATCGAGGCCACCCTGGCGGGTCCGCTTGCGCGAAGGTCGCGCGCGCGACAGCGTCGAGCGAGGGGCCGCGCAGCGTATGGAGAAGCGCACGTTCGGTGCGGGCGGACCGCAGGTGCCGTGGATCGGACAGGGCACCTGGCGGATGGAGCGCGACGATCGGCGCGCCGCGATCGCGGCGCTGCGTCGCGGCTTCGACCTCGGCGCGACGCACGTCGACACCGCCGAGATGTACGGCAACGGCGAGGTCGAGGAGCTGGTCGCCGAGGCGATCGCGGGACGGCGTGACCAGATCTTCCTGGTCTCGAAGGTGCTGCCGCAGCACGCGACCTACCGCGGCACGCTGCGCGCCTGCGAGCAGAGCCTCGCGCGTCTGCGCACCGACCATCTCGACGTCTACCTGCTGCACTGGCGCTCACGTCATCCGCTCGAGGAGACGATCCGCGCGTTCGAGGAGCTGGTCGCGGCCGGCAAGATCCGCGCGTGGGGCGTGAGCAACTTCGACGTCGACGACCTCGAGGAGGCGCTCGCGATCGCCGGAGAAGGGCGCATCGCGTGCAACCAGGTGCCGTACCACCTCGAGGAGCGCGGCATCGAGCACGACGTGCTGCCGTGGTGCGAGCGGCACGGCGTCGCCGTGGTCGCGTACAGCCCGTTCGGCGCCGGGCGCTTTCCCTCGCCGCGGCGCGGCGGCGGGCGCGTGCTCGCCGAGATCGCATCCGCGCGCGGCGCGACGCCGTACCAGGTCGCGCTGCGCTTTCTCGGCCGGCGGTCGTCGGTGTTCGTGATTCCGAAGGCGGCGAGCGTGCGCCACGTCGAGGAGAACGCGGGCGCGGACGCGCTCGCGCTCGACGACGAGGAGATCGCGCGCATCGACGAGGCGTTCGCGGCTGCGCGCTGAGGCGGAGCCGCGCGCACGGCGCGCCCGTCGAGGCCGGGCCTGGCGGCGCTAGACGGACTCCGACGGCACGTCGAAGTACTGCTGGTAGCGGCGCGCGCGCTCGCGCAGCGCGCCGCGGTCGAGCCCGGTGTCGTCGAGCGCGTACTGGTGCAGGCCGTGCTTGTCCTGCGGGTTCTCGGCGAGAAACGCGCGCATGCGCGTCTCCGCTTCGCCCGTCAGCTCGAGGTCGAGCCGCGCGTAGATCGCGCGCACGGTCGCGAGCGGGTCGGCCATGAAGTCGCGGAACTGCACGTCGACCACGCGCTCGGCGGGCACGAGGCCCTGCTCGCGCACCGTCACCGAGCGATCGAGGCCGTCGAGCACATAATCCGCGAACTCGGCGGCGCCTTCCTCGAGGGAGACGTCGTCGCTCGCCAGGCGGCGCAGCGTCGCGAGCAGCGAGGCCAGCGACGCCACGATGCGCAGTGGGTCGCGGTGGGTCTGCATGAGCAGCGCGTTCGGGTACTCGGCGAGCAGACGGTCGAGGCACCACACGTGCCCTGGCGACTTCAGCACCCAGCGCTCGCAGCGGTGGCCCGACTGCAGGAGCTGCAAGAAGGTCCGGTGCCAGCGGTAGGCCGGCGCCATGTCGGCCTCGGTCAGCACCCAGCGCGCGTAGGACGGGACGCGGTACTGCGTCGGGAAGATCATGCTGCGGAAGTCGTGCGCCGTGATGCGCACGCACTCCTGCGCGAGCCGCGCGCCGATCGGGTGGATCGACTTGAAGCGCGGGATGATGAGCTCGGTCATGTCGAGCTGCGCCTGCACCTCGTCGATGCGCGGGTCGCTGTCGTAGGTCACGCTCTCGGGCGGCGGCAGCGGCCGGTCGACCTCCCAGGTCAGCGGCACGCGGTGCGCCGGGTCCTGCGCGAGGAGATCGTGCAGGATCGTGGTGCCCGTACGCCCCTGGCCCACGATGACGATCGGCGGCGTCACGTCCTCGGCGCGCGCGCTCGGGTGTCGCGCGTGCCAGTCGACGATCCGCAGGCGGTTCGTCAAGTACATCAGGATCTCGCCCGACGCGATCTGCACGCCGATGTCGTTGAGGCGCGCTTCCGCGTCGAGCGCGTCGACCAGGCGATCGAGGCCCTCGCGCCAGGTGTCGGCGCCGAAGTCGTCGAGGCCGGTGGCCTCGCGCGCGGCGGCGACCAGCGCGTCGGCGTCGATCCGTCGCTCGGCGGCCATCAGCTCGGAGACAACCCGATCAGCGGGTACCGGTAGTACTGCCCGCGGCTCGCCTTGATCGCGCCGACGATCGGCAGCACGAGCGCCGCGACGACGACGAGGACGAACGCGACGACGAGCACGAGCATGCCGAGGATGGCGAGAATCGAGGCGTCGGGCGACTCCACGAGGGCGATGCCGATCACGCCCGTGAGCACGCCGACGCCGAACAGGGCGATCGCGATCCACGTCGCGACGTTGAGCAGCAGCGCCTGCAGCGCGATGCGCGCGACCGGGCGCGACTCGTCCTTCATCACGAAGTAGAGGATGAGCGGCACGAGCACGCCGCCGAGCGGGACGAGGTAGCCCGAGAGCCCGGAGAGGTGCGCGAGCACCGCCATGCCGCGCTCCGAGGCCGGGATGTCGGTCGTCGTCGGTTCCATCGCGGGCTCGGCGGCAGTGCACCAGGGGAGGGCGGGGTGTCAAGCGGGACGTGCGCGTCGGGCGAGGGGCCGGGGATCTTGATCTTGGGAGTCGCGCAAGGTTGATTGCGGCGTTGCAGCGCCCGTAGCTCAGTTGGATAGAGCGGCAGACTTCGAATCTGTAGGTCGGGTGTTCGATTCACCCCGGGCGCGCTCCCAACTTGCTCCCTTCGCGATTCCTCTGACGCTGATGGTCAGATCGAGCACGTTCGTCGTTCCGTCGGCTTCCCGCTTGGCAGCAGGCCTCGCGGCGTGCATCACGCCGCGCAGATCCAGGTGACGCGCAACCGTCTGCTCGGCGGAGCTCGGATGGAGACCCTCGAGGACGCCTTCTGCGAGGCGTGCGGGCGCCACTACTGCGACGCGTGTGGCGGGGAGATCGAGCCGTTCGAGCGCGACGACGACCTCGAGCCGCTGCTGCTCGAGGACTATCCCCGGGGCTTCGGACTGGGGCTCCTCGAGGCCGTCGTGATGGGCGCCGAGCTCGTTCTCCTCATCGGCCTCGTGCTGTTCATCCTCGCATTCGTCGCGCTCGGCCTGGTGCTGATCTTTCTCTAGAAGGGACGGACGTGAGGCCGCGGCTGACGAGCGGAGTTCAGCTGGTCGCGGGCGTGAAAGCGCAGGGCGGCGGCCGGAGGGTTCGTCCGGCCGCCGCCCGATCGTCGTCCAAAGGTCGCGAGAGCGAGGTTCGACTTACCGCCCGCGGACCGCGTTCTCCGCTGCCTTGAGAACCCGCGCGACGTCGTCTCCAACCGGGTCGACGTCCACCTCGGCCGCCTTGGCCGCAGAAGGGGCGTCCGCGGAGCTTCGATCGAGCTGCGCGCTCAGGTGACCGCCGGACACCCGCACGCCTGTCATCGGATGCTCCCCGAAGAAGTCCCCGCACTCGTCATCCACGAGAAACGCGGAGGTGTGAATGCCCGCCACCGTGTTCGGGCCGGTCTGATTGAACAGGTAGCCGTCGCAAAGGATCAGATCGTAAGCGAGTCCGATGTACTCGTACGGAAGGGGATTTCCGGGATCGAGATCCTGAACCCGCGTCACGATGATGGGCTGCCCGATCTCGTCTTCGCCGATGAGCGTGGGGATGCCTGACACCGTCTGGACCCGGTCGAAGAAGTAACGCTCGGTGAACGTGCTGATGATCGTGAACGTGAAGTCCCACGTGCCGATCAGGCCAGCGAGTCCCGTCGCGGGACCACCGCCGCTCCTGCCGACGATGACGAAGTTCTGCGCTCCCTCGCTCCACTGAATCGTCGCGCTTTGGCCCGGCTGCGGGAAGTCGTTGAGAATGTACGCCCCCGACGCACCGGCCAGGAACTCCGTACCGAAGGTCGTGACGCGGAAGGTTCGCTTCGCGAACTCGACGCCGTTCTGCCTGACGCTGATCGTGTGCTCGCCGTCACCGAGCAAGTTGAAGTTGAACTGCGAGATGAACCCGTTGCGGCCGTCGTTGCCGCAGACGGTTGCCGTGTCGTTGCGACGGATTCCCGTCGCGACGGGAATCGGCGGGCCGCCGTCGAACGAGATCGTGATGTTGCTGTTCGGCGGGCATTTCCAGCCGGACACGTAGCCGATGCCGCTCGCGTCCCCGAAGGGCACCTCGAGAACGGCCGCCGCCGCGACCGACGAGGTCGAGAGAACGGCGAGGATGCTGAACAGAGCGAGTCGTCGCATGGTTTGTCCCTCCGGTCTGACGTCACAAGGAATCGCCAGCGAAATGGCGTCAGGTCGAGAAATTACTCGGACGCTCGGACAGCGGCTGTCCGATGTCCGTCCGGAGGGCGTCTGGAGGAAGGCTTGGTGCGGTCGTGATTGCGGCCGCGGCGCCGAACGGAGATTCTCACCTCCCCTCGAACGCCCGCCGCAGCTCCGCGATCTCGAGCTTCCTCATCCCGAGCATCGCCTTCATCACCCGCCGCGCCGCCGCGACGTCCGACGACCGCAGCATCTCCATCAGCTCGCGCGGCACGATCTGCCACGAGACGCCAAACCGATCCTTCAGCCACCCGCACTGCTGCGCGTTCGGGTCGCCGTCGGCCGACAGCGCGCGCGAGTAGCGATCGATCTCCTCCTGCGTGTCGCAGAAGACCTGCAGCGAGATCGCCTCGTTGAACGTGAAGGCGGGGCCGCCGTTGAGCGCCGTGAACGGCTGGCCGTCGAGCTCGAAGTCGACGGTCATCACGGAGCCGGGCGGGCGGCCGTGCACCTCTTGCCCGGCGTCGGTGTAGCGGAGGACGTCGAGGATCCGCGAGTTCTCGAACACGGAGACGTAGAAGCGTGCTGCCTCCTCGGCCTGGTCGTCGAACCAGAGACACGGTGCGATCGTCTGCGCGATGGGCATGGTCACCTCCCGATGCGCCAGCAGGGCGCTCTCGGGAGGTAGTCGTCGCCCGCACCGCGAGATCGACGGTCGCCGCGAGGAATCTTCGGCGCGCGCCGCCCCTAGCGTGCCTTCTCGGCCCTCACGGCGCCTCGTACGCGCCGAGATCGCACGGCACCGCGCGCGCGACGCCGCGCTGATCGGGCTGGCGGCACAGCGAGCGGGTCGTGAGCACGCCGATCGCGGGGCTGCCGGCGCCGAGCGCCTGGGTTTCCGTGGGACCGCCGTTGTTCTGCAGCGGACCGAGCAGCGGATCGTCGGTCAGGAGCGGCGAGCGGCCGGCGATGACCTTCGTGCAGGTGTCCGACTCGATCAGGTTCCCGGCGAACAGACGCGCCTTCACGTTGTCGCAGTCGGCCCCTTCGGGTGCCGAATTGTCGGCCAGGATCGTGCCGCGGAAAATGGCCTTTTGCTCGAAGGCCGGTGCGGTGCCGATGCCGCCGCCACGCACCGCAGCGGTGTTGTTCGCGACCGTGACGTGATCGAGGCGCAGCGTGCTTTGCGCCGCGATGCCGCCGGCCCTGCTCGCCGAGTTGCCGCTGATCGTGCTGTCGGTGATCCGGACCTGTGCGCGGTCGAGGAAGTAGCTGGCGATGCCGCCGCCGATGTTCGCGCTGTTGCCGCTCACGGTGCTGCGGATCACCTGGAGATTGTTTGCGAAGACGCCGCCGCCTTCCTCGACGGCGGTGTTGCCGCGCACGGTGGAGTCCGTGATGTGCACCCTCCCGAGGCTGAAGAGGCCGCCACCACGCAAGCTCGTGTTGCCTTCGAGCGTGCTGCCGACGATCGTGATCCTGGCGCGTCTCGAGTCGGCCCGTATTCCGCCTCCGGGGATCGCGTTGGAGTTGTCGGCGATCGTGCAGCCATCGATCGTCAGGTTCGCGCGCTCGTCGAGAACGATGCCGCTCCCGCCGACGTTGTCGAGCACCTCACAGCTCGCCAGCCTCACCTTGGCCGCGGTGCCGAGGTGAACGCCGCGATTTCCGTTCCGGATGGTCAGGCCCTCCACGGTGAGCTGCGCTCCGGGCCCCTGAACCTCGACCACCGTCCCGGCGCCGCCGCCGTCGACCACCGTCGCACCCGCGCCCGCTCCGCGGATCGTCAGGCGCGAGCGCGGCGGAACGACGAAGCTCTCGACGTACGTCCCGGCCGCGATCTCGATCACGTCGCGGCGCGCTGCGGCGTCGATCGCCTGCTGGATCGTCGGGAAGCACCCACCCGTGCCGCCTGGATTGACGCACAGAACGGCTGCGAACGCCTTGCCGGGAAGGAGCGTTGCGACCGCGAAGGCCGCGGCCAGAGTCCTGCGCAAGATCATTTTTTGCCCTCCTTTGCGCCGTGCCGCGTACGCTAGTCCCAGACGTCGAGCGCACGCAAAACGTCTCGAGCAGGATTCGGCAGCGAGCCGCGCGGCTGCCGGGCGGGCCCCAGGGAGACGAGGCGGACGGGGCCGCTACAGGTCGACGCTCGACCGCAGCCTCAGCTCGGCTCGACGCGGCTCGCGCGCGCGCCGGCGCCGCTCAGCAGCGCGTCGATCCGCCACAGCGCCACGACCCCGATCGTCGCCCCGCCGACGCTGAGAGCGACGAACAGCACGCGCACCGCCACGTCGGTCGGCGGAAAGCTCGCGAGCAGCGTCATCCCTCCCCAGCCCTCGGCGAAGCCGTGCGCGATCACCAGCGCGGCGAGCGACAGCACGGACGCCCGGATCGCGCACCGACCGGCGTCGAGAGCTTTCGAGGCTTCGGCTGCCGCGCTCGGCGGCAGCGCGCGCGCGAAGCTGAACATCACCGAGCCGAGGAGGCCGAACGCGGTGAAGGCAGCGGCGAGGATCGTCGTCGTCGCGGGGTCGATGCGCCAGAGCACGCCCGCTTCCGAGATCACGCCGAGGAGGTAGACGAGAACGAACGCGAGCCGCAGCGCGACGCGCGGCCCGGCGCCGAGCGGGCGCCAGCGCGCGGCGCGCGTCGTCGCGTCCTCTCCGGTCGCCGTCGCCGAGCTTTCCATCGCCGCCGTGGTGTACGGCAGGACGCGCGCCCGGCTTTACGCGCGCGTGCGCGCCGCGCGGCGCGGAGCGGAGCCTCAGCGCGGGGCCGAGAGACGCCTCGGGTCCGAAGTGACAGAGGGCGTGTCATTTGTTTCCTTCCCCGCCGATGCCCTCCCGGTACCCCGAGCGCCGCGGACGAAGCGCGGCGTGGCTGTCGGCGCTCCTCGCGCTGCTCGCAGCGGTCGTCCCGGCCGCGGCGCAGCCCGCACCGGCGACGCAGCCCGCCGACGCGAAGCGCCCGAACGTGCTCGTCGTCCTCATCGACGACGGCGGCTTCACCGACCTCGGTCCGTACGGCGGCGAGGCGCGGACGCCGAACATCGACCGTCTCGCCGAGCGCGGCGCGCTGTTCACGAGCCACCACAGCTCGCCCCTGTGCTCGCCGTCGCGCGCGATGCTGCTCACCGGCATCGACAACCACCGCACCGGGGTCGCGACGATCGAGGAGGTCATTCCGCCCGAGCACGAGGGCCAGCCGGGCTACACGCTGCACCTCGAGCCCGGCGTCGAGACGGTCGCGACGCGGCTCAAGCGCGCCGGCTACCGGACCTACATGGCGGGCAAGTGGCACCTCGGACACGGCCCGGGCGACCTGCCGAACGCGCACGGCTTCGACCGCTCGCTCGCGCTCGACGCGTCCGGCGCCGACAACTGGGCGCCGAAGCCGTACATGCCGTACTACGCGGACGCGCCGTGGTTCGAGGACGGCGAGCCCGCCAGGATGCCGGAGTCGTACTACTCCTCGGAGCTGCTCGTCGACCGGTTGATTCAGTACTTGACGGAAGACCAGGGCCGCTCCGAGCCGTTCTTCGCCTACCTGTCGTACCAGGCGGTGCACATCCCGGTGCAGGCGCCGGGCGAGATCACGGCGCGCTACGCAGGACGCTTCGACGCCGGCTGGGAGGTCGTGCGGCGCGAGCGCTGGCGGCGCGCGCGCGCCCTCGGGATCATCCCGATCGACGCGCCGCTCGGTCCGATTCCTCCACAGCTGCGCTCCTGGGCGTTGCTCACCGACGACGAGCGGCAGATCTACGCGAAGAGCATGGCGGTGTACGCCGCGATGATCGAGGCGCTCGACCACCACCTCGGTCGGCTGCTCGCCTGGCTCGACGAGCGCGGCGAGCTCGAGAACACGCTCGTCATCGTCACCTCGGACAACGGGCCCGAGCCGAGCGACCCGGTGCACGCGCCGGGGATGAACGTCTGGATGGCGCTTCACGGCTACAGCTGGGAGCTCGACAACCTCGGCGAGCGCGGCAGCCTCAACTTCATCGGTCCCGAGTGGGCGACGGCGGCGGGATCGCCCGGCAGCTTGTTCAAGTTCTACACCACGGAGGGCGGCATCCGCGTGCCGCTCGTCATCGCGGGACCGGGCGTCACGCCGGGGACGCGCGTGCGCACGCCGACCTTCGTCACCGACGTCACGCCGACGATCCTCGAGATCGCCGGGGTTTCCGCCGAGGGCGGCGGCGTGCCGATCACCGGACGCAGCCTCGGCCCGGTGCTGCGCGGCGAGGCGGAGCGCGCCCACCCGGTGGACGCGCCGGTCGGCGTCGAGGTGGCGGGCAACGCGGCGCTCTTCAAGGGCGACATGAAGCTCGTGCGCAACATGCCGCCGTGGGGCGACGGCGCGTGGCACCTCTACGACATCGCGCGCGACCCCGGCGAGACCGAGGACCTCTCCGCATCGCGCCCCGAGCTCGTCGCCGAGATGCTGCGCGACTACGAGGCCTACATGCAGGAGATGGGCGTCCTGCCGATGCCCGAAGGCTACGACGTCCAGCGGCAGATCATCCGCAACTCCATCAAGCGCCAGGTGCAGCACAACATGGGGTTCCTCGCGGTGGTCGCGGCCGTTCTGCTCGCCGCCGCAGCGTTCGTCGTGCGGCGCCGACGTCGCACCCGCCACGCGCGCGCCGCGCATTGACGCCGCCATCCGTGGAAAATCGCGCCGCAGAAAGAAAGAGCAACGTTTCACCCATCCGCCTGCCGTCGCCTGTCGTTTGATCGGGTGACATCGCGTGCGCGTCGCGAGAGCGGCTGCGCGTTCCCGCGGTGGTTCGGAGGCTGGATGACGAACGACGCTGAGCTGCGCGCTGCGGTGCGCCAAGCGGTCGAGGCCGGGCGACTGCCCGACCGCAGGCCGGACCGTACGTGGGGCGGACGTGGCGGCGGAGATCGCTGCGCGATCTGCACGTCGCTGGTGCGCCGCGAGGAGGCGGAGCTCGAGCTCGAGTTCGTCCAGCCCGACGGCAGGCTCGACGTCTACGCCGTCCATGCGCGCTGCTTTGCGCTGTGGGAGATCGAGCGTCAGCGCGAGCAGCTCGAGCGCGTCGCCGAGGCGGCCGGCGAGCCGACGCTCGCCGACCTGGGCCTCTCGTCGCGCAACGGTCGGAGCGACGAGCGCGCGAAATACCTGTTGTCCGAAGTCGCGGAGGCGGCTACGACGGGCGGCCGTGAGCGCCGGAGGCCCGACAAGCCGCGATCCGTCTGATGGCCCCGGCCTGACCCTCGGTGACCTCCTCCACTCCGACAGCAAGGTCCCGGTCTCCGAGGAGGAGTGGGTCGACCTCGTGCGGCGCGTCGCGGCCGGCGACGAGCGCGCCCTGCGCGCGCTCTACGACCGCGCGAGCCGCATCGTCTTCACGCTGAGCATGCGGATCACGGACGATCGACAAGCGGCGGAGGAGGTGACGCTCGACGTCTTCCACGACGTCTGGCGTCGCGCCGCGTCCTACGACGCCGCGAACGGCACGGTGGTCGGCTGGATCATGAACCAGGCGCGCTCGCGCTCCATCGACCGACTGCGCGCCGGACGTCGCAAGAAGCGCGTCGACCATCAGCCCGGGATTCTCGCCGCAGCATCGGACGATCCGCAGGACGACGCGTCCCGCCGGGAGGAGGGCAGGGCGCTGCACGGCGCGCTGACCGTCCTGAACCCGAAGGAGCGCCGGGCGATCGAGATGGCCTACTTCTCCGGGCTGACCCATGCCGAGGTCGCGGAGCGCCTCGAGGAGCCGCTCGGCACCGTAAAGACACGAATTCGCTCCGGGCTCGACAAGCTGCGCCGGGCGCTCGTCGGGAGGAAGCAGCCATGAGCGGGGCGGCGCGGATGCACGACGCCGAGCACGCCGACGCGCTGCTGCTCTACGTGCTGCAGATGCTGCCGACGAGCGAGGCCGCCGCGGTGGAGGAGCGCCTCGCGAGCTGCGCCGAGTGCCGAAGCGAGGCGCAGTCGCTGCACGGCGTCGTCGACCGCTTCGTCGACTGGCCGACCGACGTGCTGCGTCCGTCGGTCGCGCTGTGGGGCCGTCTCGCCGAGCGCGTCGGGATCGGATCCGATGCCGCGCGCGCCGGCGCAGCGCGCGCGCCGCGCGCGAGCGCGCCGACCGCAGACCGGGCCATGGGAGAGCCGTCCGCGGCCGCCTGGACCGCCCCGCAGTGGACCGAGCCCGAGTGGACCCAGGCCGCGCCGGGGATCCACGTCAAGCTGCTCGCGAGCGACGCGGCGAGGCAGCGCGTCAGCATGCTCGTGCGGCTCGCGCCGGGCGTCGACTACCCGCCGCACCGCCACGCCGGCGTCGAGGAGCTGCACCTGCTCGAGGGCGAGCTCTGGATCGACGACCGCAAGCTCCTGCCCGGCGACTTCAACCGCGCCGAGCCCGGCACCGCCGACAAGCGCGTCTGGAGCGAGACCGGCTGCACCTGCGTGCTGATCACCTCGCCGCGGGACGAGCTGGGCTAGACGCGCCTCGCTCTCGTCACGCCGTGGCGCGGGACACGGCCCGCGTACCTCACGGCTTCGAGGACTCTACTTTCGCGCCGTCCTTGCCGATACGGCGTGCATGCGAAGGTTCGGCTCCGGTCTTCTCCTCACGCTCGCCGCGGTTCTCCTCGCAGCGAGCGCTGCGGACGCGCAGCTCGCACGACGCTTCAAGAGCGAGCTCTACGAGGCCAATCCCGACCTCACGAAGGTCGCCTCCCCGCTGCTCGAAGCGCGCAAGCTCGCTCGCGAGGGCAAGAGCAAAGCGCAAGTGCAGCGCGCGGTGCCCGCGCTTCCGTTCCGAGCCGGCCTGCCCGAGATCGAGGTGCGCCTCTCCGAGCTCACGCCGGAGATCCTCGACCAGCTGCGCGCGGCCGGTCTGATCGTCGAGGAAAGCCATCCGAAGTACGCGCGGGTCATCGGCTGGTGCGATCCCCTGCAGCTCGACGCGGTGGCCGCGATCCCGCAGGTGCGGACCATCCATCCGAACTACCCGCCCGAGAAGAGCGTCGGCGCCGTCACCAGCCAGGCGGATCTTTCGATCGCCGTGCAGCAGGCGCGCGCCGAGTTCGGCGTCGACGGCTCCGGGGTGCCGGTCGGCATCCTGTCGGACAGCTTCGCCGCGCTGACCCCCAGCAGCGTCTCGGGCGTCGGCTGCTCGCGCCTCGTCACCGGCACCTCGTCGCAGCTCACCGCCGACCTGCCGCCGACCGTGCAGGTCCTGGAGGACTTCGATGGCGAGGACGAAGGCCGCGCCATGGCCGAGCTCGTGCACGACCTCGCGCCTGGGTCGCCGATCCTGTTCCACACCGCGTTCGAGAGCGAGGCCGGCTTCGCGAGCGGCATCGACGCCCTGCGCGCGTGCGGCGCGAAGGTGATCGTCGACGACGTGTCCTACCTCACGGCGCCGATGTTTCAGGACGGCATCGTCGCGCAGGCGGCACAGGCCGCGGTGGAGGCGGGCGTGCCGTACTTCAGCTCGGCGGGCAACCAAGGTCGCTTCGGCGTCGACGCCGTGTTCACCTCCGCGGTGCCCGGCATGGCCGGCTTCGACCTGCACGACTTCGGCGGGGGCCAGACCCTCGCGCGCATCACGCTGCCGGACCGCTGCAGGGCGAGAGCGGTCCTGCAGTGGACCGATCCGTTCGACGGAACGCTCGGGCCCGGCGCCACGACCGACCTCGACCTGCTGGTCTTCTCGTGCAGCGACGGCTCGTGCGACCTTCGCGACGACCTGTCCAGCGTGACCCCGCAGGGCTGCAGCCGTCAGGGCGGCGTCGGTGGCGACCCCGTCGAGCTCGTCGCGCTCCCGCAGACGAGCGGCGAAGCCCGGACCTACTACCTGGCGGTGGATCGCGCGTGCGGCGACGCGAAGCGCTTCCGCGTCGTGCTCTATCCATCCTGCACCGACCCGGCGAACTACGACACGGAGATCTTCCGCGACGCCGAGATCGCCGGGCACGCGGCGGCCGCGGGTGTGATCGCGGTCGCTGCGGTCGACTACCGCGAGATCGACTCGGGCGGAGCGTTCATGCCGCCCGCCGACGTGATCAACGTCCAGCGCTACAGCTCGCTCGGCGGCGAGATCCCCTTCTACTTCGGGCCGACGGGCGAGCCGCTTCCCAACGCCCCGGTGCTCCGCGCGAAGCCGGAGATCGCGGCCCCGGACGGCACCGACACGACGTTCTTCATTCCCGGCGTCGATCCGGACAACACCGGCTTCCCGAACTTCTTCGGCACCTCGGCCGCGGCGCCGCACGCCGCGGCGGTGGCGGCGCTCATGCTGCAGAAGAACCCGACGCTGTCGCCCGCGGGCGTGCTCGCGGCGCTGATCGACAGCGCGCTCGACATCGAGGCGCCGGGCTACGACTTCCTCTCGGGCTACGGCTTGGTCGACGCGGTCGGCGCGGTCGCGGAGGCGGCGAAGCCCGCTCCGTCGCCGACGCTGGCGCAGCTCGAGAATCCCGCCCCGGGGAGCGCGCAGAGCGGCATCGGCCTGATCTCGGGCTGGGTCTGCAACGCGACGAAGGTCCAGTACCAGGTCGACGGCGGCGAGCCGAAGGACCTCGCCTACGGCACGTCGCGCCTCGACACCGTCGGGGTGTGCGGCGACGCCGACAACGGCTTCGGGGGGCTGCTGAGCTGGAGCGTGCTCGGCGACGGCGAGCACACGCTGCGCGTCCTCGCCGACGGCGTCGAGATCGCGAGCTCGACCTTCACGGTGACGACGTTCGGCGTGGAGTTCCTTGCCGGCGCGAGCGGCGACTACCCGATCTCGAACTTCCCGCGGCCGGGCGACTCCTTGCTGCTCCGCTGGCAGGAGCCGCTGCAGAGCTTCGTCATCGCCGCCTTCGCGCCAGCGCCGGCCGGCGCAGCGCTCGCGGCCGAAGCCAGCTCCGGCGACTCCGCCACGGCGGCGACGGCGAGCGCGCTGCGCGTGCGCGCGAACCCGGAGCTCGACGCCGCGGCGACGCAGGCGAGCCCGCTCGGCGTGCTCGAGAACCCGGCGCCGTCCTCGTTCCAGAGCGGCATCGGCATCGTCTCCGGCTGGGTGTGCGATGCGACCGAGGTCACGTTGAGCATCGACGGCGGGACGCCGTCGCGGGCCGGCTACGGGACCTCGCGGCGCGACACCGAGGCCGTGTGCGGCGACACGGACAACGGCTTCGGACTCCTGCTCAACTGGGCTCTGCTCGGCGACGGCACGCACACCGTCACCGCGTACGCCGACGGCGTGCCGTTCGGCGAGGCGACCTTCACGGTGACGACGCTCGGCAGCGAGTTCGTGATCGGCGCCACGGGCGAGTACGTGCTGCCCGACTTCGCGGGCCGCGACGTCACCGTGCGCTGGGAGCAGGCGCAGCAGGGCTTCGTGATCGTCGACGTCGAGTGAGCGGACGTCGAGCCGCGTGCGCCGCGTCCTCTCGTTGCGCGCGCGCCTTCGCGAGCGAGCGCTCTTCTTACGGACGCCGGCTCAGCAGCTCGCGCGCGGCGAGGATCGCCTCCTGCGTTCCGGCGACGGCGAGGATGTCGCCCGCGCGCAGCACCTCGGTCGCCTGCGGGACGGCGATGCCCGCGCCGTCGCGCGAGATCGCGAGCACGGTCGCGCCGGTCGTGGCGCGCAGGTCGAGCTCCGCGAGGCTCTTGCCGACCGCGAGCCCGCCCGGCGGGATGCGCACCGTCTCGGGCTCGCCGATGCCGGGCAGCAGCCGGTGGACGTCCTCCATCGAGTGCTCCTCGCCCGCGCCTGCCGACTGACGCGCGAGCGCCTCGACGACGACCTGCGCGCCCGCGCGGACGTGGGCGTCGAGATTGGTCGTGCTGCGCCACAGCGAGATCAGCAGGATGCCGAGCAGCCCCGCGACCAGCAGCGCGCTCCCCGAGCCGCCGAGCACCGGCTGCGTGATCGCGACCAGCGGCATCGCCACCGCGAGCGCGAACACGATCTGCAGCGACACCACCATCGCGCGCCGCGCCGCGGCGGCGAAGTCGAGCCCGCCCGGCTCGGCCTCCGGGAAGGCGCGCGCGGCGAGCGCGTAGCTCAGCGAGCGCGACACGCGGACGATGCCGATCGCGAAGGGCAGGGCGAGGATCACGTTCGCGATTAGCACGAGCACGTGCGCCGTCTGCAGCGACACCGACAGGTACTCCGAGACGACCGGCGCGAGCCGCGGCCGGCCGATCGCGCCGGCGAACGCGAGCACGCTGATCACGAGCGCGTCGATCAGGAGCAGGCGCACGAGGTGGTGCACGCGCGACACCGAGCGCGGCTCGTCGCTCGAGGCGGTGCCGAGCCGGTCCCACCACGATCCGTAGAGCACCGCGAAGGTCTGCATCGGCTTCGGCAGGCTGTGCTCGACGAAGCTCGCGAGCGATCCGGAGACGCGGATCAACCACGGCGTGGTGAGCGTCGTGATGGCCGACACCGCGACGGCGACCGGGTAGAGGAAGTCGCCGGTCGCGCCGAGCGCGCGGCCGAGCCCGGCGATGATGAACGAGAACTCGCCGATCTGCGCGAGCGACATGCCGGCCTGCACCGAGGTGCGGATGCCGTTGCCGGTGAGGAACGCGCCGATTCCGACGCTGACGAGCTTGCCGAGGATCACGGTCAGCGTGATCACGGTGATCGGGATCGCGTACTCGAGGAGCTGCGTCGGGTCGATCAACATGCCGACCGAGACGAAGAAGACCGCCGCGAAGACGTCGCGCACCGGCTGCACGAGCCGCTCGACCTCGTGCGCTTGACCCGATTCCGCGATCAGCGAACCCGCGAGGAACGCGCCGAGCGCGACCGAGTAGCCGAACTCGAGCGCGAAAAGCGCGATCGCGAAGCAGATGCCGATGCTCGCGACGAGCGTCGTCTCGTCGCGCCCGATGCGCACGACGAAGCGCATCGTGCGCGGCACGATGAACAGCCCGACGATCAGCAGGATCGAGAGGAAGGCGAGCAGGCGCATGCCGGTGACGGCGAGCGAGCTCGCCGACAGCCCCGTTCCGCTCGCGAGCGCGGTGAGGATCGCCATCAGCAGGATCGCGATCAGGTCCTCGACGATCAGCACGCCGACCACGAGGTCGCGCAGGCGCCCGCGGATCCCCTGCTCGTCGAACACCTTGGCGATGATCGTCGTGCTCGAGACGCAGATGATCGCGCCGGTGAAGATGCTCTCCTGCGTCGTCCAGCCGAAGCCGCGCGCGATGACGTAGCCGAGCCAGAGCAGCAGGCTGCACTGGATGATCGCGGTCGCGCCGGCGCCGGGTCCGACCGCGAAGAGCTTGCGCAGGCTGAACTCGAGCCCGAGCGAGAACATCAGCAGGATGACGCCGACCTCGGACAGCGTCTGCACGATGCCCATGTCGGCGACCAGCGGGATCGGCACGTTCGGGCCGACGATGACGCCGGCCAGGATGTAGCCGAGCACCACCGGCTGGCGGAGTCGCTGGAAGACGACGGTCGTGATCGCGGCGACGCAGAGCACGACGGCGAGGGCTTGCAGGAAGTCGTGTGCCCCGTGCATCTCAGCCCTCGTCGTGTCGGCGCGGCTCCATGGCGGAGCCCAAGGCGCTGCTCGTCCTCAGCGCGTCCCGCATCTCGCGATCACTCCCTGCTCCCTCCAAGCCGTCGTCGTGTGTAGCGCAAATAACGATCGGCGCGCCGCTCGACACGTCCGATTTTCGGCAACGCCCTTGACCCCGGACCGACCCTCCACCCATCATGAAGGACGCGCGATCGCTCGGCCCCGCGCTCGCTCAGGAGAACCCTTGCACAGTAGCTCGCGTCCACGACGCGGCTCGCGCGCGCCCGGCGGTCCGGACGAGCCCGGTCGCGGCTCTCACGTCGTTCAGCTCTACGAGGGCGACGCCTTCCTCCTCGACCAGGTGTCGCGCTTCATCGTCGCCGGCTTCGACGCGGGCGACGGCCTGGTGGTCATCGCGGAGGAGCCGCACGTCGCCGATCTCGAGGCGCGGCTTGCGAGCTACGGCATCGACGTTCCCGCTGCAAGCGCGCAGGGGCGTTACGTCGCGCTCGATGCGCGGCAGATCCTGCGCGAGGTGTCGGTCGACGGGCGCGTCGATCGCGAGCGCTTCCTCGACGTCGTCGAGGGAACGCTCGCGCGCGTCGCGGAGAATCGCGCGCAGGTCCGCGCCTTCGGGGAGATCGTCGCCGTGCTGTGGCGCGACGGACGCCACGAGGAGGCGCTGCGTCTCGAGCGCTTCTGGAACGAGCTCACCGAGCGCATGCCGCTCGCGCTGCTCTGCGCCTATCCGGTCCGCGTCGGCGGCTGCGAGCCCACGGGGGCGCTGCTGCACGAGGTCTGCGACCAGCACACGGAGGTCGTTCCGGCGGAGAGCTATACCGCGCTGGTCTCCTCCGACGCCCGCCTGCGCGCGGTCACGCAGCTCCAGCACGAGACGGACGCGTTCGCGCGCGAGCGCTCGGAGCGCGCGCGCCTCGCGGCGATCGTCGAGTCGTCGGACGACGCGATCATCGGCAAGACCCTCGACGGCATCGTGACGAGCTGGAACGACGGCGCGCGGCGGATCTTCGGCTACACCGCGGAGGAGATGCTCGGCCGGCCGCTCAACTTGCTCGTGCCGCCCGACCGCACCGACGACATCGCGCAGATCCTCGCCAAGATCCGCGTCGGCGCGCGCGTCGAGCACTACGAGACCGAGCGCCTGTGCAAGGACGGCCGGCGCATCCACGTGTCGCTCACCATCTCGCCGATCAAGGACGCATCGGGCGCCGTGGTCGGGGCGTCGAAGATCGCGCGCGACATCACCGGGCGAAAGCGCGCCGAGGACGAGCTGCGCCGCGGCCGCGAGGCGCTCGAGACGATCTCGCGCGTCGGGCTGTCGCTGTCGGCGGAGCTCGAGCTCGACAAGCTGCTGCACGCCGTGACCGAAGCGGCGACCCAGCTCGCCGGCGCGCGCTACGGCGCCTTCTTCTACCGGCAGGTCGACGGGCTGGGAGAGCGCTACGAGCTGCGCGAGGTGCTGGGTCCGTCGAGCTGGCTCGAGGGCGCGGGCTGCCGTCCGGAGTCCTCGCCGCTCGCGAGCGTGCTGCGCGGCGAGAGCGTCGTGCGCCTCGACGATCTGCGCGCGGGGTGCGGCGCCGACGCGTCGGCGGGCGCGCCGGCGGAGCCGACGGTGCGCAGCTACATGGCGGTTCCCGTGGTCGGCCGCGGGCGCGAGGTGCTCGGCGCGCTCGTGCTCGGACACCCGCGCCGCGGCGTGTTCACCGAGCACGCCGAGCGTCTCGTCACCGGGCTCGCGGCGCACGCCGCGGTCGCGGTCGACAACGCGCGCCTCTACCAGGCCGAGCGTCGGCTGCGCAGCGAGGCCGAGCAGGCGAGCCGCGCCAAGGACGAGTTCCTCGCCATGCTCGGTCACGAGCTGCGCAATCCGCTCGCGTCGGTGCGCAACGCGATCGTCACCGCGAGCCTCGACCCCGGGCGCCGCGAGCGCGCGCTCGGCATCGCGCGCCGCGGCGCCGATCAGCTCGCGCGCATGGTCGACGATCTGCTCGACGTCGCGCGCATCTCGCGCGGCAAGATCACGCTGCAGCGTGCGCGGGTCTCCGTGCAGGCGATCGTCGAGCGCGCCGTCGAGACGACGCGCCCGCTGGTCGACGACCGCGGTCACACGCTGCGGGTGTCGTTGCCCGAGGAGCCGCTCGAGGTGAACGGCGACCAGACCCGGCTCGAGCAGGTGCTGGTCAATCTGATCACCAACTCGGCGAAGTACACCGAGGCCGGCGGGCACATCGAGGTGAGCGTCGAGCGCGCGGGCGGCGACGCGGTGCTGCGCGTCGTGGACGACGGCGCCGGCATCGCGCCCGAGATGCTGCCGCGCATCTTCGAGCTCTTCAGCCAGGCCGAGCGCGAGCTCGCGCGCACGCAGGGCGGGCTCGGCGTCGGGCTCACGGTCGTGCGTCAGCTCGTCGAGCTGCACGGCGGATCGGTCGAGGCGCACAGCGAGGGGCTGGGGAAGGGCGCGGAGCTCGTCGTCCGGCTGCCGGCGCTGTCGCCGGCGGAGCGCACGGAGCCGCAGACGTCGGCGGCGCAGCCGTCCGCGGTCGAGCGCGCGCGCGTGCTGCTGGTCGAGGACAATCCCGACGTCGCCGAGAGCATGGCGCTTCTCCTCGAGCTGCTCGGCCACCAGGTGCGCGTCGTCGACGACGGCCTCGCGGCGCTCGACAGCGCGCGCGCGTGGCGCCCCGAGGTCGTGCTGATCGACATCGGGCTGCCGGGGATCGACGGCTACGAGGTGGCGCGCCGCATGCGCGCCGACGAGGGCATCCCGCACGCGCTGCTGGTCGCGCTCACCGGCTACGGGCGCAGCGAGGACAAGGCGCGCGCGCTCGCGGCGGGCTTCGACCACCACCTCACGAAGCCGGTCGAGTTCGACGCGCTGAGCGCGCTCGTGTCGGCGCTGCCGCAGCGTCGCTCCGGAACGTCGTCGACGGTGCACTGAGCGCGGCGAGCGTCGGCGCGACGGCGTCGACGCGCCCGATCCGGGCCGGGACAGCCGCTGTCTTCGCGCCGTGCTTTACGTCGCGGCGTGAATCGACGTCGCACGATCCACCCCGGCGGCTCGAAGCCGCTCCCCTCGGGCGCGCAGCTCGCGCTCGTGGCTACGGTCGGCGCGCTCCTCGCGGCGCTCGTGCTGCGCTGGAGCGGCCCGGACGCGACCGCGCCACGCGGCGCGGCCGAGCTCGATCCGCTCGCGGCGCGCGTCGAGCTCGCCGCGGCGCTCGCCGACCGGCACGCCGGCGACGACGCGCCTGCCGCGCTCGACGCGGAGATCGCGGCAGGCCTGCCGCCCGCCGAGGCCACGCGCGTGCCGGGCGGCGACTCGCTGCCCGCCCGGCGTCAAGCACTCGCGCGCACCGTGCGCGACCTGATCGAGCAACGCCCCTCCGCCGCCGCGGAGGCCGACCCGGAGACGACCGCGGCCGTCGCGCGCGCCGTGCGCGCGGCGCTCATCGACCGGATGAACAGGAAAGGAGACGACCAGTGAAGAACGCCCTGAAGACCTTGCTCTCGCTCTTCGCGCTGCTCGCGACGCTCGGCCTCGCGACGCCGAACGAGGCCCGCGCCTACGCGCTCTCCTGCAGCACCGCCGTCAACTTCATCCTCTACGGCGACGACGGCGACGTCGGCCTCGTCGTCGGCCACTCGGCCGGGGTCGTCGACTTCATGGCCGGGATCTACTGCTTCACCAAGCACCGCGCCTGCAGCTGCCTGTCGAACCTGATCGTCCAGAGGACCGAGCAGTTCTCGGAGGCGTTCGCGGCGCGGCTCGCCTCGTGCGCGACCTCGCGGCCGCGCGATCCGGCGTTCGGCCCGGCGGTCCAGGCCGCGGCCGACGTCTGCGGTCTCTGAGCGTCGTCCGACGCTGCCGGCGCGTCCCTCGCCTCGCGCCGGCGCCCCGGCGGCCGTCCGCACGGATGCGGGCGGCCGCCGGGCCTCGACGCGAGCGGCGAGCTGCCGGCGTCGCGGCGCCTACGGATCGATCCCGTAAAGCTCGATCTCGCTCGGCGCCGTCGCCAGCATGCCGAACGTCCCGCCGACGTTGCCGTTGAAGTACTCCTGCAGCACGAGCGGCAGGGCAGGCAGGCCGCGGAAGCCGCTCGCGCGCACGCCGAGGAACGACGCGCGGTCGGGGTCGAGGTTGCGGCGCTCGTGGACGCCGCTCCCGCCCGGCGCCGGATCGGACGCCAGGCTGAAGGTCATCCAGCCCGAGATGAAGTTGCCGGTGGCGAGCGTCTGATCGGCGCGCGCGTCCGGCGGCCCGCCGATCTGCAGAATCGACAGCTCGCGCGGCAGGTTGCACTCGGGGCTCGGGAAGAGCTCGTTCTCCTCGCGGTCGAACGTGCGGCAGCCGATGCGCTCGCCGCTCGGCGAGCAGCGGAACGGCGGGCTCGCGACGTCGTCGGTGCAGTGCACGCCCTTGGTCGGCAGCGCGAGGACCAGGAAGGTCTTGCCCGCGGTGAGCGGGCTCACGTCGTAGGTGACGTGCAGCTTCGACTTCGACAGCACGAGGTCGAGCTGGTCGCGGCAGCTCGCGAGGCCCGAGTACGGGCTCTCGGAGCCCTTGTCCCAGTTGATGCAGCTTCGCACGTCGGGGAGCCCGCTCGAGAGCGGCGCCGCGATCGAGCCACCGCCGTCAATCACAAAACGTGCGATCGCCGGCATCTCGTAGTCGTACGCCACGCCGGACACCGCGCGGACCAGCGCGACGTGGCCCGCGAGGCTGTTGGGCGGCGTCGCCAGGTCGCCGGTGAGCCGCGCGAACGTGTTGCCCTCGCGCACGAAGCCACCTTCGAGCGGCTCGCACGGGAGCTGCTCTTGCGCGATGACCTCGAAGTAGCCGCGACGCACGTCGTCGGCCGCGAGGCCGTTCGGGACCTCGAACACCCCCTCGGCGCCGCCGCTCGTCGGGTCGAGCGCCGGTCCGGTGGTGAGGGTGGTCGAGCCGAGCGAGGTGACGATCGGCATGCGCGAGCGGATCGTCGGGACGCCGGCGTCGCCGAGCGTCACCACGCCCGCCCACACCTCGCCGCACGACAGCGCGACGTCGAAGGCGTAGACCTCGCGGCTCGTCTTGGACTCGCGGAAGCGCACGCGCGCGAGCACGCCGCCGAGCTCCCCGCCGAGCGGATTGAGATTGACGATCTGGATGTTGACCGCCTGATCGTCTTCGCCGGCGAGACCCGCGACGCGGCGCACGTCGTACAGGGTGCCGTAGAGCAGCTGTCCGACGCCGCCCGGGTTGAGCGTCATGCCGGCGAAGCCCTCGTCGCCGAGGCCGAGCTCGTCGGTGTGCGGATCGGTGCCCGCCGGTCCGGGCAGCGGCGTCGGGGTCGGGTTCGGCGCCGGCGTCGGCGACGGGCTCGGGGTCGGCGCCACCGGCGTCGGCTCGTCGGTTGGCGTCGGCTGCGCTCCGGGCGTCGGCGTCGCGCCGCCGGACGGGGTCGGGGTCGCACCGCCGTCCGGGGTGGGCGTGGGTCCGCCGCCCGGCGTCGGTGTCGGGCCGCCGCCCGGGGTGGGCGTGGGCGTCGGCGCGACCGTCGGCGTCGGCGTCACGGCGCCGCTGCATTCGACGTACGCTTCGGAGTGGCCGAGCACGATCTCGCCGCTCAGCGCGCCGATCCCGAGGATCGACACGTCGAGCTCCACGCGCAGCGCGTTGACCGCGAGGCCGAGGCTCGTCACGCCGTCGCCGGTGAGAATTTGTTCATTGACGATGACGCGCAGGCCGAGCAGATCGAGCAGTACGAGATTGGGCTGCGGGTTCTGCGGCAGCACGAGGCCCAGGCCGAGCGTGCCGCCGACCTGCGCATCCTCGATCACGGTGTCGCCGTCCGCCGCGAACGCACCGCAGTCGCCGCTGATGTTGGCGTTCGACGTGATGGTGGACGCGCTCAGGGTGAGCAGCGGCACCAGCCCCGCCAGGTTGAGGGAGAGGCCGTCGATCTCCGCCACGGAGGCCGTCGACGCATTGTCGGGGACGTCGGAGACCGTGAAGGCGACCAGGGCTCCGGTCGACAGGATCGGGCCCGTCAACGGCGTCGAGACGTTCACCGAAAGCGTCTGGTAGGGCCCGTCCGAATAGCTCGGCGGCCCCGAGCCCTGGGCGACGGGCTGGGCGGGAAGATCGATCGGGATGCCGGCGCCGAGGAGCGGCAGGAGCGTCATTCCGACGGCGGCGCCGTAGGCGGAGCTGCTGGCGCTCGACTGGGCCGCTGCGGGAGCGGCGACGAACAGGAAGCAAGCGATGAGAAGGGCAGCGCGTCGTCCGGTGGCGCCGGGTGTGCGGTGTGCTGCACGCATCAACATCAAAAAGACCTCCATCAGCTACGGCGGCCAGCTGCGGTGCTCGGATCGATGGTGGTCGGAGTCGGTGCCGGACGCGCCGAGCATCACCGAGGTCGGTGCGAGATGCAATGTGGTAGCGAACAAATTTTTCGACCTTGACGCTCGCCAGCGAGTTCGCCAGCGACGACCGATAGGCGCGCGCCTGCGCATCGTGCGATTGCTTGCACGCGCGCCACGTCGGGCGTCGAGAATGCGTCGCTCGGTTGCGGGTCGATGGGGAGGACCCGCTGGCGATGAGCGCGACGTCGAGCGGTCGCGCGAAGCGGGCGGACGGGCGCGCGCAGGCGCGCGCGGCCGCGCCCGCCTGGTCAGAGGCGCCGGATCGTCAAGCTCGAGAGTGTCAGCCGCGATCCGGCGCGAACAGCGGCGCCACGACCTCGCCCGCGACCCCCGTGAAGCGCAGCGGGCGGAACACGACGCGCACCGGCATGTCGCAGCGGAGATCCTCGGGCGCGCAGTCGACGATGCGGGTGACGAACCGCACGCGCGGATCCTCCTCGAGCGCGACCAGCGCGGGCACGATGGGCAGCAGATCCGCGACCTGCGGGATCCACGCGTGGCGCACGATGGAGAACGAGAACAGACGTCCGCGCCCGCCGAGCGTCGTCCACGCGAGCTCCGCGCCGCCGCAATGGCGGCACGGCGTTTCGGGGTACCAGACGAGGCGCGCGCACGAGCGACAGCGCGTCAAGCGCAGCTCGCCGCGCGCGGCGCCCGCCCACAGCTCGCGCGTCGGCTCCCAGGCGACGTCGGGCAGCGGAAAGGCGGCGTGCATCGGACGTCTCGGGCGCGCGTCCGTCAGGTCCGCGCCAGGATCAGCGTGCTCGCCTGCGGACCGCTGTAGCCGCCGTAGACGCCGATCTCGGCGTCGGGCACCTGCGCCGCTGCCTCGCCGCGCAGCTGGCGCACGAGCTCGGTGACGTGCGCGATGCCGAGCACGTAGGCGTGCGACAGCAGCCCGCCGTGCGTGTTGTACGGCAGCTTGCCGGAGTCGAAGCAGAGCGTGTCGCCCGCGACGAACGCGCCGCCCTCGCCCTTCGGGCAGAAGCCCATGTCCTCGATCTGCATCAGCGACACGATGGTGAACGGGTCGTAGCAGGCGAGCACGTCGACGTCGGCGCGCTCGATCCCCGCCATCGCGAACGCGCCCGGCGCGGCGTACACCTGCGGCGTCGCGGTGAAGTCGCCTTGCTGCGACCAGTAGGAGCCGGTGCGCGAGTTGCCGACGCCGACGCCGAGCACCGCGACCGGCGGCTTGCGCAGATCGCGCGCCCGCTCGAGCGAGGTCATGACGTAGGCCGCGCCGCCGTCGGAGATCAGGCAGCAGTCCTCGCGGCGAAACGGATCGGCGATCACCGGGCTCGCGAGGTAGTCCTCGAGCGTCAGCGGCTTGTCGTGCATCACCGCGCCCGGCGTGAGCGTCGCGTGACGGCGGCATGCGACGGCGATTGCGCCGAGCTGCTCCGGCGTCGTGCCGTACTCGTGCATGTGCCGCCGCGCGATGCTCGCGAAGTAGACCGGCTGCGGGAACCAGCCGAACGGCACCTCGAGATTTTGCTTGAAGAGGTCCTCGGCGTGCACCTGGCCGGGACCGCCGACCATCTGCGCGCGCTGCGTCGCCCAGGTGACGGCGAAGGCGTTGAGCACGTAGCGCGCCTTGCCGGCGCGGATCGCGAGCGCCGCCTCGTACGGCGCCGAGCCCGCCCACACCATGCCGCCGCCGTGCGGCGACGTCCACATCGCGTGCGAGGTGCCGAAGTGCGCGTGGAACGCCGCCGCGTCGAGCTGGCCGCCGAAGAACGGCAGCCACATCAGACCGTCGACGTCGGCCGGGGCGAGCCCGGCGTCGGCGAGCGCACGCTCCGCGGCTTGCGCCGCGATCTCCCGCGCCGAGCGCCCCGAGGCCTTCGAGAACTCCGCGTCACCGACGCCGACGATCGCGATGGCGCCGGCGACGTCGTCGAGCTCGCTCGCGAAGCCCCAGGGCTCGCACATGCGCTCGGGTGCGCTCAGTTGCCGGCGCTCTTCGGTGCCTCGGCGCCCTGGCCCTTGGCGGCGTCCTCGCTCTTGGCGGCGTTGCCGCCCTCGTCTTTGGCGTCGCCCTTGGCGCCATCGCCCTTCGCCGCGTCGCCGCTCGGGGTCGCGGTGGGGGCGCCGTCGGGCGGGAAGGTCGGGGCGGGCGTGGGGGTCGGCAGCCCGAGGCTCGCGGTGAGCTTCTCGATCATCGCGTTGCGCATCCCCTGCCTCGCGGCCACGAACTTCCGGAACTGGTCCTTGCTGAGGACCTTCTGCATGGCCGCGTCCCGGGCGCCCTCGATGTTGCGCGCGGCGCGATGGTTCTTCACCACGTCGCCGCCGTCACCGGTCAGGATCGGCTGCATGTCCTCGGCGTACTTCTTGTTGATCTCCTCGACCTGCGGGATCTGCTCGGGTGTCAAGGACAGGCGCTCGGTCATGATCTCGGTTTCCACCTTCGCGCGCTGCTCCGGCGTCGCCTTGACCAGCGCCTCGGGGACGGCGTGGGTCTGCGCCCACGCGACGCCGAACGAGCCGGTCGTGAGCACCACGACCAGCGACACCACCAACGTCCTCACAAGCTTCCTCATGAAACCTCCCTCCGCAGGCATATCGTGATCCCGAGCGCGCCGCCAAGCGGGCTCCCTGCGCGCTCCCGCAGCGTGCAGCACCTACGGATCGCGCCGCGGCACCGCATGCGTCCTTCGACGCACGACGCGCGGATTTCATCGCATGGCGCGTTGTCGCGGCCGCGAGCGTGGGCTATCGCGCTGCCATGACCGGCACCTTCGCGGCAGCGCGTGGTCGGAGCGAGCCGGCGCTCACGCCGCTCGTGCACCACCCGACGACGCCGCCGAGCGCGGCGCTCGAGGTGAGTGGCGGAGCGGCGCTCGAGGGGACGACGCTGTGGCTGCGCTTCGTGCTGCACGGAGAGCTTGCTCGCATCGCGCTGCCCGCGCCCGCAAGCGCGCCGAGGCGACGCGACGAGCTCTGGCGGCACACCTGCTGCGAGGCCTTTCTCGGCGCGGCGACGCGTCCCGCGTACGTCGAGGCAAACTTCGCGCCGACGGGCGACTGGGCGCTCTACGCGTTCGACGATCGACGCCGGGGGATGCGCGACGTTCCCCTGGCGCGCGCGCCGCGCAGCGCGACCCGCAGCGACGCGCGCACGCTCACGCTCGACGTCCTGCTCGATCTCGAGCCGGTCGCCGCGCTGCTCGGCCCGCCGCCGTACGCGCTCGGCCTTTCGGCCGTGGTCGAGGAGCACGACGGCAAGGTCGCGTACTTCGCGCTCGCGCACCCCGGCGCCCATCCCGACTTCCACGACCCCGGCGGCTGGAGCGCGTCGCTCGCCGCGCGGGCCGGGTCGTGAGGACGCGATGGGTGTGAAGCTCGGCATCGATCGGCTGCTCGAGGACCGCGCGCTGCGCGCGAAGCTCAGCGGGCGGCGCGTCGCGCTGCTCGGCCACCCGGCGTCGGTGACCTCGACGCTGACGCACTCGCTCGACGCGCTCGTCGCCTGCGGCGACCTCGACGTGGTGGCGGCCTTCGGACCGCAGCACGGCATGCGCGGCGAGAAGCAGGACAACATGATCGAGTCCGAGGACTACGTCGATCCGGTGCACGGCATCCCGGTGTGGAGCCTCTACGGCGAGACGCGCCGTCCGACCGACGCGATGCTCGACCAGATCGACGTCCTGCTGGTCGACCTGCAGGACCTCGGCTGCCGCATCTACACGTTCGCGACCACGCTGCGCTACGTCCTCGAGGACGCCGGACGCCGCGGCAAGGCGGTGTGGGTGCTGGACCGCCCGAACCCGGTGGGCCGGCCGGTCGAGGGGCTGCGCCTGCGTCCGGGCTGGGAGAGCTTCGTCGGCGCGGGGCCGATGCCGATGCGCCACGGCCTCACGCTGGGCGAGCTCGCGCGCTGGTTCGTGCGCGCGGCGAACATCGACGTCGAGCTCGAGGTCGTCGCCGTGCACGGCTGGGACCCGCACGCGGCGCCCGGCTTCGGCTGGCCGATCGGGCAGCTCTCGTGGGTCAACCCGAGCCCGAACGCGCCGAACCTGTCGATGGCGCGCTGCTACGCCGGTACGGTGATGATCGAGGGCACCGAGCTCTCCGAAGGACGCGGCACGACGCGGCCGCTCGAGATCGTCGGCGCGCCCGAGATCGACGCGCGCGCACTGCTCGCCGAGATGCACCGGCTCGCGCCGGAGTGGCTGCGTGGCTGCCGGCTGCGTCCGTGCTGGTTCGAGCCGACGTTCCACAAGCACGCGCGCAAGCTCTGCGCCGGTGTGCAGATCCACGTCGACGACCCGGGCTACAAGCACGACGTCTTCCGCCCGTACCGGATCGTCGCGCTGCTCCTGAAGGCGTACCGCGCGCTGCATCCCGACGCGCCGCTGTGGCGCGACTTCGAGTACGAGTACGAGCGCGAGCGCCGCGCGATCGACGTCATCAACGGGAGCCCGCTGCTGCGCACCTGGGTCGACGACCCGGCGGCGCGTCCGGGCGATCTCGACCATCTGCTCGCGCCGGACGAGGAGAGCTGGCGCGAGGAGCGAAGACCGCTGCTGCTCTACGCGCCCTACCGCGCCTGAGCCGCGCGCGTCGAGAGGAGAGCCCATGTCCCGCAGCTCGCGACCCCATCCGAACGCTCCTTCGGTCCTCCGAGCTGCGCTCGCCGTGGCGCTCGTCGTCGTCGGGGGCGGCATGAGCGCGCGCGCCGCCGCGCACGCGACGCAGGACGAGCCGCGCGCGGAGGACCAGCTCACGCCGGTCCTGGCGCGCGTCCTCGCGACGCCCGCCGTGGTCGTGCAGAGCGACGGCGTGTGGCGTCTGCCCTGGGAGCTCGTGCTGACCAACGTGACCGACGTCCCGATCACCATCGAGTCGGTCGAGGTGCTCGATCCGACGCGCGGCGACGCGGTGGTGACGAAGCTCGACGGCGAGAACCTCGCGTCGCGCATCGGGCCGCCGGTGCGCTCGACCACGCTCGGCCCGGGACAGGACACGGTGATGTACCTCGAGGCGAGCTTTCCGCGCCGCGAGGACGTGCCGAAGAAGCTCGCGCACCGCATCGTCGCGACCACCAAGCAGCCGAAGCCGCCGCTCGGCGAGCGCACCGTCGAGCGCGTCGCGCCGACCGACGTGATCACCGACGCGCCGCTCGTCGTCGGACCGCCGCTGCGCGGCGCCCGCTGGGTCGCGGCCGCGAGCTGCTGCGACTCGTACCACCGCCGCGCGGTGCTGCCGATCAACGGCGAGCGCCGGCTCGCGCAGCGCTACGCCATCGACTGGATGCAGCTCACCGAGGACGATCGCCTGGCGAGCGGCGATCCGAAGCGCAACGAGAGCTACCCGCAGTTCGGCGCCGAGGCGATCGCGGTCGCCGACGCGACCGTCGCGCACGTCCAGGACGGGATGCCGGAGGGGACGCCGGGCGCCTTCCCGGAAGGCGTCACCGCGACCACCGCGGACGGCAACGCGGTCGTGCTCGACCTCGGCGGCGGCCGCTACGCGCTGTACGCGCACTTCCAGCCCGGCAGCATCCGGGTGCGCGAGGGCGAGCGCGTGAAGCGCGGGCAGGTGCTCGGGCTCGTCGGCAACTCCGGCAACAGCGACGCGCCGCACCTCCACTTCCACGTCATGGACGGTCCGTCGCCGCTCGGCTCGAACGGCGTGCCCTACGTCATCGACGCCTTCGAGGTCACCGGCCGCGCGGTGTCGCAGAGCAGCCTCGACGAGGAGCTCGAGAAGGCGGACCAGCAGGTGCAGGTCGTGCCGGTCGAGGGCGAAGCGCAGCGTCGCAACGAGCTGCCGGTGGATCTCGCCGTGGTGACCTTCCCGGAGAGCTGAGCGGCGCCCCCCGCGGCCGGACGGCGCGTTCCCGCCGTTCGGAACGCGGCCGGTCCTCGCGTTCCCGGCGCCGGGAAGCGGACGCGCCCGCGCGCCCGCGGTCTCGTCGTGTCGTGGCCGTCCGAGCGGTCGATTGGGGCGGATGCCGATCTGGCACATCGCCTGCGTGGCGCCGCTCGCGACGGAGGTTCACGCGATGGCCGACTTTCTTTCCGCGTACTCGATCCAGGGCTGGCTCGAATCGGCGCCGCAAGGGTACCTCATGGGCACCGAGTACGGGCACGCGCCGGGCGAGAAGGAGCCGGAGCTGCTGCTCGACAACGAGGTGCTGCGCGAGGAGTCGATCAAGGCGACGGTGCAGCTCATCGTCGGCGAGCGCTGCGCGCTGTCGGCGTCTTCGGGGCTGATCAACGCGGCGCCCGACGAGGGGAGCCGCCGCTTCCTCGCCACGCAGACGCTCGACGAGGCGCGGCACGTCGAGGTGTTCACGCAGCGCCTGTACGACCTCGGCGTCCCGAAGAGCGAGCTCGAGGACACGATCCGCCACTACGCCAACCCGAACCTCGTCAAGTTCGCCGAGGTGCTGCTCGAGAAGGTCGACCGCAAGGACTTCGTCGCCGGCGTCGTCGGCCAGAACGTCGTGCTCGAGGGGATGGCGTTCAGCGTGTTCGAGATGATGTACGCGATGAACGCGAGCATCAATCCAAAGTTCGCGCACACGCTGTCCGGCACGATCGCCGACGAGCGCCGGCACGTCGGCTTCGGGGAGAACCGCATCGGCTCGCTGGTCCGCCAGTACCCCGAGAAGAAGTCCGAGATCGAGCAGATGCAGAAGGACATGTCCTACTTCATGCTCGCGACCTTCGCCGACGCGTTCCGCGGCAGCCGCACGGTCGACGAGCTGCAGAAGCTCGGCGTCGACCGCCCGCGCGGCACCTACCAGGGGGCGGATCTCGGCGGGATGAGCCCCGAGCAGATGGAGCAGCTGCTCGCGGACACCGTGCTGCGCGACTTCAAGGCGCGGCTCACCCGCATCGGGCTCGAGTACCAGACGCCCGCGCGGCCGTGAGGAGGGGGGTGCGATGCCGACGGTCGGGGACGTCGCCCTGGTGTACACGCCGAATCTGCTCGCCGGTGACGCGCTCGAGGATCCGCTCGAAGCCGAAGCCCTGCCGAGCGGTCCGGAGGAGAAGCGCGAGCGACGTCGCTTCGTCCTCGAGGACACCGGCTTCGACGAGGTGCCGCGTCGCTTCCGGCGCTTCTACCGCAAGTGGCGCGGCGCCGGGGACATGCTCGCGCCGAACGAGGTGCTGTGCCCGGTGTGCAAGGTCGTGATCCGCTCGACGCGCGAGCTGCGCCCCGGCGACCGCGTCTACTGCATGCCCTGCATGTCGCGCCTGATCGTCGTGCGGGGTGCGTCGGGCATGCTCGAGGCGCGGGTCGCGTACTGAGCCGACGCCCCGGCGACGTCGCACGTCGCGACGCGATCGTTACTTGACGCTGCTGCCGAAGTGCCGCGCGAGCAGCGTCGGCTCGTCGTCCGCGGCGACGAGCTCGAGCAGGGCGTCGGTGAGGTGCGAGAGCCTTCGCGCGACCTCGCGGCCGAGGTTCATCTGGAGGAGCGTGAACTGCTCGGGCAGGCGCCGGTAGAGCTCGAGCAGCACGCGGCTCGGCAGCTTGCGCGCCCGACAGTCGTCGAGCGCGCGGACGCTCGCGGTGCGCGGGCAGATGCCGATCAGCGCCACCTCGCCGAAGCACGAGCCCGGCTCGAGCAGCGCCAGCACCGTGCTCTTGCCGTTGCGCGACTTCGTCACCTCGACCCGTCCCTCGTCGAGAACGTAGACGCTGTCGCCGAGGTCGCCTTCGGAAAAGAACGAGCCGCCCGCGGGGACGTGCACCGTCTCGAGGCGCTCGTCGAGAAAGCGCAGCGCCTCGCTCGACAGCCCGCCGAAGATCGACACGCTCGCGAGGGCGTCGGTGCCGGTCGGCATGACGCGCGAGCATAGGGCGATCCCGAGGCGCAAACTAGGCGGTTCGCGGCGGGGTCGCGGCGGTGCGCCGCAGGATCGGGCGCAGCAGGCGGAGGTAGTTCTTCAGGCAGCGGTTCGCATACGCGCGCGGGTTCTCCGGATCGAGCTCGGCCGAGCGCAGGGGGCCGCTCGACGGCAGCGGGTCGACGAAGATCGTCGAGCGGTCGCGGGGACGTCGCGCGGCGAGGATGGTGGCGATGCGCGCGTCGTAGGCCGCGGCGTAGCGCCGCGCGACCTGGATCTCGGGCAGCATGCGCACGGTCTGGCGGTAGCCGACGAACGACGCGGCGAGCACCACGGCGGCGACCACCGCCGGCGCGCTGCCCGGCACCGCGCGCAGCACGCCACCGAGCGCGACGCCGAGCGTCGCCATGCCGCCGATCAGGAAGAAGGCGAGGACGAACCGTCCGCGCTCGGGCGGCGGCGTGCCGAGCGCGTAGTAGCCGGGGAAGCTCGCCGCGACGGCGACGCCGAACGCGGCGACGAGCAGCAGCGCGACGACGCCGAGCACGCGGCGCGGCGGCAGCGCCGTCGCGCGCTCGGGCGCGAAGACGAGCGCCGCGAGCGTCCACGTGGCGAGGGTCGCGAGGAGCGCGGACGGCGTCGCCTCGGCGACGCCGCGCAGGACCTGCGGCCCGCCCGTGAGCGCGTCCCGCAGCGCGACGTGCAAGGGCGCGCGCGGTAGCTGATCGAGGCGCGCGGCGCTCCCCGGTGACGCCGCCGAGACCGCGAAGCTCGCGAGCGCGACCGCGAGCACGACCGCGCCTCGCGCGAGACGCGGATCGTCGCGCCGCACGACGAAGCCGAGCGCGAGCCCGAGCCCACCCAGGAAGAGCGCCGAGAGCGCGACCGACTCGTGGCCCGCGGTGGAGATCGCCGCGAGCAGCGCCGCGGGAACGGCGAGGCGCGGGTGCGCGTCCGCGCGCAGCACGCAGGCGAGCGCGAGCAGCGCGCAGCACAGCGGCACCAGGTTCTCGATCGCGCAGAAGACGAAGAACCACGAGTCGCCGCGGTGCGGGGTCGCGTAGAAGAGCAGGGCGACCGTCACCAGCGCGAGGAGCGGCAGCACCGCCGCGCGCACCGCGTCGCGCCAGACGACGCGCGCGACGACCCACGTCGAGAGCACCGCGTAGGCGAGGGCGGCGAGCGAGAACGGGTACGACGAGCGCGCGTCGGACAGCGTCGACATCACCGCGGCGACGATCAGGTTCGACGCCCAGCGCCCGGACCACGTCGTGTAGAGCTGCCACTCCGTGCCGAGCACGCCCCACTTGCGCGTGCTCGCGAACAGGCAGAGGTCGTCCGGGACGAAGCGCGCGCTCTGCGCGAGCGCGACGTAGAGGACGAGAAACAACGCCGCGAACAGCGCGAGCGTCGCGAGCGCGACGGTGCGCCCCCGCACCGCGTTCACCGTCGGCCGGACGCGAGGATCAACGCCGCGCCCGGCGGCGCTGCTCGGCGTCGCGGTACGCCGTCTCCGCCATGCGCTCGCCGAACACGACCTCACCGGGGCTCTTGCCGTCGACGTGGCCCATGATGCCGCGGTAGAGGCGGTAGCCGAGCAGCTCGAGCAATCGATCCGGGAAGGTCGCGGCGATCTCGCGCGGGATGCCGAGGTAGGGGTTCTGCTGCTGGCGGACGAAGCCCGGGCAGTACTGCACGTTGACGCCGCAGCGCCACTCCGACTCCGTGCGGTTCGCGCCGCCGCCGTGCCACAGGCTGCCGTGGAAGACCATCACGCTGCCCGCCGGCATCTCGATCGCCCGCACCTCGACGTCTCCCGGGACGCCGTCCGGGCCGGGCACGTCGGGCCAGCGGTGCGAGCCCGGCACGTAGCGCGTGCCGCCGTTGGCCTCGGTGAAGTCGGTCAGCGCCCACATGCAGGTGACCATCATCGGCGCGTGCGGACGCTTCAGGTGGCGCGACATGACGAGGTCGTCGCCGTGCAGCGGCTGTGGATCCTCGCCGGGGCCGATGTCGATCGCCGTCATGCCCGAGAGCAGGCAGCCGCGGTCGAGCAGGCGCTCGACGAGCGGCAGGACGTTGCGGTGCAGCGGCATCGCCTGGAACACCGGGTCCTTGGCGAGCAGGTTGTAGATGCGACGGGTCGCGTGGCCCTCGGCCGCGGTGCCGCGCGGCTTGACGTCGAGCTCGCGCTCGAGGCGACGGATGGTGTCGCGCAGGGCCACGACGAGCTCGGGCTCGATCGCGCCCTCGAGCACCGTGTAGCCGTCCTCCTCGATGCGGGCGAGGTGGTGGGCGAGCGTCGGCTCGTCGAGCTGCCAGGTCTGGGTCGTCATGTCTCGGCTCGATCGGCAACATAGGCCCTCGTGCACCCGCTCGACAACCCCGCGTGGCACGCGCTCGCAGGCCCCCACCGCGCGCTCGGCGAGACGCTGCCCGGCGCCGCGCGCTACCAACCCGACGTCACGCCGTTCGCGGCGCTGCCCGACGCGCCGACGGAGGACGACTGGCGCGCGCTCGCGACGCTCGTCGGACCGAGGGGGCTCGTCGTCCTGTTCCGCCCCGCCGAGGTCCAGGCACCCGACGGCTGGCGGGAGACGTTCCGCGCTCCGACGGTGCAGATGGTCGGCGGCGGCGCGCGGAGCGCGCCGAGCGCGCGCGCGGTGCGGCTCGGCGACGCCGACGTCGACGACATGCTGGCGCTCGTCGCCGCGACCAAGCCCGGACCGTTTCTCCGCCGCACGATCGAGCTCGGCACCTACCTCGGCATCCGCGGGGGCGGCGCGCTGCTCGCGATGGCGGGCGAGCGCATGCGGCCGCCCGGCTACACCGAGATCAGCGCGGTCTGCACGGCCGACGCCGCGCGCGGCCGCGGGCTCGCGACGGAGCTCGTCTGTGCGCTCGTCGAGCAGATCCAGGCCCGCGGCGAGACGCCCTTCCTGCACGCCGCCGCCGACAACCACGACGCGATCCGGCTCTACGCGGCGCTCGGCTTCACGCTGCGCGCGAGCTTCGACGTGGTCGCCCTCCGGCCGCCGCGCGAGGCGCCGGCGGTGTCTTGACGCGGGGTCGTCTGCCCGGTCCGCTGCGCCTCGAAGACGCCGCGTAGCCCCACCGCGACGACTGAAGCCGCGGCGCTCGGCCGCCGATACTCCCGGGATGAAGCTTCATCACGCTCTCGTCGGCGCCGCCGTGCTGGCCGCCGCGCTCGCCCCGCAGCGGGCCGTCGCCTGCTCGCGGATCTTCTGGAACGACAACGATCAGGCGAAGGTGGTCGCGCGCACCGTCGACCTGTTCCGCTCGGACGAGGCGCGCATCGTCGTCTACCCGCGCGGGATCGAGCGCACGGGGGCGGAGAACGAGCCCAACGCGCTGCGCTGGAAGTCGAAGTACGGCAGCGTCGCCGTCACCGCGTTCGGCGCCGCGACCAGCGACGGCATGAACGAGAAGGGTCTGTCGGCGAACCTCCTGTATCTCGACCAGACGCAGTACCCGCCGCGCGGCGACGGGCCGGTGCTGTCGAACTACCTCCTCGCGCAGTACATGCTCGACAACTTCGCGACCGTGAACGAGGCGCTCGAGGCGATGTCGGGCTTCCAGATCGTGGCGCCGATCCTCGCCGACCGGGAGTGGCCGCTGCACCTGTCGATCGCCGACGCGAGCGGCGACTCGGCGATCATCGAGTTCATCGGCGACAAGAGGGTCGTCCACCACGGCAAGCAGTACCAGGTGATGACCAACGAGCCGGCCTACGACATCCAGCTCGCGAACCTGAAGAACTACAAGCTCTTCGGCGGCGAGCGCTCGATGCCGGGCGACATCGATCCGCTGAGCCGCTTCGTGCGCGCGGCGTCGTACCTGAAGACGCTGCCGGCGCCGAAGGACGTGGCCGGCGCCGTCGCCGGCGTGTACAGCGTCGCGCGCACGGTCGCGGTGCCGTTCGGGGCCGAGGACACCTCGAGCTCGGTGACCACCGACACCTGGCCGACGCTGTGGTTCGGCATCGCCGACCTCACGCACCGCGTCTACTACTTCCAGTCGACGACGAGCCCGAACCTGTTCTGGGTCGACCTCGCGAGCGTGCCGCTCGACGAGGGCTCGCCGGTGCGCGACGTCGACGCGTACGACACGTCGCTGACCGGCGGCATCGCGAATCGCTTGACGCCGATCTGAGGGGCGCCTTGGTCTGAAGGACGGCGGGGGAGGCGCCGCGGCGCCTCCCTAGTCCGTCACCGCCTTCGCGGTCTTGGCGAGCAGCTCCTCGATCGCGCGCTTGTGCGCTGCGGTCGTGAACGTCGTCGGCTCGGCGAACTCCTCGGCGAGGAGCGTCTGCTCGAAGCTCATGTCGGCGGCGTTCCGCATGAGCGGCTTGGTCATCGTGACGGCGTGCTCGGGGAGGCGCGCGATGCGGTCGCACCACGCGAGCGCCGCCTCGAGGAGCCGCTCGTGCGGCACGACCTCGTTGACCAGGCCGAGCTCGAGCGCCTTCCCGGCGTCGATCACCCCGCCGCGGACGAAGAGCTCGAACGCCTTCTGGTAGCCGACGCGGCGCGTGAGCGCCCAGTTGGTGCCGACCTCGGGAACGAGGCCGATGCGGCCGAAGGCGAGCACGAGCTGCGCGCGCTCCGACGCGATCACCAGATCGCTGTTCAGCGTCCACGCGAGCGCGACGCCCGCCACCGGTCCGTTCACCGCGACCACCACCGGCTTGTCGGAGTGCGCGATGAGCCGCGCGACGCCGCCGAACTGGTAGCGGATCCACTTCCAGATGCCGACGTTGCCCTCGGCGCGCTCGATCGCGCTGTGCCCGCGGTCGCGCATGAGCTTCCAGTCGCCGCCGACCGAGAGCATCGGGTCCGTGCCGGTGAGCACGACCGAGCGGATCTCCGGATCGGCGAGCGTCTCGGCGAGCGCCCGGCGCAGCTGCACCGTCAGCACGCCGGAGAGCGCGTTGTGGTTCTCGGGGTCGTCGAGGCGGACGACCGCGCAGTGCGGCCGCGGGCGCTCGACGGCGACCAGCCGGCGCGGATCGCTCTCGAGGTCGCGGATGAACTCCTCGTAGGGCACGTCGGTCTTCATGCGACGGTCGTAGATTTCGCGCCCGGCGGCGACAACGTCGCGGGCGGCGCGACGGCTTGCCCGGAGGGGTTGACTCCCGGACGAAATGCGGAGTACGACTACGCACTACGTAGCAGCAGGGCGCCATCGGGCGGCGCCGGGAGGACGCGATGCTGACGCAGGAACGTTACGCCTACCCCGTCGGGGACCTGGAGTGGACCGTCAAGCAAGACTTCGAGGCGCGGTTCAACTGGGAGTACCAGGACGGCCGCGAGAAGCTGCTGAACCTCTACGAGAAGGGCAAGCGCCTGCAGTGGGACGCCAACGAGCGCATCGACTGGTCGCAGGATCTCGACCCGGAGAACCCCGAGCAGCTACCTGACGAGACCATCCCGATCTTCGGCTCCGGGCCGTGGAACCGGATGACCCCGGCCGAGAAGGCGAACCTGCGCCGGCACTTCCAGGCGTGGCAGCTCTCGCAGTTCATGCAGGGCGAGCAGGGCGCGCTGATCTGCGCGGCGAAGATCGTGCAGCAGGTGCCCGACCTCGACTCGAAGTTCTACGCCGCGACGCAGGTGATCGACGAGGCGCGCCACGTCGAGGCGTACTCGCGTCTGCTGCACAGCAAGTTCGAGCTGGTCTACCCGATCAACAAGCACCTGCAGAAGCTGATCGGCGACACGCTCACCGAGTCGCGCTGGGACTTCGTCTACCTCGGCATGCAGGTGCTGATCGAGGGCGTCGCGCTCGCCGCCTTCGGCTTCATCCGCGACAACGCGAAGAACCGCCTCGCGGCGTCGGTGAACGCCTACGTCATGCAGGACGAGGCGCGGCACGTCGCCTTCGGCCGGCTCGCGCTGCGCGACTACTACCCGCAGCTGACCGAGAAGGAGCGCGACGAGCGCGAGGAGTTCGCCGTCGAGGGCTGCTACCTCCTGCGCGACCGCTTCCTCGGCGAGGAGGTGTGGGAGACGCTCGGACTGCCGGTCGACGAGTGCGCCCAGCACGTCGACCAGTCGGAGTTCATGAAGCTCTTCCGCACGAACCTGTTCACGCGTATCGTGCCGACGATGAAGGACATCGGCCTGTGGGGGCCGCGCATCCGCAAGGCGTACGAGAAGATGGGCGTGCTCGGGTTCGCCGACGTCGATCTCGATGCGCTGACCGCGAACGACCAGGCCGTCGGCGAGCGCTTCGACCGCGAGCGCCGCGAGCGCGAGATCGCCGCGGTGGCCGAGCTGGGCGCGTCAGCTGGCGAGGCCGAGCAGCGTCTACAGTGACGTGAGCCAACGCAGGAGCGCGGGACGAGCGCCGCAGCGCCGGCTGAAGATGAAGGATCTCGAGCGTGCGACCGGTGTCGGACGCGAGACGATCCGCTTCTACATCCGCGAGGGGCTGTTGCCCGAGCCCGAGCGTCCCGGGCGCAACGTCGCCTGGTACGACGCGGCGTTCGTCGAGCGCATCCTGCTGATCAAGCGCCTGCAGGCGGAGCGCTACCTGCCCTTGTCGGTGATCAAGGGCATCGTGGGCGCCGCGCGCGAGCTGTCGGAGGTCGAGGCGCGCGCGCTGAACGCGCTCGACGGCACGATCCAGCCGGCCGTCGAGCGCGACCGCCCGCACCCGCCGGAGACGCTGCCCAAGCTCGCGCGGCGCATCGGCCTGCCGGTGTCCGAGCTGCGCGAGATGGCGAAGCTCGGCGCGGTCGAGATCGTCGTGCGCGGCGGCAAGCAGTGCCTCGAGGGCAGCTCGGTCGCGATCGCCGAGACCTGGGCGCGGCTGCGCAGGGAAGGGGGCTACAGCAACGAGTTCGGCTTCTCCGCGCAGGACCTCGAGATCTACGTCGAGATGGTGCAGTGGCTGACGCGCGAGGAGATCCGCCGCTTCGGGAGCCGCATCGCCGCGCGCGTCGATCCCGAGACCGCGCGCCGCATGGCGCGTGACGGCATCGACCGGATGAACGAGCTGATCGGGCTCCTGCGCGAGGCGAGCCTCCTGCGCGCGCTCGCCGAGGGCAACGTCGAACCGCGCGCGAGCCGCACCGGCCAGCGCGCCAGCCGAGCCGGCCAGCTCCCCTCCTGACGGCTGCGACCAGCCGGCGAGCACCAGGGGCGAGGCGCCCTTCCCCGACGCTCCTCCCGACGGCCAGCGGCCCATCGAAATCTCGATGGCGTCGGGCGTCGGGAGGAGCCGCCGAAGCAGCAGCTAGAGCGCGCTCGTCACGGCCGGAAGAACGACTCCGGCAGGTCGACGTCGGCGATGAAGGTCCACTGGTCCTCGCTGCACGGGGGCTCGAAGCACGGCCCGGCGCCGTAGCAGCTGTACCGCAGGATGTCGTTGTCGTCGTTGTCGTCATCGTCGTCCCGGCCGATCAGGTCGTCGATGAAGTCGATGAAGTCGTCGAAGAAGTCGCCGTCGTCATCGTCGTCGTGCTGCTCGCACCAGACGAACGAGGGCTGGCCGCCGTCGAGCGGGAAGACGTTGCCGGTGACCGTGCCGTCGTCGTTGCGCGTGATCGCCCAGCGCTCGTTGTTGACGTCCTTGCTGACCAGGACCTCGTCGGCGTCGGGCGTGACCTGCACGCCCGAGCCCTGAGCGGACGCGCTTTGCGGCGCGGCAAGCAGCACGCCGAGGGCGAGCGCCGGCAGCGCGGCGAGAAGCGACGCGCGCCGTGGATGCGCGCAGCCGACCAGAGAGCTTTCGTTGAACATCGTCGTAGCCTCCTTGCGGGCCATGTCGTGGGTTGGTGCCGCCGGCGGACCTCGTCGCGCGCGCCTTCGCGTCACGCGCGGGCGCTCGTGTCGCCGAGCGGCGCCGGTGATCGGCCGCGCGCGGGGCGCGGCCGTGGCAGCTTTCGCAAGGGGCTCATGCAGGATCCTTTCCAGGCGGAGTGTCACGCTGCGCGGGCATTCGACGGCGCCGCGGCGCGCGAACCCTGTGGAAAGTTCAGGGCGTGTGTAAGCGACGGCGTGCGGATGGGACGCGCGTCCTCAATCTGCGGGGCAGGGCAGGGTCAGGCCTGCGCGCGAGCCCGAGGGCCGAGCTCACCCCGTGACGGCTCGCGTCAGAAGACCCTGGAGGTCGAGATCGTCTCGCGCTCCGCGCCGCACCGCAGACCTTCCAGCCGTGCAGCGCGGGGCGAATTCTTGTCAGGACGAAGCGCGCGTCGCGCGCCGTCCGGTACGGCGGACTACCAGCCGAGGACGTACCCGAAGATCAGCGGCGCTACGATCGACGCATCCGACTCGATCATGAAGCGCGGCGTGTCGATGCTGAGCTTGCCCCAGGTGATCTTCTCGTTCGGCACCGCGCCGCTGTAGCTGCCGTAGCTCGTGGTCGAGTCGCCGATCTGGCAGAAGTACGCCCACAGCGGCGTCTCTCTGCGACGCAGGTCCTCGCGCAGCAGCGGCACGACGCAGATCGGGAAGTCCCCCGCGATGCCGCCGCCGATCTGGAAGAAGCCGATGCCGCGCGGCGTGCGGCTGCTCTCCTCGGTGTACCAGCGCACGAGCTCCATCATCGCCTCGATGCCGGTCTTGACGGTGTGCACCGAGCGGATGTTGCCCTCGATGCAGTGCGCCGCGTAGACGTTGCCGAGCGTCGAGTCCTCCCAGCCGGGGACGAAGATCGGCAGGTCGCGCTCCGCCGCCGCGAGCAGCCACGAGTCCTTGGGATCGATCTGGTAGGACGACTCGAGCTTGCCGGAGCGCAGGATGCGGTAGAGGAACTCGTGCGGGAAGTGGCGCTCGCCCGCCGCGTCCGCCGCCTTCCACTCCTCGATCACCAGCGCCTCGATCCGCCGGATCGCTTCCTCCTCGGGAATGCAGGTGTCGGTGACGCGCGGCATGCGCCGCTCGTAGAGCTCCTGCTCCTGCGCGGCGCTGAGCTCGCGCCAGTTCGGGATCTGCTCGTAGAGGTTGTGCGCGACCAGGTTGAAGACGTCTTCCTCGAGGTTCGCGCCGGTGCAGCAGATGGCGTGGACCTTCTCCTGGCGGATCATCTCCGCGAGCGAGCGGCCGAGCTCCGCGGTGCTCATCGCCCCCGCCATCGTCAAGAACATTCGACCACCATGGTCGAGGTGCTCGACGTAGGCGCGCGCCGCGTCGCGCACGGTCGCGGCGTTGAAGTGTCGGTAGTGTCCCTCGATCAGCTCGCGAATCGTCATCGATACCCCTCGTGTCGGCAGCGAGACCGCTGCCAAGCCGCAAGGTGACCTATCGTTTCACCGCCGCCCCGACCTCGGCTGGAAGCCGGTCGAGCGCGCGCTGCATCCACAGCCGGAAGATCTGCAGCGTCGCGAACGCCAGCGGCCAGACGAGCGGCGTCGTGAGATCGAACGTATAGGTCCAGTTGACGTGCGTGCCGCGCTCCGTGGGAGCGAAGCGCCACTCGCCCTCGGCGCCGCGCACCAGGAGGTGGAGCGGCGCCACCGGACGCGAGATCCAGCGATAGGCGTGCCGGCGCGGCGGATCCAGCGCGAGGACCTCCTCCAGGACCTCGCTGCCGTCGCTCATCGTCACCCGACGGCGCGCGCCGGGCTCGTTCGGGCGGCCGTCGAGCACCTCGATGCGCGCGATCGCGGGGATCGGCCCGAGCGCGTGGACGAAGCGCGGAAAGCTCTCCGGCGCGACCGCGAAAGCAAACACCTCGTCGGCCGGGCGCTCGACCTCGACGCCCGCGGCGACCTCGATCCGCACCGGTGACCCGCGCGGCTCAGGACGCGCGGACGAGCTTCCCGGGCAGAGCGCCGGTGTGCTCGCCGTCCTCGAACGTCACCTCGCCGTTCACCACCGTCGCACGGTAGCCGTCGACCCGCTGCACGAGACGGCGGCCGTTCGCCGGCAGGTCGAAGACCATCTCCGGCGCGTGCAGGTGGAGCGCATCGAAGTCGATGACGTTCAGGTCCGCCTTCTTGCCGACCTCGAGCGTGCCGCGGTCGTGCAGGCCGTACACCGCGGCGGTGTTCGCGGTCTGCAGCCGCACCGCCTGCTCGAGCGGGATGCGCTCGCCGCGCTTGCGGTCACGCACCCAGTGCGTGAGCAGGAAGGTCGGCATGCTCGCGTCGCAGATCAGCCCGCAGTGCGCGCCGCCGTCCGACAGCCCCTGCACCGTGTTCGGGTGCAGCATCATCTCGCGCAGCGCATCGAAGTTGCAGTCGACGTAGTTCGCGAGCGGCGCGAACACGAACTGCTTGCCGTCGCGCTCGAGGAGCATGTCGTAGACGACCTCCTCGGGACGCTTGCCGTCGCGCGCCGCGATCGCCGCGACGCTGGTCTCCGGCGCGGGCTCGTAGTCGGGCGGGTCGTTGAGCGGGAACATCTGCGCCCAGTTGGTGGCGATCATCCGCACGACGGGATTCTCGTGCTGCAGCTCCTCGGAGAGGATGCGGGCGCGCACGTTCGGGTCGCGCATGCGCGCGACGCGCTCCGCGAGCGGCAGCTCCGCGAGCTCGCGCGCGTAGGTCGGGTGGAAGAGGAACGGATGGAACGAGCTCTGCAGCCCGAACAGCATGCCGGTCGGCCGGCACGGCACCTGCGGGACGATCTTCAGACCCTGCGCGGCGAGCCGCTCGACGGTCCTCAGCGTCTCGCGCCAGGTGTTCGGCTGGATCGCGGTCTGCGCGAGCGCGAACGTCAGCACGCGGCCGGTCGTCGCGCAGAGCTCCTTCATCCACGAGAGGTCCGGCTCCTGACCCTGCAGGTCGGCGACCATCTCGAAGACGCCGTGCCCGACCTCGCCGAGCGCGCGGCCGATGCGGAGCAGCTCCTCGGGCGTCGAGTTCGTGCCCGGCACGAGGCCGTGCTTCGAGCGGTGCAGGAAGGTGCGCGACGTCGAGAAGCCGATCGCGCCCGCGGCGAGCGCCTCGCGCGTCAAGCGCGCCATCTCGGCGATCTCGTCCGCGGTGGGATCGTCGTGCGCGCGCTCGCCGAGCACGTAGGCGCGCAGCGCGCAGTGCGGCACCTGGGCGGCGACGTCGAGCGTGCGCGGCATCGCCTCGAGCGCGTCGAGGTACTCCGGGAAGGTCTCCCAGCGCCAGTCGATGCCCTCGTGCAGCGCGGTGCCGGGGATGTCCTCGACGCCCTCCATGAGCTCGATGAGGAACGCTTCCTCGCCGGGACGCCGCGGCGCGAAGCCGACGCCGCAGTTGCCCATGACGAGCGTCGTCACGCCGTGCCAGCTCGACGGCGCGAGCACCGGGTCCCAGGTCACCTGGCCGTCGTAGTGCGTGTGCACGTCGACCCAACCCGGGGTGACCAAGAGGTCCTTGGCGTCGATCTCGCGTCGGCCGCGTTCGCTGACCTTCCCGATCGCGACGATCCTGCCGCCGTCGACGGCGATGTCCGCCTGCTTGCGGGGCGCGCCCGTCCCGTCGACCACCGTGCCGCTACGAATCACCAGGTCGTGCATGACGTCCTCCCTGCTCGGGAGTGACTATCTGCCGGATCCCGGCCTGTCGAGCGGACGCGGACCGCGGCCGTCGCCGCGACGATCGGGACGCAGCTCGGCGAGCTTCTGCTGCTGCTCGGTCGTGAGCGCGTTCTTGATCTCGAGCAGCAGGCGCAGGTGCTCCTGCTTGATCTTGCCCTCGAGCGCGATCACCTCGGACGCCGCGGCGAGCGCCTGATCGACGTCCACCTTGTCGCGGTCGACGAGCTTCTCGACCGCCTGCGCCTTGGCCTCGACGTCCCACTGCAGCGGCACGAGACGCTCCTGCGCCCGCTTGATCGCCGCGGTGATCGACTCCTTTTGCTCCTGCGTGAGCCCGAGCTCGGTCTGGTAGCGCATCACCAGCTCGGGGCGGAACAGGTGCTCGAGGAACATCGGCCGGCGAAAGCCGGTGCCCATGCCCGGCGGGGTCCGCGGCGGCTCGGCGAGCGCCGTCGGCGCGCCGGCGCACGCGACCGCCGCCGCCAGGACGAGGGCGAGCGTGGTCGCACGAGAGATCGCGTGCAGCGTCTTGATCACGAGAAGATCCTCACTTCGTTGCGCCGGGAGACCGGATCGAGCGTCAGCGCGTCGAGCTCGAGGCAGCCGAGCTCGTCGTCGTCGCACGTCGTCCACGGCTCGGCGGCATACACCTCGTCGAGCACCACGTCGTCGAGCAGGGCGTCGCTCGGGGTCTCGTAGACGCCGAGGTCCGCGAGCTGGATCTCGACCACCTCGGCGGTCGGCGCCGCCGCGCGCTCGCCGAAGGGCAGGTTGCGCGGTCCGACGAGCCACAGCGCCAGCGCCGCCGCTGCGGCGAGCGGCAGCGCGGTCGCGACCAGCGGCAGCCGGCCGCGGCTCGCGCGCAGGCGCGCGGCGCGTGCCGACTCGAGCGGGACGACGCGCGGCTCGGCGAGCGGTCGCGCGGCTGCAGCCGCGGCTTCGCGAGCAGGTGCTCCAGCGCCGCTCGCATCCGGCGCCGCGACGCCCGCACGTGCCGCGGCTCCGCTCGCGCGCGCCGCGGCGACGATCCGCTCTTCGAGATCCGGCGACGGCGTCGCCGCCGGCAGCGCGTCGAGCAGCGCGTCGAGACGCCGCGCCTCGTCGTGCAGACGGCGCGCGTCGGCGCTCGCGGCGATCAGCGCCAGCGCGGCGTCGCGCTCGGCCTCGGGCCAGCGCTGCGGGTCGCCGCCGTAGGCGTCGAGCAGCGTCGCGAGCCGCTCGAGGTCGATCGGGTGCACCGTCGTGCTCACGGCTCCTCCAAGAGCTCGCGCGCGACCGCGCGCAGCTCCTCGCGCAGCTTGCGTCGCCCGCGTGCGAGCAGCGACTCGAGGGCTTCGACGCTCACGCCCAGCACCTCCGCGGCCTCGATGTTGCGCATGCCCTGGTAGTGGCAGAGGACGAGCGCGTGGCGCTGCGTCTCGGGGAGACGGTCGAGCGCGGCGCGCACCAGCTCCGCGGTCTCGCGACGTCCGAGCTCGCCCGCGGGGCCTGGCGCCGGGTCGACGGCGTCGGGCGGATCGCCGAGCTCCTCGCGCTTGCGCGCGCGGCGGTCGAGGCAGAGGTTGAGCGCCACGCGGTGCAGCCAGGTGCCGACCCGCGCCTCGTTGCGGCGCCACTGCGGCGCGAACTTCCACAGCCGCAGGAAGGCTTCCTGGGCGACGTCCTCGGCCTCGTCGGCGTCGCCGAGCGTGCGGCTCGCGAGCGCGACGATGCGGGCGAGGTAGCGGCGCGTGAGCGCACGCAGGGCGTCGGTGTCGCCGGCTGCGAGCGCGGCCATGAGGGCATCGTCCGAGGCGTCGCCGAGCGCTCCCTCGGCGCGCGCGGTTCGCTGCTCGCCTGGCGGCGACGACGCCAAGGCTCAGCAGTGGCCGGCGCGGTCGCGGACCGCGGCAAGAAGGATGTCCGTCGTCGTGCGATGCTCATCGTCGCCCGCTTCGCTGCGCATGGGCTTCCTCGGCGGCCGCGCGACGTCGGCGTCGCGGTGCCGCTTCCGACGTTCCTGATACGGCCCGGGGGCGGCTTTTCCGTCGCCGCGTCGCGCGCGTCCGCGTCGCGGAGGATCGGTTGCCGCAGGTCCGCCTCCTCTTTCTAATGGATCTCGACCCGTCCGGGCACCTCGCCGCGTGGCTCCTGGCAAGGTGCCGACGCGCGGGGCTGCACGCGATGCCACGCCACCGACAGCGACTGCCATGGGCTTTGCGGCTCGTGCTGGCGCTCTTCGTGCTGCTCGCGGTCGTCTGGGTCGGCGTCTGGCTGGTGGCGTCGCCGCTCGTCGAGCGACGCATCGAGGCGCTCCTCGAGCGCCGCTTCGCGGCCGACGTCTCGTTCGGGTCGTTCAGCTTCCTGCCGCCGTTCTGGGTGGTCGCGGACGACGTGGTGCTGGCCTCGCAGCCCGGCGGGGAGGGCGCGGAAGGGCCGGCCGGCGCGCGCGCCGAGCGCGTGAGCGAGCGCATCGACGAGCGCGTCGAGTGGATTCGCATCCCGAGCCTGCGCGTGCGTCTGAGCTGGCTTCCCGGTGGCTGGCCGCCGGAGGTCGCGCTGCTGAGCGTCAGCGCGCCGCGCCTCACGGTGCTGCGGGACGACGAGGAGCTGCTCCACGCGGCGCAGCTCTGGGTGGAAAGCGCGCAGCGCCGCGCTCGCCTGCCGCTGCGCAGGATCGTCGCGCGCGACGCCACGATCGAGATCCGCAGCGCGGCCGACGCGGCGCGCGAGAGCGCGCCGCTCGTCCTCGACGGCTTCGATCTCGAGATGGAGGCGGACGAGGGCGGCGCGCGCGCCTACGGCTGGCGGCTCGAGGGCGGCGAGCGCGTCCGCGTCGACGGCACGGGCGTCTTCGACCTCGACGAGGACGTCGTCCAGGTCGACGCGCTCCGCGCGAGCCTCGTCCTCGGCGCGGACGGCGTGACAGCGCAAGCGACGAGCAAGGAGCACGACGGCGCCGGCGGGATGCCTGTTGCCATCGACGACGCCAAGGGGCGCATCGAGCTCGAGGCCCGTCGCCTGCGGATCGACTCCGCAAAGCTGTCGTTCGGCAACGAGCCGCAGATCGTCCTCTCCGATCTGCAAGCGACCGCCACGCTCGCCGACGAGCGCATCGACGTCCCCGACCTCGCGTTCCGCGTCTTCGGCGGCGACGTGAAGGCGCCGCTGCACGTGCGCCTCGCCGACGTCCCGCGCTGGCAGGGCGACGTCGAGCTGAGCGCGCTCGACCTCTCGGCGCTCGCCGCCCACGTCGGCACCGCGCGCGACGACCGCATCGCCGGCACGCTCTCGGGACGCGCCGACCTCGAGGGTACGCTCGCGCCCGACGCCCTGCTCTCGTCGCTGCGCGGCCGCGGCGAGGTGCGCGCGCGCGGCGAGCGCTTCTACGTGATCCCGCTGATCGGCGAGCTGCTCGAGGCGATGCGCCTCGGAAGCGAGGCGGTGACGGTGAGCAGCGCGTCCGCGGAGCTGCACGTCGCCGACCGCACGGTGTTCCTCGACAACGTCGCGCTCGGCTCGCCGGCGATCGGCATGCAGGGACACGGCAAGGTCGGCTTCGACGGCCGCGTCGACGTCGACGTGATCCTGGTGCCGCTCGGCGACGTGCGGGAGAAGGTCGCGGGCAGCGGCCTGCCGGTGATCGGCGACGCGGTCGCCGCCGTGGCCGGCACGCTGCAGCGCCTGTTCGCCGGCGTGAGCGAGCTGGTCTACGAGTTCCACGTCACCGGCACGCTCGGCGACCCGCAGGTCACGCCGGTGCCGGTCCCGGCGCTGACGCGCAACGCGTCGACGGTGTTCGAGCGCATGGTGCGCCGCGGCTGGGACGCGGACGTGCTGTCGATCGACGAGCGCCTCGGGCGCGACGGCGGCGGCGGAGCGGATCCCGGCTAGACGTCTTGCCTAGCGTCCGGCGGCCTGCAGCCGGCGCAGGTTCTCTTCGTGCCTCGCGCGGTCGATCGGGTAGAGCGCGAGGAACGAGATCGCCCCCGCGTACAGCACCACGACCGCCGGCGCGAACACGAGGCCGAGGTTGCGGATCACCTCGGGGGGCACCGACCCCGGCTGCGCGTCCTGCGGGAAGCCGATCGCGCTCAGCAGCAGCGTCGAGGTGAAGATGCCGATGCCCGAGACGCACTTCTGCACGAAGCTGCCCGCCGCGGAGAACGTTCCCTCCGAGCGCCGTCCGGTGCTGAGCTCGCTGTCCTCGACGACGTCGGCGACCATCGACGCGCTGACGATGTTCGACGAGATCAGTAGCGTCACGACGATCGTGTTCATCACCAGCAGCGTCGGCACCAGCGCCGGCGAGTGGTTGGCCGGGAACAGGCCGAGCAGGCGCAGGACGATCGGCAGCGGTCCGAGCAGGAGCCCCGCGGCCGACAGCGAGAGCACCGCCGGCTTCTTGCCGAGACGTCGCGAGAGCCGCGGCGCGATGCCGAGCGCGAGCGCTGCCGAGACGAAGTTGGCGAGCAGCAGCACCGCCATCTGGCTCTCGGTGAGCTCCCAGAAGTACGTGTTGAAGTAGATGTTGAGCGACGCCATCAGGCCGGCGGCCATCGAGCCGAAGACCATCGCGCCGAACAGCGCGAGGAAGGCGCGGTTCGACAGCGTCTCGCGCAGCTCGGCGAGCGTGCGCTTGAGCTCGAACGGTCGCTTGGGCGGCGGCTTCTTCAGGTACGGGATGTACGGGTGCGTGCCGAGCGCCGCGGTCAGGATCGCGACCGCCATGATGATCGACGCCGCGAAGCCGTACGTGCGGTAGCCCTCCGGGTTGAGCACGCCCACCGCGTGCTCGGCGTCCGGCTGCAGGAAGACCTGGAAGGCGAGCAGCCCCATCGTGAGCCCGCCCCACCAGCCGAAGAAGAAGCGGAAGCTCAGCAGCGAGGTCCGCTCGTCGTAGCTCGACGTCAGCTCCGGGACGAGCGACGCGCTCGGCACCTCGTAGAAGGTGATGAACGTCCGGATGACGATCGCGACGATCACCATGTAGGCGAACAGCGCCCCGTGGGAGAGGTCGCGTGGCGGGTTCCACAGCAGGAAGTAGGACACCGCGACCGGAATCGCGGACGCGTACATGAACGGATGTCGCCGTCCCCAGCGCGTGTGCAGGTTGTCGGACGCGTAGCCGACGATCGGGTCGGACAGCGCGTCGGCGACCAGCACGATCATGATGCCGAGGCCGACGAGCTGCTCCGGCAGGCCCAGCACCTGGTTGTAGTAGAGCAGCAGCAGGAAGCCGAAGCCCTGGTCCTTGACGCCGAAGGCGACCGAGCCGAAGCCGTAGAAGAGCTTGGTGGCGAGGGTAGGCGAGGGACGCGACATCGAAGAGCGGGACCGACGGTATGGACGCGAGCCGACGCGCGCAAGGGCGACGCCGGGTCGCGTCGGGTCCACGCGGCGCGAACGGCGCAATCCGCGCCGTACGGCGCCCGATCGCGCTCGTGAGCGGCGCGTCAGAGGCGGCGCGTGACCCCGGGCGCTCGGCGTCGACGCATCGCCTGCCGCGTCACGCTCTAGTCCGGCGCGCCGCGTCAGCCCCGTCGCGTCAGCGGTAGCCCTTCAGGACGTGCTCGATCCACCACTGCGGCGCCGCGCCGAGCAGCTTCTGCAGATCGGGGTAGTCCCACCAGCGCACGATCTTGCCGTCGCGAAACTCGTGCACCGAGACGAATTTGATCTTGATCTGCTCGCCGCTCGGCCAGTGCCACTCCTCCTCGTGCTCGGTCATCACCAGGTCGCCCTCGGCGATCATGTGCCGCGGGTGGTGATGGATCGCGGCGAGCGGCTCGAGGCCGAGGCGCAGGCGGGCGACGATCTCGGCCGGACCGCGCGCGACGTCGTCGTCGGGCGTCGGCACGTCGGTGTACTCGCCGTCCTCGGCGAAGTAGGTCCCGATCGCGTCGAAGTTGCGCGCGTAGAGGTCGCGCCAGAAGCGCTCGATGGTCTGCTTGTTCCGCGCCGCGTCGCTCATGCGCGTGCTCCTTTCCAGGCGGGATCGCGCACGAAGGCGACCGGCATGTGGCGCACGCCCGTGTGCTTGTTGCTGCGCGTCCACTCGACAGGACCCGCGAGCGCGATCTCGGCAAAGCGCTCGACGAGCCCCTCGAACACGAGCCGCATCTCGAGGCGCGCGAGCGCCGCGCCGAGGCAGAAGTGGGTCCCGTGGCCGAAGGTCAGGTGCGGGTTCGGATCGCGCCGGACGTCGAGGCGGAACGGATCGGGGAACACGTCCTCGTCGCGGTTCGCCGACGCCCACCACAGCGTGACCTTGTCGCCGGCGCGGATCTTCTGCCCGCGCAGCTCGACGTCGCGCGTCGCGGTGCGGCGGTTGTAGGGCGTCGACGACGCCCAGCGCAGGATCTCCTCGACCGCCGTCGGCAGCAGCGAGCGATCCGCGCGCAGCGCGCGCCACTCGTCGGGGTGCTCGACCAGCGCCTTGACGCCGGCGGCGATCGAGTTGCGCGTCGTCTCGCTGCCGGCGGCGATCAGCAGGTTGAAGAACATCTGCAGCTCGAGCTCCTGCAGCGGCTCGTCGGCGGCGTCGCTCCCGCCGGCGGCGTGCGCGCACGGGATGCGTCCGTGCACGACGGCGGAGAGGATGTCGTCCGCGGGACGGCGGCGCTTCTCCTGCAAGAGCTCGGTGCCGTACGCGAACAGCGACGCCTGCGCGGCGCGCACCTTGTCGCTGGTCTCGCCGAGGTCGCGGTCGTCGTAGTCGAGCGTCGCGTTGGCCCAGGCGAAGAGCTGGTGGCGATCCTCCTGCGGGATGCCGAGGAGCCACGCGATCGCCTGCAGCGGCAGCTCGGTCGCGACGTCGGTGACCAGGTCGCAGGCGCCGCGCTCGGCGACCTCGTCGAGGATCGCCTCGGTGCGCTTGCGCAGCTCGTCCTCGATCCGCGCGAGCGCGCGCGGCGACACCGCCGGCGTGACGAGTCGACGGAAGTGTCGGTGGCGCGGGTCGTCCATCATGTTGAGCAGCACGCCCGCCGCGAAGCCCGACGGCAGATCCTCGATCAGCGTGCCGCCGCCCTCGCGCGCGCCGCCGCGGTGCGAGGAGAAGGTTGCCGCGTCGTGCGCCGCGTCGCTCACGTCCTGGTAGCGGCTCAGCACCCAGAAGCCCTCGCCGCCCGGCGTGTGCTCGGTCGGCGGGTGGAACCACACCGGCGCCTCGCGCCGCAGACGCGTGAACACGTCGTGCGGGAAGCCGTTCGCGAAGCGATCGAGGTCGGTCAGATCGACGTCGAGCGGCATGGCGCCGCGAGCGTTCCAGGGATGTCCGGGGAGGTCAACGCGGCCCGTGGCGGACGGTCGCTCGTCGCGCGTCGGCTCGCGGCCGTGCGTGGAGGCGCGCGGGTCCGCGCGCCGTCAATACACGCCGGGGATCAGGCGTGCGGTGCGACGGCGGTAGCCACCGTACTCCGGGAAGGCCGCGTCGAGCACCGTCTCCTCGTGCCGCATGCGCCGCAGCTGGCACCAGACGTGGCCCGCGAAGATCGCGAGCGCGACCGCCGCCACGCGCGGCGGCCACAGGTAGCCGAGCAGCACGCCCGCGACCGCGAGCGCTTCGAACAGATAGACCGGATGCTGCACGAAGCGGTACGGCCCCGACGTCACCAGACGTCGCGCCTCGGCCATCATGCTCGCCGAGCGGCTCAGATGAAGCAGCGCGTACACCGCGAGCGCGTTGCCGGCCGCGATGCAGACGAACGAAGCGAGGTTCAGCACCGTCGAGCCGTCGTGGCGCGGCAGGAAGCCGAACAGCGTCGGCAGGAAGGTCCCGCCGAGCGCGGCGAGGCGTGGTGCGACCCCCGCCGCCCGCGCGACCGGCTCGAGCCGTACGACGAAGAGGAGCAGCAGCAGGAGGAGGAAGACCGCGAACGCGAGGCGCGCGGCGAGCGCGCTGACCACGACCGCGCCGGACATCGATTCGGGGTGCGCCGTGGCGAACGCCATGAGCCCCGTCACGCTGAAGGCGAGCAGATATCCCGTCCACAGGATGCCGAGCGCCCGCATCGTGACGTCCCAGGCCGCGCTCCAGACGAGGCGATGCAGCCACGACGGGCGGCGCGCCCGCGCGGGCCGCTGCGGCGTGTCGACCGCGAGCCTGTTCGGGGCGTCGACCCGCATCCGACTTCCCTATCGGTGTTCGCGTCCGGTTTCATCGGCCCGCGGAAGCAGAAAGGCAGGGCCGTCCGCGAGCCGGCGCCGCGCTGGCGCCCGGCGGAGCGACCGTCTATCCAATTTTCTTGACGATCTTCCCGACGAGGAGCCGATGCCCGAGCGAACCGAGAATCCCAAGCTGACGAGCCGCTTCGAGGAGGCGCTCGCCTACGCGGCCCGCATCCACTGGAAGCAGATCCGCAAGGTGGCCGCGGAGGAGCAGGGCGCGCCGGAGATCCCGTACGTCGCGCACTTGCTCGCCGTCGCGTCGCTGGTGCTCGAGCACGGCGGCGGCGAGGACGAGGCGATCGCGGCGCTGCTGCACGACGCGATCGAGGACGCGGGCGGGGCCGCGCGGCGCGAGGACATCCGCGTGCGCTTCGGCGACGAGGTCGTCGCGATCATCGACGCCTGCTCGGACAACGACGGCGCCGAGCCGAAGCCGCCGTGGGTCGTGCGCAAGGAGGCGTACATCGCGCACCTCGACGAGGTGGACGACAGGGCGCGCCTCGTCACCGCGTGCGACAAGCTGCACAACCTGCGCGCCGTGGTCTCCGACTACCGCAAGCTCGGCAGCGATCTGTGGAGGCGCTTCAACGGCGGGCGCGAGGGGACGATGTGGTACTACCGCGCGATCGTCGACAAGGTCGCGCCCGAGCTGCCAGCGGGCCTCGGAGAAGAGCTCGGCCGCGCGATCGACGAGCTCGAAGCTCTCGTTCGCGCGGCCGAGCCAAGCTGGACGCCGGGCAAGCCGGCGTCGGACGCTCCGGCGTAGTCGTTACGCCGCCGGCGTCGCCCCCGCGTTCTGCTGCGCCGCCGGGTTCGCCGACATGAACTGCATCAGCAGCTCGACGAGCTCGTGCGGCGGCGTCACCTCGGGGTCCTCGACCGAGTCCTTCATGTTCTCGAACTTCAGCAGGTCGAGCTTCTCGTAGGCGTCGCGCACGCGCGGCGTCAGCAGACCGAGCCGCTTCAGGTTCGGCACGATCTTCGAGAACATCATCTGCCGGAAGCCGATCATGAAGGGCGTCTGCTTCGCCCAGTCGACCCACAGCTTGACGTCCCAGCCGAGACGCTCGAACACCGCCTCCATCAGCAGGCGGTCGCGCAGCAGGTGGGTCGCCTCGATGACGAAGTCCTCGCGCTCCTTGAGGTCGGTCGACGACATCTCGTTGGTGTAGAGGTCCTGCAGCGACAGCACGCCGAAGGCGACGTGGCGCGACTCGTCGGCCATGACGCGGCCGATGAGGTCCTGGATGAGCGGCTCGTCCGCCATCTGCATGCGCGTGACGCCGAACGCGGCGAGCGCGAGCCCCTCGACCATGATCTGCATGCCGAGGAAGGTGATGTCCCAGCGGTTGTCGCAGATGATCGTGTCGAGGAGCTGACGGAGCTGCTCGTTGATGCCGTAGGAGACGCCGAGCTTCTCCGTCAAGTAACGATGGTACACCTCGACGTGCCGCGCCTCGTCCGCGACCTGGTTGGCGGCGTAGAACTTCGCCTCCTCCCAGGGCACGCTCTGCACGATCTTCGCGGTCGCGAGCAGCGCGCCCTGCTCGCCGTGCAGGAACTGCGACAGCATGAACGAGTTCATGTGCAGCTGCATCCGCACCGCTTCCTCGTCCTGCAGCTTGATCGGCGGATTCATCAAGGTGTTCATCAGCTGGGCGGCGCCGTTCGCGACCCGCTCACGCACCAACCGCTCCGGATCGACGTCGATCGACCAGTCGAGGTCGTTCGCGTTCCACGCGAGCGTCTTGCCCTTTTCGTAGAGCTGCAGCAGATTTTTGCGCTTGAGCTCGTACTGCCAGTCGAGCACGGTCCGGATGGTCGCGTCGAGCGTCTCGTAGGGGCCGCCCGGGGGAATCGGGAGTGGATTGTGCTGGACGTATTCCATGACTTCCTCCGTGATTGCTCGACGATCGAGCGCTAGAGCCTCTTCTGCTTCGTGTTGGTCTTGGGCTTCCGCGGCTGCGACGCGCGCGCCGCGCCGGCGCTCGCGCCGTCCGGGATGCCGACGTAGGCGATGAACATGCGCGCGACCTCGCGCTTGAGCTCGTCGAGCCCGAGCGTGCGTCCCGCCGCGTGCGTGCCCTCGAGGAGCACGTGCTCGTTCATCAGCGCGAACGCGGCCTGGACGCCGAGGTCGATGGCGAGCACCGGATCGGGGTGCCGGAAGTTCGGCGACCGGCCGACCAGCAGCGCGGCGATGCGCTCCGCGGCGCGATTGCGGAAGCTCACCGCGTCGTCGCGGATCTGCACGTCCTGCGTGGCGCGGAACAGGAAGGCGCGGATCAGGTGGCGGCGCGACGCCGTGACGCTGACCAGCTCGTCGACCGCGGCGACGACGATGTCGGCGATCGGCGCGCCCTCCCAGCGGCGCTCGTCGGCGAGCGCGTCGAGCCGCGCCTGGACCTCGAGGAAGAAGCGCTCCTCGAGCGCGCGCAGGAGCTCGTTCTTGTCGCGAAAGCGCGCGTAGAAGCCGCCGACCGACGAGCCGGCGCGGCGCACCACCTCGGGGATCGACAGCCCCGCGAGGCCGCGCTCGGCGATCAGCGACTCGGCGGCGTCGAGCAGGCGGTAGAGGGTCCGCTCGCTGCGGGCCTGCTTCGGCCCGCTCACGGTCTGCAGCGTCGCCGCGCTCGCTCCCCGCATGGTCGCTCGTGCTCCGATCGGAATGAGAATCGGATTCTCATTCTGTACACGGTCGGGCTCGCGACGTAAAGGGGCTTTCGCGGCGCGACGCGAGGGGCTTGTCGCCGCTAGCCGCGCAGCGCGTCGCGCAGCCCCGAGGCGCGCTCGGTCGGGCGCGCGACCGCCGCCGCGATCACCTCCTCGGTCGCGTGCAGCACGACCGACTGGCGCGCGCGCGTCACCGCCGTGTACAGCAGCTCGCGCGTCATCAGCGGAGACGGACGGTCGCCGAGCAGCACCGCGACCCGGTCGAACTCCGAGCCCTGGCTCTTGTGCACCGTCATCGCGAACACCGTCTCGTGCGGCGGCAGCCGCGCCGGCGACAGCAGGCGCTGCGCGCCGTCGGCGGCGGCGAAGAACGCGAGCTTGCGGCCGCCGACCTCGACGATCGTGCCGACGTCGCCGTTGAAGAGCTCGAGCTGGTAGTCGTTGCGCGTCACGATGATCGGGCGTCCGGCGTAGGTCGCGCCGCCGCCGCGCTCGATGCGCCCCGCGGTCGCGAGCGCGCTCTCGATCTCGGAGTTGGCGGTCTCGACGCCGTGCGGTCCGCGGCGGTGCGCGCACAGCACGCGGAAGCGCTCGAGCGCCCGCAGGCGCTCGCCCGCATCCGACGCCTCGAAGTAGGGCGCGAAGCCATCCATCACCTGCGCTTCGAGCGCGGGCGACAGCGCCTGGTCGCGCGCCGGATCGACGCGCGTCACGTCGGGGTACGCGGGATCGGCGACGATCTCGAGCGCGCGCGCCGCGTCGCCCGCGTTGATCGCGCGCGCCAGCGCCTCGATGCCGCTGCCCGGCCGGTAGCGCCAGCTCCGCGTCAGGTGGACGATGCAGCGCCCGAGCGGTCCGTCGTCGCGCGGCTCCGCGCACAGCTCGCCGAGCACCGCTCCCGCCTCGACCGACGCGAGCTGGTCCTTGTCGCCGAGCAGGATGAGACGCGCCTCGTCGGGCACGGCGTCGACCAGCCGCGCCATCAGCGCGAGGTCGACCATCGACGCCTCGTCGACCAGCACGACGTCCGCCGGCAGCGGGTTGTCGCGGTGGTGGCGAAAGCGCGTCGTGCTGCCCTCGATGACGCCGAGCGCGCGGTGGATCGTCGAGCTCGCCTCGGGGATCGCGGCGCGCACCTCGTCGTCGCAGGCGAGCTGCGCCTTCGCGTTGCGGATCGACTCGGTGAGCCGCATCGCCGCCTTGCCGGTCGGCGCGAGCAGCAGCGCGCGCGGCGGCGGCTCGCCGGCGCGCAGCCGCTGCTCGGCGAGCAGGGCGAGGATCTTGACGACGGTCGAGGTCTTGCCGGTCCCGGGACCGCCGCTGATGACGCACAGCCGCCGCGTCGCCGCCGTGCGCGCGGCCGCGCGCTGCGCGTCGTCGCCGCGGCTGGCGGACGCGTCCGGCCGGGCGTTGCTTGACGTGTCCGAGCGAGCGTCGCTCGACGGCGCGTCGAGCTGCAGCGCGAGCTGGCGGTCGTCGCGCGCGCCGCGCGAGCGCGCCGTGCTCGAGGGGGCCGGTGGCGCGGACGGCACAGCGACGGGCGTCGCACCAGAGGGCGGCGCCTCTGGCGAAGCGGACGCCGGTCCGAACAGCCGATCGAGCGCCGCCTCGAGCTCGTCGTTGCGCGCGCCGCCGCGCTGCCCGTCGTCGCTTGCGCGGGCGCGGATCGCGGCCGCGAGCCGCTGCTCGTGCGACCAGTAGCGACGCAGGTAGAGCCGACCCTGCGCGTCGAGGACGAGCGGTGTCGCCTCGTCGGGATCGTCGGGCGCGCCGACGAGCGGGCTCGCGCGCAGCGCCGCGCACCAGCGCTCGAGCTCCGGCCAGCGGATCTCGATCGTTCTCTCGCCGCCCTCGGCGACCAGCGTGCGCTCGTGGACCAAGCGGCGCAGATCGAGGCAGGTGTGGCCGAGCCCGACCTGACGGCTCGCGAGCGCCGCCGCCAGCACGATGCTCGGGTCGCGCTCGTCGGCGAGCCGCGCGAGCGTGAGCGCGAACTGCTCGTCGAGCGGGCTCAGCACGCCCGCGGCGCGCAGCTGGGCGAGGGTGATCACCGCTCGCCTCCGTGCGGCGCCTCCGCTGCGAGCGGCGCACCGCCGATCAGACGCGACAGATCCTCGATCAGCGCGGCGCTCGGGCGGTCGTGGAAGATACCGCAGCCGAGCTCGTGTCTCGCCGACATGCCGCGCAGGAAGAGGTAGTAGACGCCGCCGAAGTCGCGCTCGTAGTCGTAGCCCGGCAGCCGCGCCGCGAGGTGACGGTGCAGGGCGAGCACGTAGAGGTGGTACTGCAGGTAGTAGTGGTGCAGCGACATCACCTGCGGCAGCAGGTGGGCGCGGTAGTGCTCGGCGCGCGGTCCCAGGAAGTTCGACTTGTAGTCGACCACGTACCAGCGCCCCTGGTGCTCGAAGACCAGGTCGATGAAGCCGCCGAGGAAGCCCTGCAGCGCGTGAAAGCCGAGCTTGCGGATGCGCGCGGGGTAGTCGGCCGGGTACGAGCGGCCGGCGTGGCGCGCGAAGCAGTCGGCGAGCCGCGCGCGGTCGAACGCGGAGTCGACCGGCAGCAGGAACTGGAGCTCGTTGAGCCGGCGCTCCGGCGCGACGTCGCACAGCGCGAACGAGCGCCGCGCGTCGAGCGGTGTCGCGAGCACGTCGAGCAACGCCTCGACGAGCACCGGTTGCCAGCGCGCCTCGATGCCGTAGCGCCGTAGCTCGTTCTGCACGACGGCGCCGAGCGCGTCGGGATCGCGCTCGCGGAAGTCCGCGTGCTCCAGGATCGCGTGCAGCAGCTCGCCCGTGCGCGCGCCGCGCGGCAGCTCGTGCAGCGCGACCGCCTCGGGGCCGCGCGCGACGCCGGGCGGCAGCGGCGGATCGGCGTCCGAGGTCGCGTCGTGGTCGAGGCCTTCCTCCGCCTGGTGGCCAATGCGGCCGCCGGACGCGGCGAGCCCGGAGAAGCTCGAGACGCGCCACGTCAGGTCGAGGGTGTCCTCGAAGGTCGGCAGCGGCGCGAGCGCGGCGGTCGCTTCGGCGGCGAGCGGCCGGCGCTCGACCTCGCCGTGCATCGTCGCCTCGCGCACCTCGATCGCGCCGCCGGCGTGACGCTCGAGCTCGCGCAGATCGGCGAGCAGCGTCGCCTGGTCGAGCGTCTTCAGGCGCTCGCGCGTCGCCTCGAGCAGCTCGAGCCCGTCCTCGATGCCCGGCGCCTGGTGCAGCAGGTAGCCGAGCGGGGCGTCCTCGTTGTAATTGACGTTGCCCCAGACCAGCGTGCAGCGGTGGCGCGCGCGGGTCACGGCGACGTAGAGCAGCCGCAGGTTCTCGGCGAGCGCCTCGATCTTCGCCTGCTCCTTGTGCTGCTCGCGGCGCTCCGAGCCGATGTCGAGGCGCAGCCTGCGCTCCTCGTCGTGGAAGCGGATCCAGCGCTTGTCCTCCTCGTACAAGCTGGTCCCGTCCCAGGTGAACGGGCAGAAGACGACGCCGTACTCGAGGCCCTTGGAGCGGTGGATGGTGACGAGCTGCACCGCCTTCTCGTCGCTCTCGAGGCGGATCTGCATCGACTCGCTCGCGAGCTCGGCGCGCGCCGCCTCGTCGGTGCGCATCAGCGTCAGCCAGTCGACGAGCGCGAGCGGACCGCGGTGCGCCTCGCGCGACGCCGCCTGCAGCAGCTCGGCGACGTGCAGCACGTTGGTCAAGCGCCGCTCGCCGTCCTCGAGCGCGAGCAACCGCTGCTGCACCTGGCAGACGTCGAGCAGGCGGCGGAAGGCCGCCATGAAGCCGTGGTTCGTCCAGGTGTCGAGCCATTCGCGCAGATGAGCGGCCCAGTCGTCCCAGCGCGCTTCGTCCGCCTGCAGCCCGGCGAGCGCCGGCGCGTCGAGTCCGATCAGGCGCGTCGCCAGCGCCGCGCGCAGCAGCCGCGGATCGCCCGGCTCGGCGATCGCGCGCAGCACGCGCTCGATGTCCTCCGCCTCCTCGGACTCGAAGACGCTGTCGTCGCCCTGGCGGACGCTCGGCACGCCGCACGCGCGCAGGGCCTCCTGCACCGCCATTGCTTGACGGTTCGTGCGGCACAGGACCGCGACGTCGCCGGCGTGCAGCGGGCGGTCGCCGATCGTCGCGTCGGAGGCGAGCAGCCGGACGATCTCGCCCGCGATCAGGCGCGGCACGCGCCGGTTCACCCAGCCCTTGTTCGTGCGTCCGTTCTTCGCGTCGGGCGGCGGCGTGAGGACGAGCAGCTCGAGCGGCGGGCGCGCCGCGATCTCGCCGCGCAGCTCGGCGCGCGTGCCCTGGCGCGCCTTGACCTTCGTGTACGGGATCTCGTCGAACAGGAACGGCGCGCGGGCGCGCGAGAAGAGCGTGTTGACCCCGTCGACGAGCCGCGGGGTCGAGCGATGGTTGGTGTCGAGCGTGTGCGCGCGCGCGCCGGCGTCGCGCTTCGCGTCGACGTAGGTGAAGACGTCCGCGCCGCGGAAGGCGTAGATCGCCTGCTTCGGGTCGCCGATCAGGAAGAGCGGCTGGCCGCTGCCCTCGTAGACCTCGCGGAAGATCGCGTACTGCACGGGGTCGGTGTCCTGGAACTCGTCGATCAGCGCGGCGCGGAAGCGCTCGCGGATCTGTGCGGCGAGCGCGCGGCCGGTGACCGGACGCAGGAGCGCGTCGCGCAGGCGGTAGAGCAGGTCGTCGAAGGACTGCGTGTTCGCGGCCTCGTGCCGGCGCTCGACCTCGCGCCGGACGTCGTCGACCAGCTCGCGCTTGAGGCCGAGGAACCACGCCTTGGCGAGCTCGGCGAAGCGCTGCTCGGCCGCGCACACGCGATCGCAGGCGGCGAACAGCGGGTGCTCGGGCGTGGTTCGCCCCTGCGCCGTATTCTTGCGCAGCTCCTCGGTGGTGAAGCGGAAGAGCTTGTCGCAGGCGCCCGGCACCCCGTCGCTCGCCGTCGTCAGGAAGGCGTCGAGTGCGGCGCACCAGCTCGCCACCCGATCCTTGCGGTACACCTTTCCGCGCAGCGCGCCGGACACCAGCAGCTCCTGGACGTCGTCGCGCGACGCGCTCCAGATGCGCGCCGCCTCGTCGACCGCCTGCTGCCACTCCGCGCACGCGCGCTCGATCTCCTCGCGCGGCGGACGGCACGCGTCGTCGGGCACGACCGGCATGTCGCGGTGCGCGAGCACCTTGCCGGCAAGGTGCGCGAGGTCGCTCGGCGTCGCCTGGTGCGCGCTCGCGCAGCGCACGAGAAGCGGCGGCGCGTCGTGCAGCGCGCGCACCCAGAAGTCCTTGACGACCTCGCTGCGCAGGGGGCTCTCGTCGGTGAGCAGCTCGGCCTCGAACGGCGCGCCGCTCTCGAACGCGTTCTCGAGCAGGATGCGCTGGCAGAAGCCGTGGATCGTGAAGATCGCGGCCTCGTCGAAGCTGCGCAGCGCGCTCGCGAGGTGCTTGCGCGCGTCGGCGAGCCCGCCTTCGGCGGCGCAGCGCGCGGCGAGGACGGCGAGCGGGTCGTCGTCGCCGCGTCCGCCCGGACGCTCGTCGCCCGCCTCGACGTGCTCGAAGTACGCGACCGCCTCGCGCAACCGGTTGCGCACGCGGTCGCGCAGCTCGGCGGTCGCGGCGTTGGTGTAGGTGACGACCAGGATCTGGCCCACCTCGAGGCGGCGCTCGAGCAGCAGCCGCAGATAGAGCATGGCGAGCGTCCAGGTCTTGCCGGTGCCGGCGCTGGCTTCGATCAGCGTCGTGCCGCCGAGCGGCACCGCGAGCGGGTCGAGCGGCTTCACGACGACGCCTCCTTGCGGTGGTCGAGCAGCGGACCGAGCACTTCCTCGGCGACGGTCGCGAAGGTCAGCGGCTGGTCGAGGTCCGGCACCACCACCGCGGACTCGAGCGGGTCGCAGCCCATGAACGCGAGCCGGTTGTATTGGTCTTGACGCTCGTAGCTGGCGTCGCCTTTCTCGCTCTCCCAGGCGCGGCGCGCGTCTTCGAGCGCCTGCGCCGGCTCCTTCGGCTTCGCGCCTCGCAGCGCGGCGACGTAGACGCGCGACGTGCGCGGAAAGAACGGCAGCGGGACCATCGCGCCGATGCGGTAGAGCGCGAGCAGCCGCCGCAGCAGCTCGCGCGCGTCGGGCGGCGCGCCGAACCACACCTCGTAGGCGCCGCCGTTGCCGCTCGGCCGGCCGACGATCGCCGTGCAGCGCGGGTAGCTCGCGGGCGCGAAGGCGTCGATCAGCAGATGGCGGATCCACGTGACGACCTCGCTGCGGCCGCCGAGACGCGAGAACTGCACGCGCACGTGGCCGCGCGCGTACAGCTCGCCGATGCGTCCGGTGATCCGCACGCCGTCGAGCTCGGCGTCGATCTCGAAGGGCGGCAGCGGCTCGCCGGCCGTCGCGCGCCGCGCGCGCTGCGCGATCTCCACGACCTCGGGAACGAGCTCGCGGTACACGCAGTCGCCGGGCACGCCGAGCGGCAACAGACCCTTGCCGCGCAGGATCGTCAGCGCGTCCTCCGGATCCTCGCCCTCGAGGACGCGGGCCAGCACCTGCTGACCGATCTCCCAGCGGTCGAGCTGGTCGAGCTCGAGCGGCTCGCGGTTGTCGAGCGGCTCGGCCTCCTTGCCGAGCGACAACAGCAGCCGGCGCTGCAGGAACGTGCGCGCCGGCTGCTCGAAGAAGCGCACCAGCTCGTCGACCGTCACCTCGCGCGGCGCCTCGGCCGCGAGCGGCGCCGGGACGAAGCGCGGCGTCGGCTGGCGCGGCCCGACGAGCGCCTGCGCGCCGCGGTAGTACGCGGCGGCGTAGCTCACCAGACGCGGCTCCTCGCCGCTGAAGTAGCGCGGGCTGAACGGCTGCAGCGGATGGCGCACGACCACGCGCTCGCGAATGCGGCGCTGCGCGCGCTCCGAGGGCAGCTCGTTCGGATCGTCGTTTGCCGACGCGCCGTCGTCGGGGACGACGAAGGACTCGCCGAGCGTGTCGAGTAGCTCGCTCACCACCACCGACGGCGGCAGCTCGGTGTTGTCGCGCACGCTCTGCCCGACGTAGCTGATCCACAGACGGTCGCGCGCCGAGAGCAGCGCCTCGAGGAACAGGTAGCGGTCGTCCTCGCGCGCCGAGCGGTCGCCGCGCCGCGGGTGCCGCGCGACCAGGTCGAAGCCGAGCGGGCGGCGCACGCGCGGGAAGGCGTCGCCGTTCATGCCGAGCAGGCAGACGACGCGGAACGGGATCGCGCGCATCGGCACGAGCTCGCAGAAGGTCACGCCGCCGGAGAGGAAGCCGCGCGCGGTGCGCGCTTCGGCGATCTCGCTGCGCACGAGGTCGCGCGCCGCATCGAACGACAGCGGATCGGTGAAGCCGACGCTGCGCGCGCGCTTGGCGAGGCTCTCGAGCGCCTTGCGGATCGTGTGGTGCTGATCCGCCGTGCGGTCGTCGCTCGCCACCATGGCATCGAGCAGCCGCCCGAGGTCGTCGCGCCACTCGTCGAGCGTGCGGGGCGCGGACAGCTCGTCGTGGAAGCGGAACAGCGTCGTGCAAAAATCCGCGACCTTGCCGAGCAGCACGCCCGCGCTGCCCTCGACGTCGTCGTAGGGCAGGGTGCCGGCGAACGTCCGGCGCTCCTCGCCCGGCATCGCGTAGCCGAGCAGCAGGCGGTCGAGGCCGAAGCGCCAGGTGTTCTGCGCGATCTCCGGCTGGCCGTGCGCGCGACGGTGCGCGGCGTCGATGCCCCAGCGGATGCCCGCCTCGGCGACCCACTCGCGCACGACGTCGACCTCCTCGGCCTCGATGCCGAAGCGCTCGCGGATCGCCGTGATGCGCAGCAGGTCGAGCACGTCGGACGCGGGCATGCGGCCGTCGAGCACCTCGAGCAGCCGCGCGAAAGCGTCCGCGATCTCGTCGGTCGCGCGCGAGCCGCGATCCGCGATGCGGTACGGGATGCGCGGCCGGGTGTCGACCTCGCCGAACACCGCCTCGATGAGCGGCGCGTAGAGCTCGATCGACGGCGTCATGACGACGACGTCGCGCGGCTGCAGGCCCGGCATCTCCTGGAACAGCGCGACGAGCTGGTCGTGCAGCACCTCGACCTCGCGCATCGGCGAGTGGCACGAGTGGACGGCGATCGTGCGGTCGTTCGGGTCGAGCGGCAGCGCGGGGCGGCGCTCGTGCTCGCGTCCTTCGGGAGCCGTGTGGCGGCGCTCGAGCAGGTTCAGGATGTCCGACTGCAGCGTCGCGAGCATGCTGCCGGTTCCCGGGTCGACGTAGAGGTCGGTGTCGTCCTCGACGTAGTCGCCGCCCGCTTCCAGCACCGCTTGGAAGTCGCGGCCGAGGCGTCCGAGCGAGGCGAGCAGCGGGTTGCCCTCGCGCAGGTGCAGCTCCTCCTCGGTGACGTCGCCGGGCGCGCGCTCGACGGCGCGGCGAATCTCGGACGCCGAGCGGATCTCCGCCCAGTACTCGCGCGACGGGCTCAGCACGAAGAGGTGCACCTCGACCACGCGCGACAGCGCGAACAGCACGCGCACGTAGAGCGGCGGCAGCGTCGAGAGCCCGAACAGGCTGACGCGCTCGGGGAAGCCTTCGAGCCGGTCGATCTGCTCGAGCCGGCGCCGGAAGCGCTCCTCGCGCGCCGCGAGGTGGTGCGGGCCGAGGCGCTCGACCAGCGCGCGCCAGAGGATCGCCTGCCAGTGCTCCTCGGCGCCGCTCTCCCAGCGCAGCACCATGTCGGGGCGGAAGACGACGTATTGGTCGAAGGTGGCGGCGATGCGCTGCGCGAGCTGCAGACGGCGCAGCCCGCGCTCGTCGGACGCGAGGTAGCTGCGGATCGGCTCGAAGGCCGGGTGCTCGAGGTGCTGCGGCAGCAGGTCCGCGACCGCCCAGGTCAGCGTCTCGGGCTCGTAGACCGCGCCGGCGGACTCGTCGGCGCCCGCGGCCGCCGCGAAGGCGCGCTCGATCAGGCGGCGCGGGAAGGGGAAGTCCGGATTCGCCCAGACGCCGAGGCGGCGCGCGAGCTGCATCGCGAGCCAGCGCTCCATGCCGCGGCCCTGGACGACGATCGTCTCCTGCGCGAACGGGCTCGCGAGCGGACGCGCCACCACCTCGCAGAGGACGTCGACGAGCTTCTCGGTGCGGTTGCTGCGGTGGACGTGCACGGAGCGCTCGGCAACCTACGGGATGGTCCGGACAGCCGTTGTCTCGAGCTCAGCCGCGCGACGGCAGCTTCTCGCCGGCGAGCTCCGTTCCCGCGTCCAGGCAGAGGAGCCGCACGCGCCCGGTCGCGACCACGCGACCTTGCTCGTCGCGCGCGGTCGCTTCCCAGAGCTGGGTGCGTCGTCCGCGCGTCACCGGCGTCGCGACCACCCGGATCTTGCCGCTGCGCACCGCGCGCACGAAGCTCGTGTGGTTGTCGAGCCCGACGACGCTCTGCCCGCGCGACATCGCGTCGAGCGCGGCGCCGGTCGAGCACGTGCTCTCGATCACGCCGCAGTGCACGCCGCCGTGCACGATGCCGTACGGCTGGCGGTGCTGATCGCCGACCTCGTACTCCACCTCGACGCGGTCGCGGTCGGCGTGCAGGATCCGGAAACCCATGGCGCTGTCGAAGCCCATGTGGAAGCTCGGCAGCGTCGCGGTGGTCTCAGAGCTCTGGTCGTGCGCCATAACGGGCGCACGCTTACAACGCGCGGCGCCGTCGCGCGAGGAGCGGTGCGGTGCTTTACGCCGCCCGTCGCGCGGCGCTCACTGCACGGCGCAGGTCTGACCCGGGCAGCGGTTCACCTCGACGGTGACGTGCGACAGGTCGATCTCGTCCTCGATCAGCCGCTTGTAGTGCTCGGGCGGGCGCGGGTCGTGCGTGACGACGCTGATCATCGCGCACAGCTGGTGGGGTCCCACGCGCCAGAGGTGCAGGTCCGTGATGCGGTTGTCGGCGTGGCGCTCGATGCGCTGCTTCAGGCGCTCGGCGAGCTCGGGCTCGACGTCGCCGTCGAGCAGCACGCGCGAGGTGTCGCGCAAGAGCCCGATCGCCCAGCGCGCGATGATCAGCGAGCCGAGGATGCCGACGAACGGGTCCATCCACAGCCAGCCGAGGTACTTGCCGGCGAGCAGCGCGACGATCGCGAACACCGAGGTCAGCGCGTCGGCCAGCACGTGGAAGTAGGCGGCGCGCAGGTTGTGGTCGCGGTGCTCGCGGTGCGCGCGGCGGACCACCGTGGCGTCGTCGGCGGGGCCATGCGCCTTCTCCTGATCGGGGTGCGGCGCGTCGAGCAGCCACGCCGAGACCAGGTTCACGACCAGGCCGACGACCGCGACCAGGATCGCCTCGTTGAAGCTGATCGAGAGCGGCGAGAAGAAGCGTCCGAGCGACTCCCACGCGATCAGCACGGCGATCACGCCGAGCACGACGGCGCTCGTGTAGCCGCCCAGCACGCCGACCTTCCAGGTGCCGAACGAGTAGCGCGCGTTGTCCGCGTGCCGCCGCGCGTACGCGTAGGCAAACGCGCTGATGCCGAGCGCCGAGGCGTGGCTCCCCATGTGCCAGCCGTCGGCGAGCAGCGCCATCGAGCCGAACAGCGACCCGGCGACGATCTCGATCACCATCATCGCCCCGGTGAGCCAGATGACGCGCCAGGTGTTGCGCTCGGCCCGGGCGTGCTCGTCGGTCAGGTAGTTGTGGTCGTGCTGCCAGGCCTCGATCGATTCGTGCTGATGCATGGCCGTTCTGGTTATCTTCGGTCCGATCCGGCGATAGTCAAGTCAGACGCGGAGCAGCACCGCGCGCGCCGGCTCGCCCGTCGCGCGCGCCACGGCCCGAGCATAAAGTTCTACTTGACGACGGTATCCGTCGAGCCGCCCCGCGATCTCGAGGTCGCTCTTGAAGTCGACGACGACCCAGCCCGGCGTCGGATCCTCCTCGCGGAAGGCGACGTCGACCACGCCCTCGACGAGCACGCCGTCGACCTCGAGCGTCACCGGACACTCGCGGCGGCAGGCGCCGCGCTTCGCCGCCGCGGCGGCGCGCGCGACGAGCGGGTGCGCGAGCGCGCGCTGCGCCGCGGCCGCCGCGGCCTCGACCTCTTCGTCCGAGGCGCCCAGCACGCGGCCGTGCAGCACCGCCGCGTCGGTGACGGCGGCGGCATCCGCGTCGAGCGCGACCGTCGCCAGCACCGCGTGCACGAGCGCGCCGAAGCGCTTGCCGTGCGGCCGCGCGAGATCTGCGCTCGCGACCTGCTCGACCGTCACCTCCGGCGCGACGCGCGGCTCGGCGTCGAGCGCGAGCCCGAGCGCCTCGTCGCCGCTCGGCGTGACGACGCGTACGCTCGGCGCGGCCGCCGTCGTGCGCACGCGCTCGCGCTCGGCGCGCCACGCGGCGTGCGCGACGACGCTCTGCTCGGCGCGGACGTTGCCGTCGTCGGCGGCGAGCAGCCGCTGCTGGCGGAGCCCGATGCTCTCGCGCGCGCCGAGCTCGAGCGTCGCCGGATCCCACCACACCACGCGGTGCTCGCCGGCCTCGGGACGGTGCACGCCGGGAACGACGGTCATGCGCGGCCCGAAGGAATTCGGCGGACGCTCGAGCACGCTGTCGCGGCCGACGCGCGGTGGGCAGCCCGGCCCCTGCGGCGCCTCGGGACGGCTCGCGCGCTCGGGCGCCGGGTAGACTGCCGGGTCGAGCGCCGACAGCCAGCCCGAGAAGCGCTCGTCGCCGATCACCGGCACGACCAGCAGGTCGCGGGCGCGCGTCGCCGCGACGTAGAGCAGGCGCGTCGCCTCCTCGCGCTCGCGCTGCATCTCGAGCTCGGCGTTGTCGAGCAGCTCGCGCGGCGAGCAGCGCGCGATGCGCATCGCGCACAGGCCGCGCGCCGCATCGACGTGGCGCTGCGGCTGCTCCGGCGTCTCGTGCGCGGTCATGTCGGCGAGGATCACGACCGGGAACTCGAGGCCCTTGGCGCGGTGCACGGTCATGATGCGAACGCCGTCGGTGCCTTCCTCGAAGATCGGCGCCTCGCGCGCCTCGCCGTGCTCGGCCTCGTCCTCGAGCTGCTGCACGAAGGCGCGGAACGAGATCGTGCCGCGGCGCTCGGCGCGCCGCGCGAGGTCGAGCAGCCGCGCGACGTTGGCCAGCGCCTGCTCGCCGCTCGGCCAGATCGCGAACGCCGCGTGCGCGCGCGTCGCCGCGAGCAGACGCGAGATCGTGTCGGCGAGCGGACGCCGGTTGCGTCCGCGGTGCAGCTCGCGCAGCACGGCGAGCGCGCTCGCGACCTCCGCGATCGGCTGCGGCGCGTCGTCCGGTACTTGACGGAAGGGGTGCAGCGAGCCGACCGTCTCGCGGAAGGCGAGCAGGTCCGCGTCGCACAGCGCGAACAGCGGACCGCGCAGCGTCGCGTAGACCAGCAGCTCGTCGTCCGGACGCTCGACCGCGCCGAGCGCGCAGCGCAGCGCCTCGATCTCCTCGCGCTGGTGGAACGACCCGCCGCCGACCAGCAGGTGCGGCAGCTGACGCGCTTCGAGCGCGCGCGCGTAGGGCCGCGTCATGTCGCGGCCGAACGAGCGGAAGCGGCGGAACAGCACGCAGACGTGCCGCGCCTGCACCGGCACGCGCTCGTTCGGACGCTCGCGCTCGGTCACCGTCCAGCCGCTCTTGCGCACGAGCCAGTCGACGAACGCGGCCACCGCGTCGGGCAGCGACTCCTCGATGCGGAAGTTCGCGATCTGGCGGTCGCCGTAGGGGTAGGGCACGGGCAGCGCGACCACCGCGGGCTGCGTCGTGACGCCCTCGCGGCAGGGCTCGAGCGCGACGTACGCCGCCTGGCTCGGCGAGTCGCCGCGCATCCGCGGCGCGAACGCCGCATTCACGGCCTCCTGGATGTCCGGAACGGCGCGGAAGCTCACCGTCAAGTAGACGAGCGACGCGCCGCAGGCGAGGAGCTGCTGCTTGACGGACTCGTAGAGCGCCACGTCGGCGCGGCGGAAGCGGTAGATCGACTGCTTCGGATCGCCGACCAGGAAGAGCTTGCCCGGCACCGGGCGCACGCGCCGCCAGTCGTCGACCGACGGATCGTCGGCCGCGAGCAGCAGCAGGATCTCGACCTGCAGCGGGTCGGTGTCCTGGAACTCGTCGACGAAGACGTGCGTGAAGCGGCGCTGCAGATCCGCGCGCACGCTCGCGTCGCCGCGCACCAGGTCGCGCGTGCGCACCAGCAGGTCGAGAAAGTCGAGGCAGCCGGTGCGGCTCTTGAGCGCCTCGTAGGCCTCGACCACCTCCCAGAGCTCGTCGCGCAGCAGCGGCGCGAGATCCGCGCCCGACGCGGCGACGAAGGCGTCGAGCCGCTCCTTCAGCGCGTCGCGGCGCGCGAGCAGCTCGTCGCGCGGGAAGCCGTCGTTCGTGCGGCGTCCGCGCCAGCGCCACAGCCGGTGGCGCGCGAGCTCGCGCAGACCCGCCTCGAGCGCGTCGTAGTCGCGGCCGCGCAGCGCCTCGCGGCGCTCGACGTCGCGCACGAAGGACGCGATCTCGGCGAGCGACTTGACGAACCAGTCGTCGGGATTGCCGGACTCGGCCCAGCGCGCGAGGTCGGCGAGCTCCGTGACCAGCGCGTCGATCTCGGGCTCGCGCTCGAACGGCGTGCGCTGCCAGGGCGTCGGGAAGTCGCGCCGCTCGATCAGGCTCCAGGCCGCCGCGCGCAGCATGCCGCGGGCCGACTCGTCGCGGTCGGCGCGCCAGCGCAGCACGCGCCGCACGCCCTCGCGCGGCGACTCGAGCTGGCGCTCGAACCAGCGATCGAAGGCGCGCGCGAAGATCTCGCCCGCGACGTCGTCGGCGGCGACCTCGAACAGCGGATCGATCCCCGCCTCGACCGGACGCTCGCGCAGCACGTCCGCGCAGAACGAGTGGATCGTGCCGATGCGCGCCTGCTCGAGGTGGGGCAGGGCGTCCGTCAGCCGCGCGCGCTCCTCCGCGGTCGTCTCCGGTGCCTGACGCGCGCGCTCGATCTCGCTGCGCAGCCGTAGCTTGAGCTCGCCCGCCGCGGCCTCGGTGAAGGTCAGCGCGACGATGCGGTCGAGCGTCGCGGTGCCGCTCGCGAGCAGACGCACCATGCGGCTCACGAGCGCGGTGGTCTTGCCGGTGCCGGCGGCGGCCTCGACGACCAGCGTCGCGTCGAGGTCGCGCGCGATGCGGTCGCGGGCTTCCTGGTCGGCGAGCGGGGACCTCACGGCATCTTCCTCAGGCGCTCGAGCGGCGCGAGCCGGTCCTTCGGCTTGCGCTGCACGCGCTGCTCCTCGTACGGCCCGCACACCGGGCGGTAGTCGCACCACCTGCACGCGCCCTCGGACGGCGCGGCGGGAAGGAAGCCTTCGGCGAGCGCGCCGCCGATGGTCTCGATCACCGTCGCCGCCGCCTCGCGCGCGCGGGCGTCGAGCGGCACGACGACGTCGGTGTAGCCGCCGTCCGCGGTGCAGTAGTAGAGGCGTCCCGACTCGACGGGCGCTTCGAGCCGCCTCTCGCAGGCGAGCGCGTAGAGCACCGGCTGCAGCACCGTGCCGCCGCCGATCACGAGCCCCGCGCTCGCGCGCGGCTTGCCGGTCTTGTGGTCGGTGACGCGCAGCACGCCGCGCGCGTCGCGCTCGACCAGATCGATCGAGCCGCGCAGCAGAAGGCCCCCTTCGAGCGGCACGGGCTCCTTGCTGCTCGCCGGATCCTGGTAGGAGCGCTCGCGATCGACGATCCCGAACGCGACCTCGAAGCGATCCGGGACGAAGCCGTCGGTCGCGCGCGCCGCGCGGTGCAGCCACTCGTGCAGGTCGGCGCGCATGCCGGCGATCGCGTCGTCCCAGACGCGCGGGATCGCCGGCGCGAGCTCCTCGCGCTTCTCGCCGGCGAGGCGCTCGAGCGCTTCGTCGGCGATCGCCTGGGCTTCCTCCAGCGTCTCCGGACGGACGGGCAGCAGCTCGCGGGCCTTCAAAGCGGTCAGGACCTCGTACTGCACGTCGTGGAACAGCGCGCCGCGGGTCAGCGCGTCCATGCTCTCGATCGCGACCGGCTCCTCGCGCGGCGCGAGCCGCACGAGCGCCTGCAGGAAGAAGCGGTACGGGCAGGTCGCGTAGTGCTGCAGCGCGGTGGGCGAGAACGAGCGCGCCGCGAGCTGGTGGCGGGCGAGCGCCGCGCGTCCGTGCTCGCCCGGATCGACGAGACCGTCGGACGGCAGCCAGCGCGGATGCCAGCGCCGGGCGCGGGCGCGCAGGGCGCGCTCGAGGTGCGGGTTCGTGCCGAGCAGGTAGCGCGCGGCGCCCTGCGCGGTGTGCTCGTCGACGTCGACCAGCGGCGCGAGCAGCGCCAGGTCGTACTCCGCGTCGTCGATCGCCTGCTCGGGCACCTCGGGCGCGGGCCAGCCGAGACGCGCCGATGACGCCGCGCTCGTGCGCTGCGCGAGCTCGTCGAAGCCCGGCAGGCGACCCTCCGTCGCACGCAGCGCCTCGAGCAAGTAGAACGACGGCACCCGCGCGCGCGCCTGCTCGACGTCGACCCGCGGATACGAGAGGTGCACGCGCGAGCGCGCCGCGCCGACGGCGAGACGCAGCGCGAGACGCTCCTGCGCGACGCGCGTCGCCTGCGTCGGCAGCTTCTCGCCGTCGAGCTGCTCGCGCAGCGCGTCGGGCAGCAAGGGCTCCTCGACGATCTTGCGCGGGAAGAGCTTCTCCGCGAGCCCGGGCACGAACACGACGTCGAAGACCAGCCCGCGCGCGCTCTCCGCCGGCGCGACGAACACCGCGCCGTAGCGGCGCGGCGCGGGCGGCACCTGCAGGTCGCGTAGCTGCGGCGTCAAGACAAAACGCACCTCGTCGAGCTCGACCGGTCCGACCGGCGCGATCGGCTCGAGCTCGGCGAGCACCGTCAGCACCGGCTCGGGGTCGCGCACCGCGGCGCGCACGAGCGCGCGCAGGTGCTCGAGCCACTCGCCCCACGACGCCCTCTCGGGCAGCGCCGCGAGACGCTCGATCAGCGGCAGCGCGAAGGCGCGCAGGTGCGCGAGGTCCTCGAGGCGGCGCTCGCAGGCGGCGATGCGTCCCTCGTCGGCCGGATCGAGGCCCGCGCGCTGCTCCTCGATCTCGCGGGCGAGGCCGTCGAGACGCCGCTGCCAGCGCTCCTTGCTGCCGATCACCGCGGCGTCGACCAGGAGCTGCTCCCAGCGCCACGGCGCGCGCACGGTGCCCGCGCGGCGCGCGGCGGCGTCGGGATCGCCCGCGGTCGGGTCGTCGTGCTCCTCGTCCGTGGCGTGCGCGGCGTCGTCGTCGGTGCGGCCGACGTCGAGGCGCAGCAGCTCGTCGCTCGGCGGGACGAAGGAGCCGCCGTTCGCGAGCGCGGGATCCGGCACCTGGCCGAGCGACAGGTACTCGGCGAAGCGCCGTGCCGACAGCTTCTCCGCGGCGCACGCGAGCAGCGCCAGCAACGCGCGCCCGCCGGGGTGCGGACGCGTCGTGCCGCGCGCGAAGCAGGCCGGGATCGCGGCGCGCTGCAGCGCTTCTTCGAGCTGCACGCCGTAGTCGCTCGCCGCGTGCAGGAAGACGGCGATGCGGTCGAACGGCACGCCGCGCGCGGCTTCTTCCTGGATCTGGCGCGCGATCTCGACGCACTCGCGCGCGACGCCCGGCCAGCCGCGCAGCGTGACGCCCTCGTCGAGCGACGCCGGCTCGGGCGCGGTGTCGGCGAAGAGGTGCTGCTGCAGGCGCCCGAGCGAGCCTTCCGCTGCGGCGCCGGCGGCGCGCTCCGGCGCGCAGCCGAGCGCGCGCGAGAGGCGCTCGACGCCGAGCGTGTCGCCGTCGGGCGCGGTGGCGAGCGCCGCGGGCGCGCGCTCGGCGAGCGCACGGACGAGCTCGACCTCCGCCGCCGACGCGAGCGGCACGTCGAGCAGCAGCAGCGGCAGCCCGACCGGCACGGGGGCGGCCGCGTCGCGCGCCGCAGCGGTCGCGGTCGCGAGCACGCGCGCGCGGTCGGCGACCCGCAGCGCGTCGAGCTCGGCCGCGGCGGCGTCGGCGAGCTCCGCGAGGTCGCGTCCCGTGCGGCCGAGGGCGCGCAGCGCGTCGGTCCCGATGCCGCTCGTGCGCAGCTCGTCGAGCGTGCGCGCGAGCGCGGTCGCGAAGCCCGGGCGGTCGGCGACGCGGCCGAGGTAGGGCAGACGTCCTTCCTTGAGCGCCCGGTAGGTGGCGCGCGCCGCGACCGCGGTCAGCGACAGCTGGCTCGCCGGCGCGAGGCGCTCGCGCGCGAGGCCCGGCACCGCGAGCAGCGCCGCGAGGCGTCCGAGCGTCGTGCGGTGCACGCCGAAGCGTGCGCCGTGCGCGCGCGTCGCGTCGCGGACCAGCTCGTCCGCGGCCTGCTGGCTCGCCGCGACGACGAGCAGCTCGGCGTCGGCACGTTGCGCTTCGAGCCAGCGTGCCGCGGCGGCGGTCCGCGTCGCTGCGTCGGCGGCGACGACCAGCGACTTCGCAGGCCACGTCACGCCGCGCTAGCTACCACGCGCGATCCGGACGCGGTATGCCGGAAGCGGCAAAACGTGGGACGCGTCCCGCTTGCCAGGCGAGCGCGAAACCCACAGGAGGACGAGGGGCGGTGGCGATCTCGAGACCAACCGCGGACGCGGAGCGATGCCGGCCGGGCTGATCCTCCAGCCGACCTACCAGATGCGCGACGAGCGCCCGGTGGTGCAGCTCTTCGGGCGACTGGTGGACGGACGGCCGTTCCTCGTCGAGGACGACCGCTTCCGACCGTACTTCTTCCTGCGCACGCGCGACGTCGGGCTGCTCGGTCAAGTACCGGGCATGACCATCGAGGCGAACGAGCTGCGCGACATGGACGGCCGCCCGGTGGTGCGGGTCACCGTGCCGACGCCCGGCCTGGTCGCGACGCTGCGCGACCGTCTCGCCCGCGAGGGCGTGCCGACCTACGAGGCCGACGTCCGCTTCGCCTACCGCTACCTGATCGACCACGGCATCCGCGCGGCGGCGACGATCGAGGGCGAGGAGGAGCCGCGCGAGGGCGGCCTCGTGCTGTTCCGCAACCCGGTGCTGCGCCCCGGCGTCGAGCGCCCCGAGCTGCGCGTGCTGTCGCTCGACATCGAGACGTCGCCCGACGCGAGCCGCATCTACTCGGTGGCGTTCGTCGGCTGCGGCGTCGAGGAGGCGCACCTCGTCACGAAGCGCGAGGTCAAAAGCGCCATCTGCCACGCCGACGAGCGCCGGCTGCTCGAGGGCGTCGTGCGGCGCGTGCGCGAGCTCGATCCCGACGTGCTGCTCGGCTGGAACGTCGTCGACTTCGACCTGCGCGTGCTCGCGCGGCGCTGCTCGGCGCTGCGCGTGAAGTGTCAGCTCGGGCAGGTCCCGGGCGACGTCCGCTTCGAGCAGGACAGCACCTTCACCCGTCAAGGACGCGCCAACGTCCCGGGTCGCATGGTGCTCGACGCCGCGGGGCTCGTGCGCGACGCGATCCGCTTCGAGGACTACCGGCTCGACACCGTCGCGCGCGCGCTTCTCGGCCGCGGCAAGCTGATCGACACCGACGCGCCGGATGCGGCGGCGGAGATCGCGCGCCTCTACCGGCGCGATCCCGAAGCGCTCGTCGCCTACAACCTCGAGGACGCGCGGCTCGCGCTCGAGATCGTCGAGCAGGAGGGTCTGCTCGCGCTGACGATCGAGCGCAGCCTGCTGTCGGGCATGCAGCTCGACCGCGTCGGCGCGAGCATCGCGTCGTTCGACCAGATCTACCTGCCGGAGCTGCGCCGGCGCGGCGTCGTCGCGCCGAACGTCGACGCCGACCGCTCCGGCGTCACCGTGCAAGGCGGCGCGGTGCTCGACTCCGTCCCCGGGCTCTTCCGCAACGTCGCGGTGTTCGACTTCAAGAGCCTCTACCCGAGCCTGATCCGCACCTTCAATCTCGACCCGCTGGCGCACGCGCGCGCGCGGCAAGGCGACCCCGACGTCGTCTGCGCGCCGAACGGAGCGCGCTTCTCGCGCTCGGACGCGATCCTGCCGGCGCTGATCGACGGCTTCGTCGAGCGTCGCGAGGCGGCGAAGGCGCGCGGCGACCGCCACGCGGATCAGGCGATCAAGATCATGATGAACGCGCTCTTCGGCGTGCTCGGGGCGCCGGCGTGCCGCTTCTTCGACCCGGAGATCGCGAACGCGATCACCACTTTTGGCCAGCAGACGCTGCTCTGGACGAAGGCCGCGTTCGAGGCCGAGGGCTTCACCGTGCTGTACGGCGACACCGACTCGGTGTTCGTCAAGCTGACCGGCGACGACGCGGGTCCGGCGGCGTGCGAGGAGGCGCAGGCGCTGCGCGCGAAGGTCGAGGCGCACGTCGTCGCGCGCGTGCGCGAGCAGTACCGGGTCGAGCCGAAGCTCACGCTCGAGCTCGAGCACGTGCTCGAGCGCTTCTTCATGCCGCGCGTGCGCTCGGGGCTCGGCGGCAGCAAGAAGCGCTACGCCGGCTGGGTCGACGGCAAGCTGCTGGTCGTCGGGCTCGAGTCGGTGCGGCGCGACTGGCCGGCGATCGCGCGCCGCCTGCAGGAGGGCATCCTGACGCGCGTGTTCACCGACGAGGACCCGATGCCGTTCGTCACCGAGGTCGTGCGTCAGGTGCGCGCGGGCGAGCTGGATTCCGAGCTGGTCTACGCGAAGCGCATCCGCAAGGGCTCGCTCGACCGCTACACCGCCGCCACGCCGCCGCACGTGCAGGCGGCGCGCAAGCTCGGCGCCGACGTGGGCCCCGTGATCCGCTACGTCATCACGCGCCAGGGCCCCGAGCCGGTGCTGCCGGGCCGGCCGCTGCCCGACGACGTCGACCGCGCGCACTACGTCGACAAGGTGCTGCGGCCGATCGCCGACGCGATCCTGCCCGCGCTCGGTCGTAGCTTCGACGAGGCGACCGGCGAGCCGCGTCAGCTCTCGCTCCTGTGAGCGGGCCGCGTGGGCCGCGCCGCAAAGCGTGCTAGGACGCGACACGAAGGAGGACGCCATGGCGCAGCCGCCCGTTTTCGAGCAGTACGACCAGCGCATCGCCGACGGCATGCTGCGCGCGAACGACCAGGTCACCGGCTTGCCGGCCTACCTCGGCGTGCGCTTCGTCGAGTTCGGCCCGGGACGCTTGCTCGCGACGATGGAGGTGCGCGACGAGCTCCTGACGCCGTTCGGCACGCTGCACGGCGGCGTCATGGCGGGGCTCGTCGACCACGTCCTCGGCTGCGTGCTCTATCCGCTGATGCAGCGCGGGCAGTGGGCCGCGACCACCGAGTTCAAGCTCAACTACCTCGCACCGGTGCGCAGCGGCACGATCACCGCCGAGTCGACCGTGCTGTCGCTCGGCAAGCGCACCGCGGTGGTGCGCGTCGAGGTGACGAACGACGGTCGGCTCGCGTGCGTCGCGCAGGGCACGCTGCTGGTCTCGGATCCGCCGGCCCGCACGGCAGGCTGAGCGTCACACGGGAGCGGCATGGGACTCGACCGTCTCGACAGCGAGCGCCTGCGGCTGCTGCTCGAGCTGTCGCGCTCGTTCGCCGCGCACACCGATCTCGAGGAGCTCGTCTCGCTGGTCGTCACGCGCTGTCGTGAGGCCTTCGGCGTCAAGGGCGGCGTCGCGGTGCTGCTGCTCGATCCGGCGACCAACGAGCTCTACTTCCCGTACGCCGCCACGGCCGATCCGGTGTACGGCGAGCGCATCAAGAACGTGCGCATCCCGTCCCACGTCGGCATCGCGGGCAGCGTCGTGCGCAGCGGGCGCTCGGAGCTCGTGCCCGACGCGCAGCAGGACCCGCGCTACTTCGACGCCGTCGATCGCGCGATCGGCTTCAAGACCGGGTCGGTGATCGCCGCGCCGCTCACCACGCGCGCCGGGACGATCGGCTTGATCTACGTGACCGAGGCGCACGGCGGTCCGGTGTTCACGCAGGACGACCTGGTCTTCCTCGAAAGCCTCGCCGGCAGCGTCGCGCTCGCGATCGAGAATGCGCAGATGTACGGCCGCCTGCGCGCCTCGGAGGAGGAGCTGCGCTCGCAGATCGGCGCGCTGCGCAAGGACCTCGAGCGCCGCGACCGCTTCCCCGAGATCGTCGGCACGAGCCAGGCGATGCGCGAGCTCATTCGCCTGATGGAGAGCGCCGCCCAGGCGCCGATCCCGGTGCTGATCGAGGGCGAGACCGGCACCGGCAAGGAGCTGGTCGCGCGCGGGGTGCACCGTGCGAGCCCGCGCGGCGCGAAGCCGTTCCTGCCGGTCAACTGCGGCGCGCTCGCGGAGTCGACGCTCGAGTCCGAGCTGTTCGGACACGAGCGCGGCGCGTTCACCGACGCCGACCGCTCGCGTCGAGGCGTCTTCGAGGCCGCGTCGGGCGGGACGATCTTCCTCGACGAGGTCGAGGAGATGTCGCCCGCGATGCAGGTCAAGCTGCTGCGCGTGCTGCAGGAAGGGGAGGTCATCCCGATCGGCTCGACCGTCGGGCGCAAGGTCGACGTGCGGGTCATCTCGGCGTCGAACCGGAGCCTCGAGGCGGAAGTCGACGCCGGACGCTTCCGCGCCGACCTCTACTACCGGCTCGCGGGCTTCCCGATCTACGTGCCGCCGCTGCGCGAGCGTCGCGAGGACATCCCGCTGCTGATCGACCACCTGCTGCACCTCGCCGCGACGTCGCACAACAAGCGCATCGGCGGCGTCACGCCGGAGGCGCGCGAGGTGCTGCAGGCGTTCCACTGGCCGGGCAACGTACGTCAATTAAAAAACGAGCTCGACCGCGCGGTCGCGCTCGCGCACGACGGCGACGTGATCGGCGTGGAGTATCTTTCGTCGGTGGTGCGCAACGGGGTGGTCGCGGAGGACGCGCCATCGCCGTTCCGCGACGCGTCCGGGACGGCGAACGACGCGCGCGCGACGGCGTCGGGCGACCTGGCCGCGCCCTCGGCCGCGGTCTCGATCGAAGGCAACGGCGCCTCACCGAACGGCGACACGTCGCTGCGCGCGGCGCGGGCGCGCTTCGAGGCGAGCTACATCGCCATGGTGCTCGAGCGCGAGGGCGGCAACGTGTCGCGCGCCGCCGAGGTGCTCGGCCTGTCGCGCGTCATGCTGCACAAGAAGCTGAAGAGCCTGGGCTTGCGCTGAGCGACGCCGAGCGCTCTCGTTCGGGCGAAAAGAGCGGACGTGCCGCTCAGGCCGCCGGCGCGAAGATCAGAAAGTACTGGTAGGGCAGCAGCTCGGGCTCGGCGACCAGGCGGTAGCCCGCCGCCTGGAGCTCCTCGACCACCTGCTCGCGCGCGAGCTTGTGCGCCATTCCGGGTCCCACCGGCAGCTCGCGCTTCTGCCAGTCGATGATCGCGACGCGGCCTCCCGGCTTGAGCGCTTCCTTCAGGCGGCGCGCGTAGGCGATGCGGTCGTCGATGTGGTGCCAGGTGTCGACGATCAGCACGACGTCGCTGCTGCGCGCGGGGAGACGCGGGTTGTCCTTCGAGGCGAGGATCGGCACCACGTTGGCCGTGCCCTCGCGCTCGGCGCGCGCGCGCAGGTGCGCGACCAGCGCCGCCTCGGGCTCGGCGGCGAGCACGGTGCCCCGCGGTCCGACGGCTTGCGAGAGGTAGCGCGAGAAGTAGCCGGTGCCGGCGCCGAGGTCGGCGACCGTCATGCCGGGCTCGAGCGCGAGCGCGCGCACGACCTCCTCCGGCTTCTGCCAGGCGTCGCGCTGCGGGTCGTCGAAGACGCGCGTCCAGTGCTCGACGTCGGCGAAGTCGTGGTGCGTCGTCGCGGGCTGCGCCGCGGCGCCGTGCACGCCGATCGCGAGGACGTGCAACGCGGCAGCAACGGCGACCACGACGGCGAGCGACGAGCGCCCGCCGCGGTGCGACGCGGTCGACCTCATGCCGCGGGCTCGACGCGGATCGTCGTCCCGGTCGCGAGCCCGAGACGCGCGCGCGCCGAGCCGTCGCGCACCGCGATCTCGACGAAGCCCTCGCTGCCGATCACGGCGAGGATCGCGCCGGGCGCGGCGTCGCCGTAGGTCCGCACCAGCGGGACGCGCTCGTCGCCCGGCAGGCGCACGACGTACGACGCGGCGCCGAGGCTCTCGAGGTGCTGCGCGGTGACGTTGGTGATCGCGTTGCCGAAGTGGTCGTAGTAGGTGACCTGGCCCTCGATCGCGCCGGGCACGTGCACGGGCTCGGTGCCGGGGAGCTGCACGAGGTCGTGCGGCCTGCCGATGTCCGCCGGCGTGAGCAGACGCGCCGCGAGCACCGCGGCGGCGGGCGCGAACAGGTCGCGGCCCTCGAAGGTCGACGCGTGGCGGTGCGGCAGGTAGCGCGCGAGCTTGCCTTGACGGTCGAGCCGGTACGCCGCCTGCGGGCCGCCGAGCCGCGCGACCACCGGTCCGAAGAGCCCGTTGTCGGGTCCGACGAACGCCTGCCCGCCAGCGACGATCACGACGGGCGCGCGCTCGGTGCCGACGCCCGGGTCGACCACGGCGACGTGCACGCTGCCGGGCGGAAACCACGGGCACGCGCCGCGCAGCACGGTCGCGCCGTGCTCGATGTTCTGCGGCTCGATCTGGTGCGCGATGTCGTGGATCTGCAGCGTCGGCGAGATCGACAGCATGACGCCCTTCATCGCGCCGACGTACGCGTCGCGGGTGCCGAAGTCGGTCGTGATCGTGACGATGCCGTTCGGCTCGAGGAGCGCCTCGCTCATGCTGATGGCGAAACTATCCCGGACCGTCGCGCCGTGCCAGCGCCGCGCGCCGGCCGGTGCGCGTGCGCGAGCGTCCGGCTCCGTCCGTGTCGGCGCTGCAGCGGCGCGCACGGCGTCGGGCGCGACGGGGGCGCTTCCGCCCGGGCACGGTGATAGGCTCCTCGCGAGCGAGGAGGGCGATCATGCGGCGACCTCGGCGATCTCGACACGCTCGCGACGACGGGCAGGACGAGCGAACGGCGCGCGAGCGTCTCCCCGACGAAGGACGCAGGCGCTTCCTGCGCGCCGCGGCGAGCGTCGCCGCCGGCGGCAGCGCCGCGGCGCTCGCCGGCTGCGAGTACAAGACGCAGCTCTTCCTGCTGCGCGACGCGCCGACCGAAGCCGAGGTCAAGCAGCCGTCGTGGAGCGAGTCGCGCGTGCGCGCGTACCGTCCGCTCGGCAAGACGGGCCACGCGATGTCGGACATCTCGTTCGGCACCTCGGGGCTCGACAACGTCGCGGTCGTGAAGCGTGCGCTCGAGCGCGGGATCAACTACTTCGACACCTCGCCCGACTACTCCCGCGCCGGCTCCGAGCGCGTGCTGGGCGAGGGCATCGCGGGACACCCGCGCGAGGAGCTGTTCATCGTCTCGAAGTTCTGCACGCCCGAGGGACACCTGCCGAACGACGCGACGCCGAAGGAGGTCATCGCCGCCGTCGAGGGCAGCCTCAAGCGCCTCGACACCGACTACCTCGACCTCGCGCACATCCACGCCTGCAACTCGCTCGACCGGCTCTTCAATCCAAACATCCACGAGGCGGCGGAGCGCTTGAAGGAGCAGGGCAAGCTGCGCTTCGTCGGCGTCAGCTCGCACACGCCGCAGCTCGAGCTCGTCATGCGCGAGGCGGTGCGCTCGGGGAAGTTCGACGTCATCATGGTGGCGTACAACTTCGAGAACTGGCCGGACCTGACGAACATCTTCCGCGAGTCGCACGAGCGCGGCGTCGGCGTCGTCGCGATGAAGACGCTGAAGGGCGCGCAGCACACCGTGCTGTCCGACTTCACGCCCACCGAGCGTGAGTCGTTTTCGCAGGCCGCGTTCAAATGGGTGCTGGCGAACCCGCACGTGAGCGGGCTCGTGGTGTCGATCAACTCGCTCGCGCAGGTCGACGAGTATCTCGTCGCGTCCGGGCAGCAGCCGACCGACGCCGACATCGCTCTCCTCGAGCGCTACGACCGCCTGGTGCGCGCCGAGTACTGCCGTCCCGGCTGCGGCATCTGCCTTTCGTCCTGTCCGCACGGCGTGCCGATCGACGACGTGCTGCGCTTCGCGACCTACTACGAGGGCTACGGTCAGCAGCGCGTCGCGATGGAGGAGTACGCGCGGCTCTTGCCGGAGGCGAACGCGTCGCGCTGCGCCACGTGCGCGGCGCCGTGCGAGCCGGCGTGTCCCTTCGGGCTGCCGATCCGCCGCAAGCTGCGCGCCGCGCACGAGCTCTTGCGTCTCGCGTAGCTTCTACGGCGCGATCCCGCGCCGCCGCAGCTCGTGGCTATCGACGCGCGTCAGGGAATCCCCGCGCCCGCGACGTCGACGCGCGTCTTGCGGATCCAGCCGTTGCCGCGCTGCGGGTTCTTGTGCGGGCTCGAGTCGACCGCCTCGAGCAGGAACAGCGTCTTGCGATCGGCGCCGCCGAGCGCGCACGCGTAGCCCGCGTGCTGCGGCATGTCGATGCGGTCGACCACCTCGCCGCCTTCCTTGACGCGCAGAAAGCCGCCCGGCGCGATCGGGTTCGCGAGCCACACGCAGCCTTCCTCGTCGAGCGCGATGCCGTCGGGGTGCACGTCGAGGTTCGCCCAGACGCGGCGTCCGGCGAGCGTGCCGTCGTAGCGGATGTCGAACGCGGTGAGACGCTTGCCGAAGCTCTCGGCGACGATCAGCGTGCCGCCGTCGGGCGTCACCACGGAGCCGTTCGGGAACAGCATGTCGTCGGCGACGACGCTCGCGTGACCGTCCGGGCGGACGAGCACGAGGCAGGTGTCGCGCAGCTTGGCGCCGCCGTGCAGGTCGAAGCCGAAGTTGCCGACGTACGCGTTGCCGTGGCTGTCGACGACCATGTCGTTGAGGTGGAAGGGCGCCAGCTCCGAGAGGTCGGCGTGCACGACCAGGCGTCCGTCGTGCTCGCGGCGCAGCAGGCGACGATCCTCCATCGACACGATCAGCAGCCGTCCGTCGGGCAGCCAGCCGAGTCCGGAGGGGCTGTTCTCGAGCGTGACGATCGTCTCGCGACGCCCGCTCTCGTCGACCGCCACCACCTCGTGCGCGTGCATGTCGGAGAACCACAGCCGGCCGTCGTGCCAGCGCGGGCCCTCGGGGAAGATCAGATCGTTCAGCAGCAGCTGCGGCTCTTCGTGGCTCATCGCGCACCTGCCTGCTGACGCGCCCGGTACTGCTCCTTCACGGCGCGGCCACGCTCCTCGAGGATCGGCACGAGCACCCGCTTGAGCGCCGACAGCGCGCTGCCGACGCGCGCCATGTAGCCGGTGAGCACCGGGATCGTGCGCTCCGCGGCGCCGTCCTCGGCGCAGTCGAGGATCAATCTCGCGACCTCGTCGCAGGTCGACATCGGGTTCGCGAACACCAGGTCGGGGACGTGATCGAGGTCGTCCATGAGGAAGCTCGTGTCGACCGGGCCGGGCGACACCACCGACACCGTGATCCCCGAGCCCTCGAGCTCCTCGCGCAGCGCGAACGAGAAGGCGCGCAGGCCCGACTTGCTCGCCGAGTACGTCGCCTCGTGCGCGACCGGGATCTGTCCGGCGATCGACGCGACGTTGACGATCGCCGCGCGCTCGCGCCGGTGCAGGTAGGGCAGGGCGAGGCGCGTGAGCACGATCGGTGCGGTCAGGTTGACGTCGATGATCTGCGCGAGGTCCTCCGGGCGCTGGTCCTCGACGCGTCCGCGGTGGTTGGCGCCGGCGTTGTTGACCAGGATGTCGATGCCGCCGAAGGCGTCGGCGACGTCGCGCAGCAGGGCTTCGCACGCGGCGCGGTCGCGCACGTCGGCCGGGTAGGCGCGCGCGACGCCACCCGTGCCGCGGATCTCGCCCGCGACCCACTCGAGCGTCTGCGCGCCGCGCGCGACGAGCGCCACGCTCGCGCCCTCCGCGGCGAACTGGCGTGCGGCCGCGCTGCCGATCCCGCTCGACGCGCCGGTGACGATCACCACCTTGCCCGCGAAACGATCGCCCATACGTCTGATCTCTCCTGCCTCGTTCCGAAACCTGAACCTGACCGGGCGCGTCGCCCGGTGCAAGCGCATCCGGTCATCATCCTCGGCGACGCTGGTCAAGCGCCGAAGCCGGGACCTTCGCGTGGCGTGATGCGTTCCGGTCGCGCGGGAGGAGCGTCGGCGACGCCGATCGGCGCGACGTCGTTCGGCGCATCCGGGCAGAGCAGCGCGGCGAGCGCGTGGAGCTGCGTGCGTCCGACGGAGACCTCGAACATCCCACCAAAATAGCACACGACGCCGTGCGCTCCGCACCAGGCAATCGCATCGAGCGCTTCGAGGACGCCGCCCATGCGTGCGGGCTTGATGTTGATCGCGGCCGGCTTCACCGGCAGCGTCGCGAGCGTCGCCGCCGAGGTCACCGCAGCGTCGAGGGAGAGACGGGAGAGAAGCTCGGGCGACCAGCGTGCGTCGCCGGGCCGCGGATCTTCGAGCAGGGCATCGGGTACGAGACGGTGCACGCGCTCGTGATCGGCGACGTCGCCCGAGAGCTTGAAATCGAGCACCGCGGCGCGACGCAGCTCGGCGAGTCGTGCGAAGGTCTCGTCGCTCCAGGCGGGATCGACGTCGATCTTGAGGCCGAGCTCCGCACGCGCGGCGAGCTCGCGCCGGGCGCGCGCCACCGGATCGTCGCAGCGCTCGAACGACAGCACGTAGCGCACGGCACGCGGTGCGGCGCCGGCGAGGTCGGCGAGCGAGGCGTTCGCCTGGCGCAGCGCGAGGTCGATTGCCGCGGCCTCGAGCGCGGCACGGTCGTAGGCGTGCTCGAGCGTTCGACGCAGGGAACGGGACAGCTCGTCGAGCGTCGCGCAGCGCGCGAGGTCGAGCGTCGCGGCCCGCCGCGCGAAGGCCGCGTGCTCGTCGAGCGTCCAGCCGACGTGCTCGCCGCGTCCGCTCGCGCCGGGTCCGTGCAGCGTCACCACCGTGCTCGGACGCAGCTCGGCGCCGTACGACGGCACGGGCACGCCGCGCGTCTCGCAGCGCACCGCCTCGACGGCGATCGGCAGCGCACCGAGCGCCGCGCGCAGCCGCGCGGCGCGGCGCGCGGTCTCGGCGTGCGGCTCGCGCCGCGGCTCCCGGGGCGGCTCCGTGGCGTCTCGCCTCCGCGTGCTCGGTCGCCTACGCGTCCGCGGCGCAGCGGAAGCCGGCGAAGATCTGCCGGCGCTGCGGCAGGTCCCAGTTGCGGAAGGTGTTGCGGATCGCGACCGGTCGGGTCACGAACGAGCCGCCGCGCAGCACCTTGTACCCGTGGCCGAAGTGCACCTCGGAGTACTCGCGGTACGGGAAGGCGACGAAGCCCGGGTAGGGCGCGAAGTCGCTCGCGGTCCACTCCCAGACGTCGCCGATCATCTGCTCGCAGCCGAAGAAGCTGCGGCCGCGCGGGTAGGCGCCGATCGGCATGGGCGCGAACAGGCGCTGGTCGAGGTTCGCGTGCTCGTGCGTCGGCGCGGCGTCGCCCCACGGGTAGCGCCGCGCGATGCCGCGCTCGGGATCGATCGCCGCCGCGACCTCCCACTCCTGCTCGGTCGGCAGGCGCTTGCCCGCCCAGCGCGCGAAGGCGTCCGCCTCGTACCACGAGACGTGCACCACCGGACGCGTCGGGTCGAGCGGTGCGACGCGGCCGAAGCTGCGCTCGAGCCAGCCGTCGCCGTTCGCGAGCCAGCCGCCGGGGTGGCGGACGCCGCTCTCCTGCAGCCAGCACCAGCCGTCGTCCGACCACAGCTCGCGCCGCCGGTACCCGCCGTCGAGCATGAACTCCAAGAAGCTGCCGTTCGTGACCGGCGCAGCGTCGATGCGGAAGCGCTCGAGGCGCACGACGTGCAGCGGGCGCTCGTTGTCGTACGCCATCCGGCGATCGTCGGTGCCGATCGGGTAGTCGCCGCCCGGGACGAGGACCATCGTCCGATCGAGCCCGTGCGGCGGGACGACGCGCAGCCGCGCCTCGTCGTCGACGCGCACGTGCGGCTCGTAGTCGAGCGCCGCGAGCTGGATCGTCTGCAGGATCGTCTCCTGGTGCTGCGCCTCGTGCTGCGCGATCATCCAGAAGACGTAGCCGTGCGCGTTGAGCGGATCGTCGGCGTGCCCGAAGTCCGCCGTCGACAGCGTCAGGCGCGTTCGCTGCCGGACGCGCGCCAGATACGCGATGCACTCCTCGCGCGACGGCAGCGGCAGCGCCGCGCGCGTACGGCGCGGGTGGCGCATGGCGTCGTACAGGTGATCGCGGCGCGCGCGCTCGCCGTCCTGGCTCGCGTCGCGCAGCGCGCGCGCGACCCACTGCTCCTCGTAGTTCGCGATGTGCGCGAGGTCCCAGACGATCGGGCTCATGAGCGGGCTGTGCTGCCGCTCGAGGTCGGCGTCGCGCAGCGGCGCGACGAGGTCGAGCGTGCGCGCGCGTCCCGCTTCGAGCTCGCGCCAGACCTCGCGTCGCGCGCGCTCGGCGTCGTGCCGTGGCGCGGTGAGGCGGAAGAGCAGCAGCGCGAAGCGCCGCTCGTCGTCGGTGAACGTGCGCACGGTCTCGAAGCCGTGCCGCGCGAGCCGCTGCGCGACCTGCTCCGGACGAAACTTCCGGCTGATCTCCGTCTGCACCATCTCGCCGGCCGCGATGCGGAACGACTCGCCGAGCAGCGGCAGGTGCAGGACGGCTTCGCGTCGGAAGCGTGCGAAGATGTCGATGCGCTCCTTGCGCTCGTTGTAGTGCGCGACGTGCTCGATCGCGTCGAGATCGAGCTCGGTGCCGAGCTCGCGGTTCATCCGCTCGAAGAGGTTGCGGGTGAAGCAGGCGGTCACGCCGGCGGCGTCGTCGTACGCGGCCTCGAGCGCGCGCACGTCCTTCACCAGGTCGACGCCGAGCAGCAGCTGATCGCCCGGCGCGACGTGACGCGCGACGCGGTCGAGGAAGTCGTCGAGCTCGGCGTCGTCGAAGTTGCCGATCGTGCTGCCGAGAAACGCGAGCACCAGCGGCGACAGCGAGCCGAGCCACGGCATCGCTTGCTCGTAGGAGCCGACCACGCCGCGGACGTCGAGCTGCGGGTACTCGGCGCGCAGCGTGTCGGCGGCCGTTTCGAGCATCGGGCCGCAGATGTCGACGGCGACGTAGGTGCTCTTCGGATCGCGCCGCGTCCAAGCGTCGAGCAGGTGGCGCGTCTTCGCGGAGGAGCCCGAGCCGAGCTCGACCAGCGCGGTCGCGCCGGCGAGCGCGCGGATCTCGTCCGCGTGGCGCGCGAGCAGCGCGGCCTCGCTGCGCGTCAAGTAATATTCCGGCTGTCGGGTGATGGCTTCGAAGAGCTCGGACCCGCGCGCGTCGTACAGATAGCGGCACGACAGGCGGCGCGGATGGCGCGAGAGACCTTGCGCGACGGAGACCGCGAACACCTCGGTGTGGAGGCCGTCTTCCATCAGGCGAAGCATGCGCGGCAGGCGCCGGATCGGCGGCGGGGTGGGAACGGCGTCGCGTCTGCGCGGCCGGGGGCTGGTCGGCAAGCGCGCGAGGCTCATCGATGCCACTGCTCCGTAGGTGCGCTCCAGTGCATCACGGGGTTCCTCCCTGGACGAGCCGCGCTCGGCGTGCGGCGTGCCGTGCGGCGGGTTGCGGCAGGCGCCAGTTGATCACAGGTCGATGGTCATGCAAACCCGGGTCGTGCATTCGATCGGTCTTCGTCACGCGATGCGAACGTCACGCGCGCTCGCCGTGCTCGCGTTGGCGTCGCTCGCGCTCGCTTGCCAGGACGCAAACTCTCCCGCCGCGCGCGAAGCGCGGCGTGCCAAGGTCGAAGCGGCCTACGAACGGCTCGTGACGGGCGACGTCTACGAGCGTGGACGCGCGGCGCAGGAGCTCGTGGAGCTCGGCCCCGACGCGCTGCCGGCGCTCGACCGTGCTCTCGATCATCCGTCGACCGACGTGCGCGAGTCGGCGGTGCGCGCGCTCGCGACCATGGGCGGCCCCGGCGCGGTGCCGCTGCTCGGCAAGGCGCTCGCGGACGATCGCTCGGTGGTGCGCGAGCCGGCGGCCGCCGCGCTCGCGACCTACGGCGCGCAGGCGCTGACCGCGTTCGACGCGGCGCTGCGCAGCCCGAACCACTACGTCCGCGAGGACGCCGTCGACGCCCTCGGCGGCTACGGTCCTGAGGCGCTGCCGCTGCTGCGCACGGCGCTCGGCGATCACGACGTGCGCGTGCGCCGGCGCGCCGTCGAGGCGCTCGGGCGCATCGGTCCGGACGCGATGCCGCTCCTGCGCGAGGTCGAGGAGGGCGAGGACCCGGTGCTGCGCAGCGAGGCCGAGCGTGTCCTCGACCGCATGCGCGGCGATCCGCAGGACGCGCGCGCGTGAAGGACGAAGCGCTCGAGCGGCGCGCCGCGACGCTGCGCGCCGCGATCCACCACCACAACTATCGCTACCACGTCCTCGACGATCCGGAGATCTCGGACGCCGAGTTCGACGCGCTGCTGCGCGAGCTGCGCGCGCTCGAGGAGGAGCATCCGGAGCTCAGGACGCCGGACTCGCCGACCCTGCGCGTCGGCGGCGCGCCGCAGGAGCGCTTCGCCAAGGTGCGCCATCCGGTTCCCACGCTGAGCCTCGGCAACGTCTTCGACGACGACGAGCTCTACGCGTGGAACGAGCGCGCGCTGCGCCAGCTGCCGCAGGGAACGACGCTGTCGTACGTCGTCGAGCCGAAGATCGACGGGCTGAGCGTCGTCCTGCACTACGAGCACGGCGTGTTCGTGCTCGGCGCGACGCGCGGCGACGGCGAGGTCGGCGAGGACGTCACCGCCAACCTGCGCACGGTCGACACGGTGCCGCTCGCGATCCCGGTGGGTCGCGACCCGAGCGAGGCGCCGAAGCGGCTCGTCGTGCGCGGCGAGGTGTACATGCCGCTCGCCGACTTCGAGCGCTTCAACGAAGCGCAAGCGGCGCGCGGCGAGAAGGTGTACGCGAACCCGCGCAACTTCGCGGCGGGCTCGCTGCGTCAGCTCGATCCTGCCGTGACCGCGTCGCGACCGCTCCGTCTGTGGGCGTACCAGGTGCTGGCGCACGAGGGCTTCGAGGCGAGCACGCAGTGGGAGGTGCTCGAGCGGCTGCGCGCGCTCGGCTTTCCGGTGTCTCCGGAGTGCAAGCGGTGCGCGACGATCGAGGACGTCGCCGCAGCGGCGGCCGAGTTCCGCGAGCGTCGCTCCGAGCTGCCGTACGAGACCGACGGCATGGTGGTGAAGATCGACTCGCTCGATCTGCAGCGCCGTCTCGGCGCGGTCGGCAACGCGCCGCGCTGGGCGGTCGCGTACAAGTTCCCCTCCACCGAGGTCGTGACGAAGCTGCTCGACATCGGCGTCAACGTCGGGCGCACCGGCGTGCTGATGCCGTACGCGATCCTCGAGCCGACGGCGGTCGGCGGCGTGATCGTGCGCCAGGCGACGCTGCACAACGAGGACTACATCCGCGAGCGCGACATCCGGATCGGCGACCGCGTCGTGGTGAAGCGCGCGGGCGACGTCATCCCGCAGGTGCTGCGTCCGGTGCCGGAGCTACGGACCGGCGAGGAGCGCGAGTTCAAGCTGCCCGAGCGCTGTCCGGCGTGCGGTGAGGCGGTCTCGCGCGTCGAGGGCGAGGTCGCCACATACTGCGTCAACTCCGCCTGTCCCGCGCAGCTCGTGCGCTCGGTCGAGTACTTCGTGTCGCGCGGCGCGATGGACATCGACGGCTTCGGCATCCGTCAAGCGGAGCAGTTCGTCGAGGCCGGTCTGCTGCGCGACGTCGCCGACATCTTCTTCCTGCGTCCCGAGCAGCTCGAGGGCCTGCCGGGCTTCCAGAAGAAGCGCATCGACAACCTGATGGCGGCGATCGCGCGGGCGAAGGAGCGTCCGGTGTGGCGCGTGCTCGCGGCGCTCGGCATCCGCGGCGTCGGCGAGGTGGTGGCGCAGACGTTGATCGAGCACTTCGGCTCGATCGACGCGCTCGAGAAGGCGCGCGTCGAGGACTTCGAGGGCGTCGCCGGCATCGGCCCGATCCTCGCGCAGAACGTCGTCGACTGGTTCGCGAGCCCGCACAACCGGCAGATCATCGAGAAGCTGCGCGCCGCCGGCGTACGGCTGGCTCAGGACGCAGCCGATGCGGAGCCGAAGGGGCCGCAGACGCTCGCCGGGCTCACCTTCGTCATCACCGGCACGCTGCCGACCTACAGCCGCGAGGAGGCGGCCGCGATGATCAAGGCGGCGGGCGGCAAGGTGACGGGCTCGGTGAGCGCGAAGACGAGCTACCTCCTCGCGGGGGAGGCGCCGGGGAGCAAGCTCGACAAGGCGACGAAGCTCGGCGTGCCTGTGATTGACGAGGCGACGCTGCTCGCGATGATCAAGAACGGGCCGCCGGCGTCGGAGTCGTCCGAGTCGTCGTCGGAGGGGTGAGGCTGCCGCGGCCGGCAAGCGGCGCCGCGGCGGGGGAAGCCGACGCGCGGCCCCGGCCCGGGCCGGAGCCGCGGTCGAAGGTGCGCGCCGTACCGCGCGCCACGCTCACGCCGCCTGCACGGTGATGCGTCGCGGCCGCACGTCCTCGCGCTTCGGCAGCGTCAGGTAGAGCACTCCGTTCTCGAGCTTCGCTTCGATGCGGTCGCGGTCGATGTCGTCGGCCAGGCCGAAGCTGCGGCGGTACTCGCGGCTGCGGAGCTCGCCGAAGCGCAGGCGCATGCCCTCACGCTGCGGCATCTCGACGCGTCCGACGATGGTCAGGCGATCCTTCTCGACGCTCACGTCGAGGTCCTTCTCGGCGACGCCCGGTACGTCGGCGCGCAGGTGATAGGCGTCCTTGGTCTCGTAGACGTCGACGTACGGCGCGACGACGCGGACCCGCTCGCGGGGGCGCTCGACGGGGGCTGGCGCCCGGTCGCTGCTCAGATTCGCGGTCTTCTCTGCCGTGGTGCTCATGGGGTGTCGTTCCTCCGTGCTTTCGTTCTCTGCGATCCGAGCGCTGCCCTCACGCGGCGAGCACCGGGATCTTTCTCGGCTTGTCCGCGGCGGCCCGCGGCAGCGTGACCTCGAGGACGCCGTTGGTGTAGCGGGCGTCGACCGCGCCGACGTCGATGCGGAAGGGCAGGCGGAAGGTGCGCGAGAAGCGTCCGTAGCCGCGCTCGCGACGATGGAAGGTCGCGCCCTCGGGCACTTCGCTCGTGCTGCGCTCGCCCGCCAAGGTGACGGTGTCGTCGTCGACCGAGATGTCGATCTTGTCGGGCGCGACACCCGGCAGCTCGGCGCTGATCACCGCCTCGTCGTCACCCGTCCACACGTTCACCGGCGGGTAGCCGGGCGCGTACGAATCGTTCGCGGCCGCGAAGGAGCGCTCGAGCAGCCGCTCCATCTCCGTGTGAAGGCGGTCGAATTCCCGCCACGGGTCGAAGCCGAGCGGGCCAGCAAGATGGCTCCAGTTCATGGTCGTCGTTCTCCCTTCGGTTTCCATGTGGACCGGCGTTGCCGAGTCCAGCGAACTCTTGTTTGAGACGCTTTCGAGGTAAGCACGACCCCGAGAGCGTCAAGGGGACGACCTCGACCGCAGACCGCGTTGTCACCCGGGGAGCGGTCTCGTATCCTCGATCACATGGTGCTGCTCGAGTCGCAGTCGATCGAACTGGGTGCGCCCTGTCCGGACTTCGCGTTGCGGGGCGTGGACGGAAAGCGCTGGGCGCGGGACGACTTCGCGCAGAAGGACGTGCTGGTCGTCATGTTCATCTGCAACCACTGCCCCTACGTGAAGGCGGTGGAGGACCGCATCATCGCGCTGCGCAAGGAGTTCGCCGACCGGCCGGTCCAGTTCGTCGGCATCTGCTCGAACGACCCGACCGACTACCCGGACGACGCGCCCGCGCGGCTCGCCGAGCGCTGGCGCGAGAAGGGGTACGGATTTCCATACTTGATCGACGACACGCAGGAGGTCGCGCGCGCGTTCGGCGCGGTCTGCACGCCGGACATCTACGTCTACGGCCCCGACCGCCGGCTCGCGTACCACGGCCGCATCGACGACAACTGGAAGGAGCCGGACAAGGTGACGCGCCGCGAGCTCAAGGAGGCGATCGAGGCGCTCCTCGAGGGTCGGCGGCCGTCGGCCGATCAGAAGCCGACGATCGGCTGCTCGATCAAGTGGAAGAAGTCCTGACGCGGGACGCGTCGCGCCGACGCTCGGCGTTCAGCGCTCAGCGCATGCCGGACGCGCGCGCGAGCGGCACCTGCGCGGGCTCGGTGTAGATCGCTTCGCGCGTCGTCGGCACGGCGCGCACGCCGGGCTCGAGCTTGGCGCCGAGGATCTGGTGCAGGTTGATGCTCGCCTGCTCGAAGCCGAGCGAGGACGCCGTCAAGTAGAGCAGCCAGGTGCGGTACTTGCGCTCGCCGACGAGCTTGATCGCCGCGTCCTGGTTGGCCTTCAGGCGCTCGGCCCAGTGCCGGCAGGTGCGCGCGTAGTGCGCCCGCAGGCTCTCGACGTCCACCACCTCGAAGTGCGCGTCCTCCATCACCGACGCGATGTGGCTCACGTTGGTCAGCTCGCCGTTCGGGAAGACGTGCTCGATCAGGAAGTCCCACTGCGGCGTCTTCTTCCAGTAGCGGTTGCGCGTGATGCCGTGGTTGAGGAACAGCCCGCCCGGCTTGAGCAGCCCGTAGACCTCGTCGAAGTACGAGCGGTAGTTCGCGACGCCGACGTGCTCGATGATGCCGATCGCTGAAATTTTGTCGTACGGCTGCTCGTTGCCCAGGTCGCGGTAGTCGCGGTACTCGACGCGGCACACCTGCGAGAGGCCTTCGCGCGCGATCCAGTCCTGCGCGAACTTCGCCTGCTCCTTCGACAGCGTCACGCCGAGCGCCTGCACGCCGTAGTGCTTCGCCGCCCAGATCACGAGGCTGCCCCAGCCGCAGCCGATGTCGAGGAAGCGCTCGCCGGGCTGCAGGCGGAGCTTGCGGCACACGAGGTCGAGCTTGTCGCGCTGCGCCTGCGCGAGGTCGCCGTCCGGCGTCCGGTAGTACGCGCAGGTGTAGACCATCATCGGGTCGAGGAAGAGCGCGTAGAACTCGTTCGAGAGGTCGTAGTGGTGCTCGATGGCCTTCGCGTCGAACTCACGATCCTTGGACATCGTTTCCTCCGTTCGTGGCCTTCCCGCGGATCAGCCCATGCCGAAAGCGCCCTCGAAGAGCAGCCGGCGGCGTAGATACGGTGTGCGACAGACGAGACGGGCGATCGCCTCGGTGACGCGGTGGGGCAGGGACGAGAGCAGCCGCTCGGCGGCTCCCGGACGTCCCGTGCCGAAGCGCGCGTTGATCGCGTCGATGTGGCGCTGCGCGACGACCTCGCGCGAGCGCGTGCCGTTGGCGGAGAGGATCGCGTCGGCAGCCATGCGGCCGCTCTCCACCGCCGGACCGATTCCCTCGCCGCTGACGCCGCGCGCGAGCCCGGCCGCGTCGCCGACGAGCAGATAGCCTTCCCCCGCGACGCGTCGCGGGTGATCGATGCGGATCGCGTACGCGTGCCCGCGAAACGGCTCGAGCTCGAGCCCGGCCGGCAAGCGGCCGTCGGCGCGCAAGCGGTCGAGGAACGCGTTCGCGCGCCGGTGCAGGTCGCGTCCGTCGCCGAGGCAGCCGATGCCGACGTTCAGGAAGTCGCCCTTGGTGAAGTACCAGGCGTAGCCGCGGAAGTCGGGCTCGGCGAAGAGCTCCGGCGTGCCGTGGCGGCGCGTGAGCTCGCGCAGCAGCGACGCGCCGACGCGCGTCTCGCTCTCGCGCGTCACCACCACCGCCTCGCGCTCGTCGATCTCGCCGAGCGCGCGCGACACCGGACAGTTGTGGCCGCCCGCGCCGATCACGAACGGCGCGCGCAGCGGGCCCGCCGTGGTCTCGAGGACGACGTCGTCGCCTTCGCGGTGCGCGCCGGTCACGCGGACGCCCTCGCGCACCTCCGCGCCGGCCTTCTCCGCGCGACGCAGCAGGTACTCGTCGAACTCGCGCCGCACGATGCCGTAGCTGACGACGCGCGGCCAGGTCGTCTCCAGCACCTCGCCGTCGACGTCGAGCGTCGCCTGCGAGAACGGCTGGATGGTGAGCGGGTACGTGTTCGGATCGAGCTCGAGCGCGCGCCACACCTTCGGCGTCACCCAGCCGGCGCACAGCTTGACGCGCGGGAACTTCGCCGCGTCGACCAGCAGGACGCGCGCGCCGCCGCTCGCGAGGCGCCAGGCCGCGGTCGAGCCACCCGGCCCACCGCCGACCACGATCGCGTCCCAGGCGGCTGCGGCGGCCGTCATACGCGGCGCAGGTCCTTGTAGATGGCGAGCTTTTCGAGCAAGCCGAGCCGGAGATCCTCGAGCTGGTTCGCGACCCGCAGCGCCTCGAACAGGTCGCCGTCGACGTCGATCTTGTTGTCGATGAACGCTTCCGCCATCAGACGCGTGTTGTTGCTGCTGAACGCGCGGCGGAACGCCTCGCGGTCGCGAATCACCAGCGTGAAGGAGCCGTCCGGGTTGCCGATCTGGCCCTCGGTGCCGTCCCACAGGCGGTAGCGCACGCCCGGCTTGACGCCCCCGAACACCCGCCGCAGCACCCCGGCCGCACCCTTGCGGCTACGCGCGGCGGCCCTCTCGGATGTCGCTTCCATCACGGATGACCCTCCGATCGCCCCTGTTTTTGTCTCCTACGGAACTGGCGCCGAGGCAAGTCCGGCGCGCGCCGCGCGACGCTGCGCGCCGTCGACGTGCCGCGGTCACGAGCGTCCGTTATCGAGCGCGACGTGGCGAACTTCATCTACACCCTGCGCGAGCTGCGCAAAGTCTACCCACCCGATCGGGTGGTGATCGACAACATCTCCCTCTCTTTCTACTACGGCGCGAAGATCGGCGTGCTCGGCCTGAACGGCGCCGGCAAGAGCACGCTGCTGCGCATCATGGCCGGCCTCGACACCGACTACTCGGGCGAGGCGCGGCTCAGCGAAGGCTACACGGTCGGCTACCTGCCCCAAGAGCCGCAGCTCGACCCGACGAAGACCGTCCGCGAGGTGGTCGAGGAGGGCGTGGCCGCGACGCGCGCGCTGCTGACGCGCTTCGAGGAGATCTCGAACGCGTTCTCGGAGCCGATGTCGGACGAGGCGATGGAGAAGCTCCTCGCCGAGCAGGCGGCGCTGCAGGACAAGATCGACGCCGCCAACGCGTGGGAGCTCGACCGCACGGTGGAGATCGCGATGGACGCGCTGCGTTGCCCGCCCGCCGACGAGGGCACGCAGCATCTTTCGGGCGGCGAGCGTCGCCGCGTGGCGCTGTGTCGCCTGCTGCTGCAGGCGCCCGACCTGCTGCTGCTCGACGAGCCGACCAACCACCTCGACGCCGAGTCCGTCGCCTGGCTCGAGCGCTTCCTCGCCGAGTACAAGGGCACGGTCGTCGCCGTCACGCACGACCGCTACTTCCTCGACAACGTCGCCGGCTGGATCCTCGAGCTCGACCGCGGCCGCGGCATCCCTTGGGAGGGCAACTACTCGTCGTGGCTCGAGCAGAAGAAGCAGCGCCTCGCGCTCGAGGAGAAGCAGGAGTCGGCGCGCCAGCGCACGCTGCAGCGCGAGCTCGAGTGGGTGCGCATGTCGCCGCGCGCCCGTCAAGCAAAGGGTAAGGCACGTCTCGCGGCCTACGAGAAGCTCCTCGCCGAGGGCCAGACCAAGCGCGAGAGCACGGCCGAGATCACGATCCCGCCCGGACCGCGGCTCGGCGACGTCGTGGTCGAGGCGAAGGACATCAGCAAGGCCTACGGCGACCGTCTGCTGATCGACAAGCTGAGCTTCAGCCTGCCGCCCGGCGGCATCGTCGGCGTGATCGGCCCGAACGGCGCCGGCAAGACGACGCTGTTCCGCATGATCGTCGGCGAGGAGAAGCCGGACTCGGGCACGCTGCGCATCGGCGAGACGGTGCAGCTCGCCTACGTCGACCAGTCGCGCGACGCGCTCGACCCGAACAAGACCGTCTGGGAGGAGATCTCCGACGGCCAGGAGAAGATCCTGCTCGGCGGCAAGCGCGAGGTGAACTCGCGCGCGTACTGCGCGTGGTTCAACTTCCGCGGCGCGGACCAGCAGAAGAAGGTCGGCGACCTGTCGGGCGGCGAGCGCAACCGCGTCCACCTCGCGAAGCTGCTCAAGCGCGGCGGCAACCTGCTGCTGCTCGACGAGCCGACCAACGACCTCGACGTCGACACGCTGCGCGCGCTCGAGGACGCGCTGCTCGAGTTCGCCGGCTGCGCGGTCGTCATCAGCCACGACCGCTGGTTCCTCGACCGCATCGCGACCCACATCCTCGCCTTCGAGGGCGACAGCCACGTCGAGTGGTTCGCAGGCAACTACCACGACTACGAAGAGGACCGCCGCCGCAGGCTCGGCGCCGAGGCGGACCGTCCGCACCGCATCAAGTACCGTCCGCTGCGCCGCGACACCTGACGGTCGGACGCGGTCGCGACTCGGTAGTTTCTACAGCGCGCGCGGACGGACTTACCGCGAGTCCGTCCGCGTCGCGCGGCGCAGCGCGCTGGAGGCTCCGTGCGGCGCTGCACGGGCGCAGCACGGAAGTTGCTCGGCAAGCCCGCGTGCCGGGAACGCACGTCAGCGAGCTCGCCCCGCGCGGGCAGACGAACGGGCAGCGCGTCGTCCCCTGCGTCGCCTGCGGCGGGACGCAGGTGCGCGTTCTGCTGACGCCCGACGATCTGCGCGCCGAGCAAGCGTGGCTCGAGCGCTTCCACGCTGCGCGCGTCGACCGCCCGGCGCACGAGGCGAAGGACCTCGCGAGCTTCACGCAGAACGACGCGACCAACGTCGTCGCGTGCGTCGCCTGCGGCACGCTGCTGCGCGATCCGCAGCCGACCTGCGAGCTCCTCGGCGAGCGCTACTCCGACGACGAGTACGGACGCGAGACGCTCGAGGCGCTCGCCCGCAACCAGGACCGCTTCTTCGCAGCCGCGCTCGAGCGGCTCGCCGACGCGCTGGGCGAGCTCGACGCCGGTGCACGCGTCCTCGAGGTCGGAAGCTTCGTCGGCGGCTTCCTGCGCGCCGCCGCACGGCGCGGCTGGCGCACGACCGGGATCGACGTCGGCGAGGAGACGACGCGCTTCATGCGCGAGGATGGGCTCGACGTCCTCGCCGGCGATCTGCTCGAGCTGTCGCTGCCCGAGGGCGCCTTCGATGCGGTCTTCGTCTGGAACACCTTCGACCAGCTCTGCAATCCGACCGACGTCCTGCGTCGCGTGCACGCGCTGCTGCGTCCCGGCGGGCTCGTCGTGCTGCGCGTGCCGAACGGACGCTTCGAGACCGCGTGCCTCGAGCTGCGCGCGCGCAACCGCGGAACGCGGCGCGAGGAGCGAATCCTCGCCGCGCAGGCGTACGAGAACTTCGTCACCTTTCCGTACCTCGCGGGCTACACGCCGGAGTCGCTGTGCGGCTTGCTCGCGGCGCACGGTCTCGGCTGCGTCGCCGTGCGCGGCGGCACGATCCTCGACCTCGCCGACGAGAGCACGAAGTCGTTCGCCGTGGCGGAGGAGGCGCGCTCGAAGCGCGGCGTGCTGCGCGCCTGCCGCGCCGCGCAGGGCGCGACCGGGCTCTCGTTCCACCCGTGGATCGACGTCGTCGCGCGCCGCGGCCGGGGACGCGCGGCGTGACGCGCGCCGTGTGACGCGCGGCGTGACGCGAGCACGATGCACTCGAGCGCCGGCGCCCGACCGCGCCGCGCGATCGCTCAGCGACCCGAAGCCGCGTCGTCCTCGAAGATCACGTCGAAGGTCATGACCTCGCCCGGCGGCGAGATGTTCTCGATGCGGAAGCGGCCGCGCGTGCCGTCGTAGGCGTTGGTGCTGGGCTGGGTGTCGGGGCCGGGGCCGTGCTTGCGGTTCGCCCACGGGTCGCCCTTGTCGCCGCGGTTGCCGCCGTGCGCGTGCCCGATGTCGAGGTGCGACGGCCACGAGTCCGCGGTCAGCAGGTCGACGCGCTTGTGATTGACGTCGTCCTGCGAGCGACGGTAGCTCGTCAGGCGCTCGTCGACGTGCCAGATCAGCAGACCCGGCGCCGGGATGCGGCGGTCGGCGCCGCGCTGCTCGCGGTTCTCGATCAGGAAGTACTCCCAGGGCTCGTGCGGCCCCTTGGCGTAGATCTTCACGACCTGCGCCGAGCGCGAGACGCTCGGCAGCTCCACGCGCTGCGTGCGGTCGACGATGATCGGATCGACCCAGCCGAGCGTGAGCTTCGACCACGCGGAGAGGTGCGGCGGCGAGTCGCCGAGCCCGACCCAGGTGCCCTGACCCATGAGCCCCCAGATGCCGATGCCCTCGTGACGCTTGTTCGGCGCGTAGAGCTCCGGCAGCCCGAGCACGTGGCCGAACTCGTGCGCCATGACGCCGAACGGCGAGAGCGGCGGGAACGGGTCCTCCGCCACCACCATGCCGCGGCTGATCAGCTTGTCGCCGGCGCGCGCGAAGCCCGGTCCCTCGACCGCGTTCGACCACGGCAGACCCTTCGCCTGCTTCTTGATGTCGGACTCGGCGCCCGGTCCGGCGAACAGCACGACGACGATCTCCGGCCGCGCCGCGTGGACCAGCTCGCGCTCGCCCTTCGGCTCGGGGGCGCTCGCGAGCTCGAGCGCGTCGCGGATCATCGCGCCCGGCTGGCTCACGTACGCCGCGCGCTTGCGCGGCAGCGTGTACACCTTCTTCGCGACGATCGGCTCGATGTGGAAGCGGCGCGAGGAGACCTCGTCGTAGTACGAGACCAGGCGGTCGATGTAGCCGCTGCGGCTCGCGTTCTGGAAGTCGCTCCACGGCCGCGTCGACGGCTGGTCGGGGAAGTCGACGCGCAGGAAGAGCACGCGCGCGTTCGCGGGGACCGGCGTCCGGCGCGGGGTCGGCGCGGCGCTCGCTTGCGGATCGCCTTGCGCCGCCGCGGCCGCCGCGCCTGCCGACGGCGCTGCGGCCTGCGCCGTCGCCGTGCTCGCCGTCGCCAGCACGAGCGCCGCGACCAGCGCGGGAAACGCGCGCCGGAGGCCGCGTTGACAAGCTCTCCACCCGCATGCCAGCAACGCGACAGGACCGCAGGAGGAGTGCGGTCGCACGATGCCCAAGCTCATCATTCAGATTCCGTGTCTCAACGAGGCGGAAACGTTGCCCGAGACGGTCGCCGCCCTGCCGCGCAAGCTACCGGGCATCGACTCGATCGAGATCCTGGTCATCGACGACGGGTCGGAGGACGGGACGGTGGAGGTGGCGCGACGCCTCGGCGTCGACCACATCGTGCGGTTTCCGCAGCATCAGGGGTTGGCGAAGGCGTTCTCGGCGGGAATCGATGCAGCTCTCAAGCTCGGCGCCGACATCATCGTCAACACGGATGCCGACAACCAGTATGAAGCGCACGACATCCCGGCGCTGGTCAAGCCGATCCTCGACGGTCGCGCCGACATGGTCATCGGCGACCGCGGGCCGGAGAGCCTCGAGCACTTCAGCCCGCTGAAGCGCGCGCTGCAGTTCTACGGCAGCTGGGTGGTGCGCGGCCTCTCGGGGACCAACGTGCCCGACGCCGCGAGCGGCTTCCGCGCGCTGTCGCGCCGCGCCGCGCTGCGCCTCAACGTGATGTCGGACTTCACCTACACGCTCGAGACGCTGGTCCAGGCGGGCAAGAAGCAGCTCGCGGTGACGCACGTCCCGGTGCGCACGCGCAAGACGCGCCCGTCGCGCCTGTTCTCGAGCATCCCGACCTACCTGCGGCGCTCGTTCGTCACGCTGGTGCGGATCTACTCGCTGTACGAGCCGATCCGGGTGTTCTGGACGCTCGGCGCGGTGATGGTGTCGATCGGCATCCTGATCGGGCTGCGCTTCCTCTACTACTACTTCTTCGAACCCGCCGGCGCCGGCAAGGTGCAGTCGCTGATCCTCGCCGCGGCCCTGTCGATCATCGGCATGCAGACCATCCTGATGGGGCTCGTCGCCGACTTGATCGCCTCGAGCCGCTCGCTGATCGAGGACACGCTGCTGCGCGTGCGCAAGATGGAGCTGCGTCTCGGCGAGGCGCCCGACACCGAGCCGGGCTACCATCCCGAGCAGGAGGAGCTCGAGCCGCTCGAGGTGCAGCGGGGGACGGGCGCGGCGTCGCGGTGATCGCGCTCCTGTTCGGGACGTACAACTCGCGACACGCGGCGAACTCCCTCCTCGCGTCGGACCTGCGCGCGGCGGGATTCGAGGTGCGCGAGTGCCACGAGCCGCTGTGGGAGGCGACGCGCGACAAGGACGCGCCGTACTTCGCGCCGCTCGGTCTCGCGCGTCTCGCACTGCGCTACCTCGCCGCGGCTGCGCGTCTCGCGCGCCGCTTTCCGGCGAGCGCGCGCGGCGCGTCGCTCGTGGTCGCGGGCTTCAACGGCCAGCTCGACGTGCTGCTCGCGCGCGCTCTCGCCGGCGGGCGTCGCGTGCTGTTCGCGCCGCTCGTGACGGTCAGCGAGACGCTGATCGACGATCGCGCGACGTATCGCGACGGCACGCTCGCCGGACGTCTCCTGCGCGCGCTCGATCGCCGGACGCTGGCCGCGGCGGACGTCGTGCTGATCGACACCGCGGCGCACCGCGACTACCTGATCGCGCGCCTCGGCGCCGAGCCGGCGCGCGTGGTCGTGCAGTACCTCGGCGCCGAGCCGGCGTTCGCCGCGGCCGAGGCCGCAGGCGACGCCGCGGGGGAAGCCGACGTCGCGAACGCCACCGACGTCGCGAGCGCCGCGCGGCCGCTGCGCGTCCTCGGCTACAGCCAGTACCTGCCGCTGCACGGCAACGAGGTGATCGCGCAGGCGGCGCGCCTGCTGACCGACGACCCGAGCATCGCCTTCGAGCTCGTCGGCACCGGACCCGAGCGCGCCCGCGTCGAGCCGCTGCTGCGCGCTCTGCCGAACGTCACTCTCGTGGATTGGGTTCCCTACGAGGAGCTGCCCGCGCGCATCGCGGCGGCCGACGTGGCGCTCGGCGTCTTCGGCACGACCGACAAGGCGCGCATGGTGATTCCGAACAAGGTCTACCAGGCGGCGCAGGTCGGGCGGGCGATCGTCACGGCCGACACGCCGGCGATCCGCGAGGTGTTCGTGCACGGCGAGTCCGCCTGGCTCGTGCCGCCCGAGCCGCGCGCGCTCGCCGACGCGCTCTTGCGGCTCGCGCGCGATCCCGACCTGCGTGCGCGCCTCGGACGCGGCGCGCGCAGCGCCGTCGAGCGCGCGGCCGGACCCGCGGTGCGCGCCGAGCGGCTGCGCGCGGCGCTCGCGCAGCGCGGGCTCGTCGCGGCTGCGGCGCCGCTCGTGGAGGGAGTCGCGTCGTGAGCGAGCCGGTCGTGGCTGCGGTGGTGGTGACGTGGAACGGCGGCTCGACCACGGACACCTGCATCGAGACGCTGCGCGAGAGCGAGGGCGTGCGCCTGCGGATCATCGTCGTCGACAACGCGTCGCGCCCCGAGGAGCGCGAGCGCCTCGTCCGGCAGTACGGCCAGGCGAGCGACGTCGAGCTCGTGCTGCTCGACGAGAACCGCCACTTCGCGGGCGGCGTCAACGCCGGCGCGCGGCGCGCGCTCGAGGGCGAGGCGACGCACCTGCTGTTCCTCAACAACGACACCATGCTCGCGCGCGACTGCATCCGCCTGCTGGTCGAGACGGCGGAGTCGCACCCCGAAGCCGGCATCGTCGGGCCGGCGCTGCTCGACCTGAAGCCGCCGCACCGTCCACTGTCGCTCGGCGAGCGCTACGCCGCGTGGTCGCTCGCGGTGCCGCGCACGCTGCTCAAGGTGCGCTCGCGCGGCGACGGGTCGCCGTACCGCGTCGGCGGCATCATGGGATCCGCGATCCTCGTCACGCGCGAGTGCTTCGAGCGCGTCGGACCGTACCGCGAGGACCTGCTCGTCTACTACGAGGAGGTCGACTACTGCCTGCGGGCGCGCCGGCTCGGCTACCAGCCGCTGCTCGTGCCGGGCGCCATCGTGCTGCACGACGGCATGCGCGGCTTCGTGACCGGGCTGCAGCCGTACGCGGCGCACCTGAAGACGCGCAACCAGCTTCTCTTGATGCGCGACCACGGCAGCGCCGCCGCGTGGCTCGCGTTCGTGCCGATCTACCTCGGGCTCGTCGTCGGCAGCTCGGTGATCTACGGGCTGCGCGGCCGCAGCGACGTCGTCTCGGCGCTGTGGCGCGGCGTCCGCGAGGGCCTGCGTCACGTGCTCGGCCGGCCGGCGGCCGCCGCGGGCGACGCTGCCTGATGCCGCTCCACGTGGCGATCGGCGCCGTCGTCGGCGTCACCGGCGGTCCCGCGACGTACGCGGTCGAGCTCGTGCACGCGCTCGCGACGCTCGACGATGGGCCGGCGCTCGAGCTCACGGTGCTCACCGACCGCCCGGATCTGTTCGCCGATCTCGCGGGCGTGCGCGTGGTCGACGTCCCGCTCGCGTCGTCGTGGCGCCAGCCGTGGTGGGACAACGTCGCCGTGCCGCGCCACCTGCGCGCGCTCGCGCCGGACGTCTACCACGGCACCAAGCACGCGCTGCCGCTGCTCGCGACGCCTGCGCGGACGGCGCAGGTGGTGACGATCCACGACCTCGCCGTGCTCGCGGAGCCCGAGACCTTCGCGCGCGCGCAGCGTCTGCAGCTGCTCGTCCACCTGCGGCACGCCGCGCGCGCCGCGCAGCGCGTGATCTGCGTCTCGCGTCACGCCGCGGGCGACGTCGAGGCGCGCCTCGGCATCCCGGCCGAGCGCATCGCCGTCGTGCCGCACGGCGTGAGCGCGCGCTTCCGGCCGCTGCAGGACCAGCGGCGCCGCGAGGCGGTGCGGCGCGCCTACGGCGCGGCAGAGGGCTTCCTGGTCTCGTTCGTCGGCACCGCGCAGCCGCGCAAGCGCATCGAGGTGGCGGTCGAGGCGGTCGCGCGCCTGCGCGCGGAGGGGCTGCCGATCGTGCTCGTCATCGCGGGGCGCCGGCGGCCGGGCTACACCGCGCCCTGGCTCGAGCAGCCGCCGCCGTTCGTGCGCCTGCTCGGCGAGGTCGACGCCGAGCGGCTGGTCGAGCTCTATGGCGCGTCGGACGCGATGGTGAGCCCGTCGAGCTTCGAAGGTTTTGGCTTGACGTTCGTCGAGGCGATGGCGTGCGGCTGTCCGGTGATCGGCGTCGCGGCGACGTCGGTGCCGGAGGTGGTGGGCGAGGGCGGTCTGCTGGTCGAGCGTCCGGACGCGGGGCTGGTCGCGGACGCGCTCGCGCGCCTGCTCCGCGACCGCGAGCTCTGGGCCGCGAAGTCGCGCAGCGCGCTCGCGCGCGCGGGCGAGCTCTCCTGGCGACGCGCCGCCGAGCGCACGCGCGACGTCTACCTCGCCGCCGCGGCGGCGCGACGCGACGGGTCGCCGGCGTGAAGGGCGACGGGGCGCGCGCCGGAAGCGTCGTCCTCGAGACGGCGCTCGTCTTCCTCGCGACGCTCGCCTACCTCTGGCTCTTCCGCCTCTACGGCTTCGACCTGGTCGACGAGGGAACGCAGCTCGCGCAGATCGACCGCGTGGCGCGCGGCGCGCGTCCGTACCTCGACTTCGAGACCGGCTACACGCCGGGCTACTTCGCGCTCGCCGTCGCGGTGTGGCGCGCCGGCGCGGGCGAGCTGGTGGCGCTGCGGACGTTCGGCGTGCTGCTGCACGCGACCACGGTGGCGCTGCTGTTCGCGTGCGCGCGTGCGTGGCTCGGCCGCGGGCTCGCGGTCGTGCTCGCGGCGTTCCACCTCGCGTTCCTCCTGCCGGTGTCGCCGCGGCAGGGGGCGCCGTTCAACACGCCGTACCCCGGCTGGATCGCGGCCCCGCTGGCGCTCGTCGCGCAGGCGCTGGTGGCGGGCCTCGCGGCACGGCGCGCGCTCGGCGGGGACGTCACGGGTGTTGCTCGTACCACGAGCGTCGCGAGCGCGGCGCGCGTGCTCGGCGCCGGGGTCGCGGCCGGGGTCGCGTTCTCCGTCAAGCCAAACGCGGGGCTGCTCGCGCTCGCCGGCGCCGGGCTCGCGCTCGTCCCCGGTTGGCCGGCCGCGGAAGGCTTCTCGCGGTGTCTCGCGCTCGCCGTGCGCGCCGCGGCGGTGCTGTCGGCGCTCGTCCTGCTCGGCGGCGCGGCGCTCGAGCCAGGCTACACGCTCGCGCTCGTGCTGCCGGTGGTGCTGGCGGCGGTGTGGACGGCGCCGGTCGCGCCGCAGACGGCGTCGCGTCCGCTGCTCGACGCCGTGCTGCTCGTCGTCGGCTTCGTGCTGCCGGTCCTCGTCTGGCTGCCGCCGCTCGTGCACGAGCTCGGCTGGGCGCGCTTCGCGCGCGAGGTGCTCTTGCTCGACGGCGGCGGCGTGGTCGCGGCGTACCTGCTGCCGTTCGCGCTGCCCGAGGCTCCGGCCGCGGCGCTGTGCGCCGGCGTCGGGCTCGCGCTCGTGCTGCTGCGCGTGGCACCCCGCGCCACGGCGGTGGCGCTCGTCGTCGGTCTCGCGACGCCGCTCGCGCTCGACGCCGATGCGTCAGCGCGCATCGTCGCCGAGCAGGCGTGCCTGTGGCTCGGGCCCCTCGTGCTGGCGCTCGGGCTCGTGCTCGTGCCGTCCGCGCGCGACACCGCGGGGACGCACGCGCTGCTCGCCTTCGCGGCGCTGTTCGCACTGCAGCTCTTCCCGCGTCCCGATCTGATCCACGTCGCGATGAGCGCGCCCTCGGTGCTGCTCGCCGCGGGTGCGGTGGTGCAAGTGTTGCTGCGTCGGATGCCTGCGGATCGCGCGCGTGCGGAGCGTGCGCACCGCGCGCCGTGGCTGCGCGCCGCCGCGGCGGCGCTGGTGCTCCTGCTGTGCGCGGCGCGCGCGTATCCCGCGCTGCGCGCACGCCTCGCCGAGCCGCTCGCGCCGCTCGACCTCGGACCGCGCGCGCCGCTCGTGATCGCGGCGCCGTACCAGGCGCAGCACGCCTGGATCGGCGACGCGGCACGCGCGATCGCGTCGCGCACCGAGCCGCGCGACGCCGTCTTCTACTTTCCGGACCTGGCCGGGCTCGGCTTCCTCGCGGACCGACCGTCGCCGTTCTTCTACGTCTACTTCGTGCCCGGGCGCCCCGACCGCGAGGGCGAGCGGCGCACGCTCGACGAGCTCGAGCGCTTGGCGCCGCCGCTCGCGGTGACCGGCGCGCCGCGCGTCCCGGCGTTCGCCGGCGCCGAGCGCTACTTCGAGGCGATCGTCTCGTACCTCGAGCGCCGCTACGCGACGCCGGTCCAGGTCGGCGAGGTCGAGCTGCGCGAGCGCCGGCTCACCCCGTGAGCGGCGCGTTTGCGCGCACCCTTCCGAACAGTAAGACACGAGCCCTCATGAACGGGACGAGGCAAGGATCGTGAGCACGGAGCACTGGCGCGCGTCGGCGAGCGAGCTCGCACGACGCATCGCGGCGCGCGAGGCGAGCTCGCGCGAGGTCGTCGAGGCGCACCTCGAGCGCATCGAGAAGATCAACCCGGCGCTGAACGCCATCACCGTCGTTTTCGCCGACGAGGCGCTCGCCGCGGCCGACGCCGCGGACCGCAAGCTCGCGTCCGGCGAGCCGATCGGGCCGCTGCACGGCGTCCCGTTCACCGTCAAGGAAAACATCGACGTCGCGGGCTCCGCGACCACCGAGGGCGTCGCGGCGCTCGCCAACATGGTGCCGCCGATCGACGCGCCGATCGTCGAGCGCATGCGGCGCGCGGGCGCGATCCCGATCGCGCGCACCAACATGCCGGACTTCGGGCTGCGCATTCACACGCACAGCTCGCTGCGCGGCCTGACCAAGAACCCGTGGCATCCCGAACGCACGGCCGGCGGCTCGAGCGGCGGCGAGGCGGCGGCGCTCGCGACCGGGCTCACGCCGCTGGGTCTCGGCAACGACATCGGCGGCTCGCTGCGCAACCCCGCGCACTGCTGCGGCATCGCGTCGCTGAAGCCGACCACGGGACGTCTGCCGCGCGCGAGCGCCGGGCCGGTCGAGGATCCGACGATGTCCTCGCAGCTCATGTTCGTCGACGGGCCGATGGCGCGGCACGTCGAGGACCTGGGCCTCGCGCTGTCGGTGATCGCCGGGCCGCATCCGCGCGATCCGTTCTCGGTGCCGGCGCCGCTCGTCGGACCGCCGGTCGGCAATCGCGTGCGCGTCGCCGTGCTCGAGGAGTGGCCCGGCGGCACGACCGAGCCCGGCGTGACGGCCGCCGTGCGGCGCGCCGCCGACGCGCTCGCCGACGCCGGCTACGACGTCGCGGTCGCCACGCCGCCGCTCGTCGAGCGCGCGGTCGAGGTCTGGGGCGCCTGGCTGGTCAGCGAGCTGCGGCCGACGCTGCCGCTGCTCTCCGGGCTGATGGGCGAGGAGGGCCGCAAGGTGCTCGACTACTGCGCGCGCCGCTTCCCGCCGATCGAGCTCGACGGGCTCGTGCAGCTGCTCGCGGAGCGGCACGGCATCGCGCGCGCCTGGAGTGCGTTCCAGGTCGAGCGTCCGCTGCTGCTGTGGCCGGTGTGGACGCGCACCGCGTTCCCGCACGGCGCCGACATCGCGAGCGAGGAGGAGGCGTTCGCGACCTTCGACCTGCTGCGGCCGGCGCTGCCGCCGAACCTGCTCGGGCTGCCGGCGGCGTGCGTGCCGGCAGGCGTGGCGGACGGGCTGCCGGTCGGCGTGCAGGTGATCGGGCCGCGCTTCCGCGAGGACCTGTGCCTCGACGCCGCGGCCGCGATCGAGGCGCGGCTCGGGCGCTTGACGCCGATCGATCCGCGCACGGAGGTCTGAGCGCGCGCTAGACGAGCTCTCGGTACGACAGCGTCATGAACAGGCCGATCGCCAGCACCAGCGTCGGCCACAGGAACGCCGCGAGCCGCTGCGGCACGAGCTGGCGCAGCTGCAGCCAGCGCACCATGCCGGCGAGGACGCCGAGCCCGCCCAGCACCGCGTGCTGCACGTTGATCAGCGTGGTCAGCGAGTCGCTCGCCGAGAAGCTCGAGTGCGCGTGGCCGAGCAGCAGCAGGCTGCCGACCACCATGACGATCGGCAGCGCGTGCCCGAGCGGACGGTGGGGTCCGCCGCGCCGCGCCTCGCGCAGCCCGAGCCACGCCAGCACGACGATCATCAGCGCGCCGACGCGGTGCTCGAGCACGATCGGATCGGTGAGCGCGACGAGCGGGCTCACGGTGCCGAGCGGCCACACCTCGGGATCGCTCGCGATCGCGACGAACACCGCGAACGGGACGAACGCCGCCGGCCACACCCAGGCGGCGATGCGCGCCGCGAGGCTGTCGCCGCCGACCGACTGTACGAGCCAGGCGAGGCCGAGCAGGATGACGAGCGCGCCCGACCACTGGTGCATGAACTCGGAGTACTTGAGGTCGTCCTCGGTGCGCGTCGCGCTGCCGACCCAGGTCGACGGATCGACGATGTCGGTGCGTGGCATGCGCGGCTCGAGGATCGCCGCGGTCTGCGCCTCGGTGAGGCGACCCTCGCCCTGCGGCGTCGGCGGCGACACCGAGGCGAGGATGCCCGCGGTGATCACCAGCACCAGGCCGACGCTCACCTCGAGCTCGATCGTGCGCACCAGGCGGCGCAGCACCTCGGGCGGAGCTCCGGTCGTGAGCGGCCCGGTCGCGGACGGCTCGGCGAGGCGCAGCAGGGCAGGGCGTACGTAGCGGTAGTTCACGAAGCCGCCCGCGACGAGCGGGACGAGCAGCCCGAGCTTGGTCGCGAGCGTGAGCCCGTAGGCCGACGTCAGCACGGCCGTCGGCGTTCCGAGGTAGAGCCAGGTCGCGACGCTGCCGGTCACGAGCAGCGCGAGACCCGCGGTGAGCGCCATCGGCGAGAAGCGGCCGACGATCGCGGCGACGAGCCGCACCTGCTCGGCGTCGGTCGCGCCGAGCAGCGCGCGACGCGTGAGGAAGAGGTGGCCGAGCACGCCGAGCCAGCTCGCCGCCGCGACGACGTGCAGGAAGTGCAGCGCGATCGCGCCCTCGCGTCCGGTCGGCTGCGCCGCGGCGTGCGTCACCAGCGCCGTCGTCACGGCGGCGCCGATCCCGACCGCGAGCAGCGGCAGCCAGACGACCCGACGGCGCGCGCGCTCGACGTCGCGCGAGAGCCACCAGGCGAGCGCCGCCGCCAAGAGCAGCAGCGAGCCGCGCGTGACCGTCAAGCGTCCGACGGTGGTCGCGGTCGCGAAGCGGAAGACCAGCGACGGCTCCGCGCCGGCGAGCAGCGTCACTCCCTCGAACTCGGCGACCTGCACGATCAGGTTCAGGAAGCAGGCGACGCCGCCCACCGCGGCGACGAGCGCGGTGGAGCGCGCGGTGCGCACCAGCAGGTCGTCGTCGAGCCGTCCCGCGGTCGAGGTGAACGCGGCGACGTCGCGCGCCGGCAGCAGCACGATCAGCGCGAGAAGCGGGGCCGCGAGGGTGAGGAGCACGCCGACGAGCTGCGTCGCGTGCAGGGCAGAGTGCTCCAAGACTCAGTCCTGCTTGCCGACCGAGAAGCGGACCCGGCCGCGCGCGCTGTGCCCGTCACGCGACAGGACCTTCCACTGCACCACGTAGTCCCCCGGCGCGAGCGGCCTGAGGTCCGTGACCAGGTGGGTTCGGTCGCTCGGATCGACCTGGGGCTTTCCGGTCGCGAAGTTCTCGTCGTCGGCGGGGCCGCCGTCCGCGTTGGCGCGATGGACGGCGACGTCGTTGAAGTCGTCGTCGAGCAGCTCGTTGAACCAGAGGTCGATCTTGGCCGGCGGCGTGGCCAGCGACGAGCCGTCGGACGGCACGGCGCGCGTCAGACGGGCGTGCGCGGCGGCGTCGGTCGCGAATGCGAACGGCAGAGCGGCCGCAAGCGCGAGCAGCACGAGCGCACGGCACGAGCGACGGGCGCGTCGGGCGGCGCCCGCGAATGAGCGTCGTCGCGAGACGGCGAAGGTCATCCCACCTCGTTTGCCAATCGACCTGCGTGTCCGCAAGCCGCTCGCGCGCGCGGCCGGACGTCGTTCGCTCGCTTGACCGTCGTCGGGGACAACCCGTATCGCCCGGGCGTGGCAGGGGAAGGCGAGCGCGACGAGCGACCGCGGGTCGCCGTGGTGGTGCTCGACTGGAACGGCGGCGAGGACGCGCTGGCCTGCGTCGCGAGCGTTCTGGAAAGCCGCTACCGACCGCTCGACGTCTGGCTGGTCGACAACGCGTCGCGCGCGCCGGTGCTCGAGGAGGCGCGACGCCGTCACCCCGAGCTGCGGACGATCGCCAACCCGCGCAACCTCGGCTACGCGGGAGGCAACAACGTCGGCATCCGCGCGGCGCTCGAGGAAGGCGCGCAGTACGTGCTCGTGCTCAACAACGACGCGCGCGCCGAGCCCGACACGATCGCGGAGATGGTCGCGGTCGCACGGCGCGATCCGAAGATCGCCGCGGTCGGCGCCAAGGTGCTGCGTCTCGACGACCCGACGCGGCTCTGGATGGCGTGGGGCGAGGTGACCTACCGGCAGAGCCTCGTGCGGCTCGTCGGCGAGGATGCGCCGGACGGACCGCAGTTCGACGTGGAGCGCGACGTCGACTGGGTGTCGGGCGCCGCGATCCTGCTCGCGCGCCCGGCGCTCGAGGCGATCGGGCTCTTCGACGAGGAGTTCTTCGCCTACCACGAGGAGGTCGACTGGTGCGCGAGCGCGCGCGAGCGCGGCTTCCGCGTGGTCTACGCGCCGCGCGCCGTCGTGCGTCACCGCGGCGAGTCGAGCTCGGGCGGCCGCAGCTTCGTCAGCCGCAAGCAATACTTGACGGCGCGCAACATGGTGCGCTTCGTGCGCAAGCACGCGTCGCGCGCGCAGCGCTGGCGGTTCGCGGCGTTCGTCGCGGCGACGCTGCCGCTCTCCTACCTGCGACGCCTGCCGCGCGGCGAGGCGGAGGGCGTCGTGCTCAAGCTCCGCGGCTTCGCCGACGCGCTCTCCGGACGGCCGATCCCGCGCGCGCGGCTCGGGCTCGACGGTTGACGGGCGTCGTCTGATGGAGCTGCGCTCGTTCGCGCGCGGGGGGCTGCTCGGTCTGCTCGCGCTGGTGGTGGAGAAGGCGGTCGCGCTCGTCCTGGTGATCGGGCTCGCGCGGCTGCTGAGCCCGGTCGACTACGGCCGCTACAGCTTCCTGATCGCCTACCTGACGCTGTTCCAGGTGCTCGCGGAGCTCGGCACCGAGCAGATCTTGCTGCGGCGTCTCGGCGCGGCGCGCGAGCGCGCGGAGCGCGACCGGCTGGTCGCGGGCGCGCTCGGGCTGCGCGTCACCCTGGCGCTGGTCGCCTGTGCGTCGGCGGTCGCGCTGGCGCCGCTCGCCGGCGGCGGCGACCCCGCGCTGCTGCGGCGCACGGCGCTCGCCGGCGCGGCGCTGCTGTTCACCGCGCAGCCGGGCTACCGGGCGCTGTTCCGCGCCGAGCTGCGCATGGGCGCCGTGCTCGGCTGCGCGGTCGCGACCAACGCGCTCGTGCTCGCGCTGGTCGGCGTCGCGCTCGCGGCGGGCTTCGGGCTCGACGGCGTCCTGGTCGCGCTCGCCGCGGCGAACCTCGCGGGCTTCGCGGTCGCGGCGTTCGTCGGGCGCGACCTGTTCCGCTTGCGGCTCGCGGTCGACCTGCCGCTGTGGCGCGAGCTCGTGCACGACGCCTGGCCGGTCGGCGCCAACGTCTTCGTCATCACGCTCGCGCTGCGGATGGGGCCGCTGCTGCTGATGCGGCTCCGCGGCCCGGTCGAGGTCGGCTGGTTCTCGTCGGCGTCGCGTCTCGTCGACGCGCTGAACCTGCTGCCCGACGCCGCGATGCTGACCGTCTACCCGCTGTTCGTGCGCTTCGCGACGACGCGGCCGGACTCGCTGCGCGCGCTCGCGGAGATCGTCGCGAAGCTGCTCGCGGTGGCGCTGCTCTGTGTCATCGTCGTCGTGAGCCAGGTCGCGAGCGAGGTCATGGGCGGGCTCTTCCGGCCGGAGTTCGCGGTGGCGGGCGGCGCGCTCGCGCTGCTCTCGTGGTCGGCGCTGCTCGCGGCGCTCGGCGCGGTGTACGGGAATCTTCTGATCGCGGTCGGACGGCAGCGGGTGCTGTTCCGGGTGAACTGCGCCGCGGTCGCGCTCCAGATCGTGCTGCAGCTCGTGCTGATCCCGTGGCGCGGCGTCGACGGCGCGGCGCTCGCGGTCGTCCTGACCGCGGTCGCGAGCCACGCGACGCTCTACGCGCTCGCGGCGACGCGCACCTGGGTGCGGCCGTGCGTGCACGCGGCCGCCGCCCCGACCGGGCTCGCGCTCGTGCTGCTCGGCGTCGGGGGGATGCTGCCGGGCGGCTCGTGGGCGCGCGCCGCGGTGCTCTTGGCCGCGTTTCTCGCGCTGCTGCTCCTGACGCGCCTCGTCGGCGCCCGCGACGTCCGCGTGCTGCGCGAGCTCCTGCGGACGCACGACGAGGAGCCCGTCGCGACGCCGCCCGTCCCGGCGCTCGAGCCGTGAGCGCCCCGAGCAAAGATCCCCGCTTGGGTTGCGTCGGCGTCCTCTGCTAGGGACAAACCCCGTCCGTCCGTACGCATCCCTGCGCAGCGCGCGAATCCCACGAACTCTCCGAGGTCAGCAAGAGCTCCCGTGCCCGAGAAGATCGTCGTCATTCCGACCTACAACGAGCGCGGCAACATCGAGCGTCTGCTGCCGCAGCTCCTCGACTTCGACCCGGAACTGGAGGTGGTCGTGGTCGACGACCAATCGCCGGACGACACGGCGAGCGCCGCCGAGGAGATCGGCCGGCAGCGCGGTCGCGTCCACGTCGTCCGCCGCGGCCCCAAGCAGGGCATCGGGCCCGCCTACCGGGCGGGCTTCAAGCGCGCCCTCGAGCTCGGAGCCGAGTACATCGTCCAGATGGACGCGGACTTCTCGCACCCCATTGCCTCGCTCCCCGACCTGTTCGAGAACGCCAAGCGGGAGTACGACGTCGTCCTCGGCTCGCGCTACTTGGACGGCATCACGGTGGTGCGATGGCCGATCGAGCGCCTGCTGATCAGCTACTTCGGCAACTACTACGTGCGGAAGCTGACCGGGCTGCCGGTGCGCGACACGACGGGCGGCTTCAAGTGCTGGCGCCGCTCCGCGCTCGCCGCGATCGACCTCGATCAGGTGCGCTCGAACGGATACTCGTTCCAGATCGAGATGACGTACCGCGCGTGGTGCAAGGGCATGCGCATCCTGGAGGTACCGATCATCTTCATGGACCGTGAGGTGGGCACCTCGAAGATGTCGAAGAAGATCGGCCTCGAGGCGCTGTGGATCGTCTGGGAGCTCAAGCTGCGGCGCGCGCTCGGGCGCCTCTGAGGACGTCGGACCGGGTCGCGTGCGCGTCCTGATGCTCAACGAACGGGACCTGAGCCACCCGCTGGCGGGCGGCGTCGAGGTCCACCTCGAGGAGATCGCGAGCCGGCTCGCGGCGCGCCACGGCATCGAGATGACCGTGCTGTGCGCCGCATTCGAGGGCGCGATCCCGGACGAGCGGCGCAACGGCATCCGCTACGTGCGCTTCGGCGACCGCGGCTTCAGCTACTACGCGGCGCTGCCGCGGCGCGCGCGCGCCGAGCTCGAGTCGGGCGGCTACGACCTGATCGTCGAGAACCTCTGCAAGCTGCTGTTCTTCTCGAGCGTCTACCTGCCCGGCGTGCCGAAGCTCGCGCTGGTGCACCATCTCTTCGGGCTGAGCGCGTTCCGCCAGGTGTCGGTGCCGATCGCGAGCTACGTCGTCGCGACCGAGGCGCTGCTGCCGATCGCCTACCGCGGCTGGCCGTTCGTCGTGGTGTCGCCGAGCACGCGCGACGATCTCGTCAAGCGCGGAATTCCGCGGCGCAACATCCGCGTCGTGCCGAACGGGCTCGACCACGAGCGCTACCGGCCGGGCGCGTCCGTCCCCGAGCAGGACCTGGTGGTCTTCGTCGGCCGGCTCGAGCACTACAAGGGCGTCGACCTGCTGCTCGACGCGTGGCCGCGCGTGCTCGCGACGCGTCCCACGGCGCGTCTCGTGCTGATCGGCGAGGGCACCGCGGGTGCGGCGCTGCGCGAGCGGGCGCGCACGCTGCCGTTCCAGGACAGCGTCACGTTCACGGGGTTCCTGCCCGAGGAGGAGAAGGTCGCGTGGTTGCAGCGGGCGACCGTGCTCGTGCAGCCCTCGCGCAAGGAAGGGTGGGGGCTCACGGTGCTCGAGGCGAACGCGTGCGGCACGCCGGTCGTCGCGACCGACGTGCCCGGGCTGCGCGACTCGGTCCGTCACGGACGCACGGGGCTCCTCGCCGCGCCGAACGCGACCTCGCTCGCGGGCTCGCTCTCCGCCGTGCTCTCCGACGGCGCGCTGCGCGCACGCCTCGCGCGCGGCGCGCGGCAGTGGGCGCTGCGCTTCACGTGGGATCACGTCACCGAGGCGTTCGCCGAGATCCTGCGCGCGGCGGCGGCGCGCCAGCCGCTGCCCGAGGTGCGCGACTTCCTCGCCATGGGGCGCGACACCGACGAGCGCGCGCCGGGCGCCGACGCGGTCGCGGCGGTGGAGCGCGTGCAGGTGAGCGGATGAGCGGCGGCGCCGTCGCGGCGGCGCCCGAGCGGCGCTGGGCCGACGCCGTGCGCGCGGGCTCCGCCGAGAGCGCCGCACACGGCGCGTGGGCCGCGACGCTCGCGGTCGGCGGGCTCAGCGGCGCGCTGTTCCTGCTCTTCGTCGGCTACGGCTACAACCTCGAGGACGAGGGGACGGTCCTCTACCAGATCCTCCGCACCTTCCGCGGCGAGCGTCCGTACCTCGACTTCCACACCGGCTACACGCCGGCGGTGTTCTACCTGAACGCCTGGCTGTTCGAGGCGTTCGGCGTCTCGGTGCTGCCGATCCGCGTCGTGCTCGCGGCGGTCAACGCGATCGCGGTGATGCTGATCTTCCGGCTGTCGCTGCGCGTCGCGCCGCCGCTCGAGTCTGCGCTCGCGGCGCTGACCTACGCGATCTTCATGCCCTTCTTCCAGGGGCAGTTCGCGTCGTTCAACATCCCGTACCCCGCCTGGTACGCGGTCGCCGCCTGGCTCGGGGCGCACCTCGCGAGCGTCAAGGCGGTCGAGAGCGGGGGCTCGCGCGGCTGGCTCGCCGCGGCGGGCGCGCTCGCGGGCGTCGCGTTCTCGTTCAAGCCGAACACCGGCGTGCTCGCGCTCGGCGCGGTCGTGCTGGCGCAGATCCTGGTCGCGGCACCGCTCGCCGGCGCGCTCGGGCGCGCGCTCGAGCTGCTGGTCCTGGCGGTCGCCGCGTTCGCGGTCTTCGCGGTGCTCGCCTTCGACGTCGTGACGCCGCAGTTCGCGCTGCTCGGCGGGCCGATCCTGGCGCTGGCCGCGGCCGGCATCTGGATGCGCTGGACGCGGCGTCCTCCGGGGCGCGAGCGCACGCTCGGCGCCGGCGTCGTCGACGCGTGCGTGATCGTCGCGGCGTTCGTCGCCGTCAACCTGCCGTGGCTCGCGTACTTCCTGCCGCAGCTCGGGCTCGCGGGCTTCGCGCGCGAGGTGCTGCTGCTCGGCGCGGGCGTCGAGCGCATCTACCTGCTGTACTTCCCGCGTCCGAGCCCGTGGGGCGTGGCGGTGATGATCGGCCTCGTCGTGGTCGCGGTGCTGCCGTGGCTGCTCGCGCGCGGCACGGTCGGCATGCGCACCGTGGTGGCGCTCGCCGCGATCGCGACGATCGGCGGCGTCGCCGCGCTCGCCCTCTTCGGCCTCGCGCCCGAGGGGCTGCTGGTCTCGATCATCCTGCAGCTCGAGGTGCTGAGCTTCCACCTGATCCCGCTGCTGCTGTGGACCGCGGTGCTGGCGATCGTCTGGCGTCTGCGCTCGCTCGAGCGGGCCGACGACGGGCGCTTGCCGCAGACCTTCGCGGTCGGCGTGGTCAACGCGGTGTTCGCGCTGCTGCTCTTCCTGCAGCTCTTCCCGCGCATCGACTTCATGCACGTCGTGATCAGCATGCCGTCGGCGCTGGTGGTCGGCGCGGGCGCGCTCGCGCGGCTCGAGCGCTGGTGGGGCGAGCAGCTCGGCGGCGCGTACGGCTGGGACGAGGCGCGCCGCCGTCGCGCGGCGCGCTGGACGCGGCTCGCCGCCTGCGCGCCGATCGTGCTCGCGCTCGTCATCCGCGCGGTGCCGTTCGCCGACGCGCGGCTGCGCGTCACGCCGGACGTCGCGCTGCGCGCGACGACGTCGCTCGGGCAGGACGCGATGCCGATCGTGATCGAGGAGGACCGCGACCGCGACCTGCGCGAGCTGCGCGCGGTCGCCGACTTCGTCGCCGGCGCGACGCGGCCCGACGAGCCGATCTTCGTCTTCCCGGCGCTCGCGATGGTGCCGTTCCTCACCAACCGGCACACGCCGGTGCCGCACGACTACTTCTTCGCGGGGCGTCCGTCGCACGCCGACGAGGCGGCGATGGTGGCGGCGATCGAGCAGGCGAAGCCGCCGCTCATCGTCACGCTGAACGACCGTCTCGGCTACTTCTCGTCGTCGCCCGCGTACTACTTCATCCTCCGCGACTACGCGCAGCGGAACTACCAGCTCGTGCGCCGCATCGGGCGCTACGACGTGCTCGCGCGCCGCGACCTGCTCGACGCGCACCCCGAGTGGCGCGAGCCGGTGCAGGAGGCGGGTCTCTTCGACGCGACCTACGCGCGCGGCAAGTACGCGAGCGAGCTCGCGGTCGCGGGTCGCATCGCGGAGAGCGGCACGCCGCTCGACTTCGCGGGCTTCGCGCCGCGGCTCGCCGACGTCGATCGCCGCGTGCGGCAGGCGGTGGCGGCGGCGATCGACGCCGTCGCGGCGCGCGACCCGGGCGGCTACGCAGCGATCGAGGAGGTCATCGCGACCACGCGCTCGGCGAAGCTGCTCTATCTCCGCACGCTCGGCGAGTACGGCGCGCCGGCGGCGCTCGGCTACCTGCAGGACGTCTTCCTGCGCGAGCGCGGCCGCATCCGCTGGGAGGCGGCGCGCTCGATCAACTTTTTGCTTGCAAGGCAGCTCTCGGCGCGCTTCAACCTGGTCGAGCCGGTGCGCGGGCCGCTGCTCGAGCTGCCGCCAGAGCTCGCGGTCGACGCGCTGGTCGCGCCGATCGACGACTTCGTCGAGCGTCAGCGCATCGGCCCGCTCGCGGCGCTGGCGGCGGCGCGCGCCGGACGGCAGGACTTGAAGCCGCAGCTCGACGGCTACTGGGACCGCGACGAGACCACCTGGTGGAAGATGCTCGCCGCGTTCGCGCTGTTCCAGCTCGGCGACGACCAGCGTCTGGTCACGCTGTTCGATCTGATGAACGAGGGCACGCTGCCCGGGCAGTTCGTGCCCTCGATCCTGCTCGATCCGCAGGTCGTGGCGCCCGACGTCGCGGCCCGAGCGGTCGTCGACCGCATCGCCAACGGCAGCGCGGAGGAGCGCGAGACCGCGGTCTGGATGGTGCCGTTCCTCGCCGCGAACGGCGCGGACGGCGCCTGGGCCGCGGTCGAGAAGGCGGTCGGCGACCCCGACCCGTGGGTCCGCAACGCGGCGCGCTGGGCGCTCGAGCAGCGCGCCGCGAAGGAGGGATCTTGAGCGTGCAGCAGCAAACCGGCGGCGCCCCGGCCGCGGACGCGACGGCGGCCGCCGCGGCCGCGCGGGCGTCCGCGTGGCAGGTGCCCGAGGCCTACACCGGCGAGCGGCTCGCCGCCGAGGACGCGCGCTTCGCGCCCGACATGGCGCGCCACCTCGCGGCGTACCACCTGGTCGCGCCGTTCGTCGCGGGCAAGCACATCATGGAGGCCGGCTGCGGCGAGGGCTACGGCGCGGCCTTGCTCGCGCAGCACGCCGCGCACGTCGTCGGCGTCGACTACGACGCGGACGCGCTCGCGCTCGCGCGCAAGCGGCATCAGGCGCCGAACCTCGAGTTCCGGCACATCAACCTGCTCGAGCTCGCGCGCCGTCAGCCGGGCGAGTTCGACGTCGTGACCAATTTTCAGGTGCTCGAGCACCTCGACGATCCCACACCCTTCCTCGAGGCCGCCGCGGCGTGTCTCAAGCCGGGTGGGCTGCTCGTCCTGACCACGCCGAACCGGCTCGCCAGCGTGTCGGAGAACCCGTACCACGTGCACGAGTACGTGGCCGACGAGCTGCGCGCGCTGCTCGCGCGCTTCTTCGCGCACGTCGAGGTGCGCGGCATCGTCGGCAGCGAGCGCGTCTACGCGTTCGAGCGCGCGCGCGGCGCGCAGGCGCAGCGCATCCTGCGCCTCGATCCGCTCGGCCTGCGCAAGCTTCTCCCGCAGCGCTTCGTGCGCTGGGCGTTCGCGCGTCTCGCGCTCCTCGTGCGCTCGCGCGTCGCCGCGCAGAACGCGGATCTCGTCCAGCTCACCCCCGCCGACTTCACGATCGCCGAGTCCGAGCCGCCGCAGTGGATCGATCTCCTGGCGCTCGCCCGTCGGGGGTCTTGACGCGCGGGCGAGGCGCGGGCAACAAACGTTCGTTCGCCTTTCGCGGGCGGGGGCGCCGGCACGCCGCGTCCAGCGCTTCGCTGGAATTCCAAGGGAGACACTGTACCCTCGCGTCTCAGCGACCGAAGGGACGTATCGGGAGAAGGAAGGGAAATGGACGCCAATCAGCTCATCTCGGCGGACTCGCACGTCGTCGAGCCGCCCGACCTCTGGAAGAAGTGGCTCGCGCCCGAGTTCCTCGATCGCGCACCGAAGCTGGTGAAGGACTCCGCGGGTGGTGACGCGTGGCAGTACCGCCCGGGGACGCCGCCCGTGCCGCTCGGGCTGGTCACGACGTACCGCGGTCGCACCTACGAGTCGTTCCGCTGGGAGGGCGCGCGCTACGACCAGGTCAACGCGGGCGCCTGGGACGGCGCGGCGCGCCTCAAGGAGCAGGACGAGGACGGCGTCTCGGCCGAGGTGCTCTACCCGTCGCAGCGCACCATGCGGCACTTCATGCTCGACGACGACGACGAGTTCCACCTCGCCGGCATCCAGGCGTACAACAACTGGATGGCGAAGGAGTTCATGGCGGCCGACCCGAAGCGCCTGATCGGCCTCGCGCAGATCCCGAACCTCGGCGTCGAGGCGGCGATCAAGGAGATGCGGCGCGCCAAGGAGCTCGGCATGCGCGGCGTCATCCTGTCGTCGTGGCCCGCGGGCGCGCCGTCGCTGTCGAAGGAGGACGACGAGTTCTGGAAGGCCGCGGTCGAGCTCGACATGCCGTGCTCGATCCACCTCGGAACGGTGTCGAAGGCGTCGGCCGCGAAGGCGACCACGACGACCGGCAAGTTCGAGCCGACGGGGCTCCTCACCTCGGGCCAGAAGACGGTCGCGACGTACTCGATCGCCGGGCTCGACTCGATGCCGCCGATCATCGCCGAGACCATCATGTCGGGCCTCTTCGACCGCTTCCCGAACCTGATCTTCGTCTCGGTCGAGGCCGGCGCGGGCTGGGTACCGTTCCTGCTCGAGCAGATGGACGACCGCTGGTGGCGCAACCGTCACTGGGCGAAGGTCGAGCTCGAGATGCTGCCCAGCGAGTACTTCCGGCGGAATTGGCGCTTGACGTTCGTGCAGGACTTCTACGGCGTCCGCAACCGGCACGACGTCGGCGTCGACAACATGATGTGGTCCACCGACTATCCGCACCACATCTCGGACTGGCCGTACTCGCGTAAGATCGCGAACGAGATGTTCGCCGGCGTGCCCGAGGAGGAGCGCTACAAGATCTGCGCGGGCAACGCGGCGAAGCTGTACAAGCTGATTTGAGGCGGCCGATGCGTGCCGCGTCCTCCATCGTGACGGGCGCGGCACGCGCCGCCAGCGACATGGAGCCGAACCAAGTCCTCTCCGCAGCACCGCGCCGGCCGACGTTGAGCGTCATCGTGCCGGTGTACAACGAGCGCGCCACGATCCGTGAGATCCTGCGCCGTGTCGCGTGCCGTCCAGAGGTCGACGAGCTGATCATCGTCGACGACTGCTCGACCGACGGCACGACCGAGGTGCTGCGCGACGAGCAGGCGGCGGGCTGGCCCGCGCTGCGCGCGCCGAACCGTCCGCTGCCGCGCATCAAGCTGTTCCACCACGAGGTCAACCAAGGGAAGGGCGCCGCGCTGCGCACCGGCTTCAAGCACGCGACCTGCGACGTCTTCCTGACCCAGGACGCGGACCTCGAGTACGACCCCGCGGACTACGAGAAGCTGATGCTGCCGATCTACGACGGCCGCGCCGACGCCGTCTACGGCAGCCGCTTCGCCGGCTACCCGCGTCGCGTCCTCTTCTTCTGGCACTCGCTCGGCAACAAGGTCCTGACCACGCTGTCGAACATGCTCTGCAACCTGAACCTGACGGACATGGAGACCGGCTACAAGGCGATCCGTCGGGAGATGGTGCAGGCGATGGTGCTGACCTCGAACCGCTTCGGCATCGAGCCGGAGATCACGGCGAAGCTCGCGCGGCTGCGCGCGCGGATCTACGAGGTGCCGATCTCGTACAGCGGCCGCTCCTACAGCGAGGGCAAGAAGATCGGCTGGAAGGACGCCGTGTCTGCGGTGTGGACGATGCTGCGCTGCGCGCTGACCGACGACCGCGAGGCGATCGATCCGCTGCACGCGACGCTGCGCCGCATGGCGGCGCTCGACCGCTACAACGCCTTCCTGTTCGAGCAGATCCGCCCAGCGATCGGGCAGCGCGTGCTCGAGGTCGGAGCGGGCACCGGCAACTTGACGCAGTTCCTGCGCGACCGCGACGTCGTGGTCGCGACCGACGTCGACGCGGACTACGTCGAGCTCCTGCGGCGGCGCTTCGAGCACCACACCAACGTCGACGTCGCGCTGTTCGACCTCGGCGCCGAGCCGCCGCAGCGTCTCAAGAGCACGCGCTTCGACACCATCATCTGCTTGAACGTCCTCGAGCACGTCGCCGACGACCGCGGCGCGCTCGTGCGCCTGCGCGAGCTGCTCGAGCCCGGCGGACGGCTCGTTCTGCTCGTGCCCGCGCACCAGGCGCTGTACGGCGCGATCGACGAGGCGATCGGCCACCACCGTCGCTACCAGCGCGACGCGCTGCTGCGGTTGCTCGACGAGACCGGCTTCCGCGTCGAGCGCCACATGCACGTCAACGCGACGTCGATCCCGGGCTGGCTCTTGAACGGCAAGCTGCTCAAGCGGCGCAGCGTGCCGGGCATGCAGGCGCGGCTCGCGAACCGGCTGGTTCCGCTCTACCGCCTCGAGCGCAAGCTCAACCTGCCGTTCGGCCTGTCGGTGATCGCGATCGCGCGGCGCGACGATGCGCCGGCGGTCGCGGCGGCCGGGTCCTGAGCGGCAGATGCCGTGGCGCAGCTCGAGCCTCCGCGCGCACCGCTTCTGGCGCGGCGCGCCGGCTGCGGAGGCCGAGCCGGCGTCGCGCGCGCACGTGAGCGCGCGTCGCGCGGTCGCCGGCGCGGGCGCAGGCGCGTTGAGCGGTGGTGCGACGCCTGCGTACCTCGACGACGAGCCGGCACACGAGCACGAGGCTGAGCACGACCACGAGCGCGCGGACGCTTCTTCGCCGCCTCCTGCACCGCCCGCCGTGGCGCCGCTGCGCTGCCGCGCCTGCGGCGGCCCGGGCACGGCGCTGTTCGTCAAGCGCGGCTTCGTCGTCGCCGCCTGCGCCGACTGCGGCTGCCACTTCGTGCCCGATCCGGTGCCCGCCGCCGCGACCTACGACGAGGCCTACTTCGCGGGCGAAGGCGAGTGCGGCTACGGCGACTACCTCGCCGACCGCGAGCTGATCCTCGCCAACTTCGCGCGCCGCGCGCGCTGGATCGCGAGGCTGGCGCCGGGCGGGCGCGTGCTCGACGTCGGCGCCGCGTACGGATTCTTCGTCGCGGCGGCGCGCGCCTGCGGTTTCTCGGCGTGCGGCCTCGAGCCGGTCCCCGCGTGCGCCGCGTTCGCGCGCCGCGAGCTCGACGTCGACATCTTCACCGGACGCATCGAGGACGCGCCGCTGCCCGCGGGCTCGTTCGACGTCGTCACGCTGTTCGACGTGATCGAGCACCTGCCGCAGCCGCTCGTCGCGCTGCGCCGCATCCGCGAGCTGCTCACGCCGGGCGGCATCGTCGTCGTCGAGACGGGCGACCTGGGCGGTCTCCTCGTGCGGGTCATCGGCTCGCGCTGGTACTACTACGACCCGCCGCAGCACCTGACGTACTTCAGCGTCGAGAGCCTCGAGCAGCTGCTGGCGCGCGCCGGCTTCGCGCCGCCGTGCGAGGTCGGCTACCTCGGGCGTGCAGTGTCGGTGCGCAACTTCTGCCACCAGCTCGGGCGCGCGCTCGGCGACGGCGTGCTCGGCGCGGCGAGCCGGCTCGTGTCGCGCTCGCCGCTCGCCCACTGGACGTTTCCGGTGACCGACCGCGGCAACGCGTTCGTCGCGGCGGCGCGCCGCCTGGCTTGACGGACGTGGCCGGCGCGTCGCGCGCACGACGCCGGCCCGGCGCGCGCGAGCGGCGCCGCGGCGGCGACCGGGTTCCGGGGAGCACGGGGAGCTGATGGCGCGGCTCTTTCTCGCCTGGACCACGGCGCTCGCGATCGCGTCGTGGCTCGGCGTCACGCTCGCGGAGCTCGAGGCGTTCTCGCCCTGGCCGCCGCTCGTCGCCGCGGCGCTCGCCTTCGTCGCGTGCGTGCTGCTGCTGCGCGGCGGTGGAGCAGGGTGGCTTCCCGAGCGCGCCGCGGCGCTGCCGGTCGTCGCGCTGCTGCTCGGCGCGACGCTGTGGCCCGTCGTCGACACGACGCTGCTCAGCCAGGACGCGAGCGTGCACCGCGCGAGCGGCCGCTGGCTCGCGCGCACCGGCTCCCTCGCCATCCCGGACGACACCTTCGCGGCGCTCGACGAGGACGGGCGGCTGAAGCTCTTCGGCGGCGCGAGCGTGAGCCCGAGCCGCGTGTCCTTGACGCGACTGCCGGGCGGCATCGTGCTGCCCGACACGCACGGCCACGTCGCGTACCCGAGCTTCTCGCACCTGCTCGCGGTGTGGATCGCGATCGCCGACGGGATCGGCGGTCCGGGCGCGATCGATCTCGTCGGACCGCTGTTCGCGGTGACCGCGTGGTGGGCGGTCGGGCTCGTCGCGCTGCTCGACGCGGGGTTGCTCGCTGCGCTCGCCGCGCCGCTGCTGCTCGCGGCGCTGTTCCCCGAGCACTGGTTCGCGCGCTTCCTGATGCCGGAGATCCTCGCGCAGGCGCTGGTGTGGTCGGGCGTCGCCGCGGCGCGCCTCGCCGTGCGGGCGGAGGAGCTCGGCGCGGAGCACGGACGCGCGCGCTGGGTGGCCGCGGCGGCGTGCGGGCTGCTGCTCGGCGTCGCGGGTTTCGCGCGCCTCGAGCTGTTCTGGGTGTTCGTCCCGGCGCTGCTGGTCGCGCGCGCGCTCACGCGCGGCGACCACCGGCTGTTGCCGCGCGGCGCGCTTCCGGTGTTCGTCGTGGTCGCGCTGCACGCGGTGCTGCACCTCTTCGTCGTGCCGACCGACTACGCGAACCGCATCTTCAAGCAGGTCGTGGGCGCGACCTTTCCGCTCGTCGTCTTCATCAACGACCTGACCGGGCAGAACGGCCCGCTCACGCTGTTCCTCATCTTCTACGTCATCCCGGCGCTGCTGCTCGCGGGTGGGGTCGCGTTCCTGTGGTTCGCGACGCGCGTCGAGCGGCGGCGGCCGGGATTCCGCGTGCGCGCCTCGGCGGCGCTGGTCGGCCTGCCGTGGCTCGCGCTGATCTACCGCCACGGATTGCCCGAGCACTTCCCGGCGCTGCGCTCGCTGGCGCTCTACGTGCCGTGGCCGACGTGGCTCGCGGTCGGCCTCGGCGCGCTGCGCCTGCCGCGCTGGACCGGGCTCGATCTCGCGCTGCTGCTGCTCGCGCTCGATCAGGTCGTGCACGCGCGCGTCACCGACCTGCAGCCGTGGGCGTCGCGCCGTCTGGTGACGGTGGTGTTGCCGCTCGTCGTGCTGGCGGCGGTGCGGGCGCTCGCGTCGGATCGCGCGCGAGCGCGCTTCGACGAGCAAGGGGAGGGCACCGTGCACGGGTCGACGACGGTCACCGTGCCGCCGGCGGCGGGGCCGCTCGTGCGGCCCGCGCTCGAGCGCCGCGTCGCCGCCGCGCTGATCGCGCTCGCGACCGTCGTCGCCGCGCTGCGGCTCGCGCCGGTCGTCGGACGCGAGCTGCAGTCCGGCGGTCGCGCGCTCGCGGCGCGCGTCGCCGAGGCGCTGCCCGACGCGAACCGCGCCTACGTGATCCTCGCGCAGCCGCTCGACTGGGTGCACCTCGCGGCCGCGCTGTGGCTCGGCGAGGGGCCGATGACGCTGGTCGCGCGCGAGCAGCCTTGGTTCGAGGGCGCGCTGCACAGCTTCCTCGCGCAGCCGCTCGACCGGCCGCTCTACGTGCTCGCGGGCGAGGTCGCGCCCCCCGGCGCGGCGCCCGATCCGTCCGCTGCCGTGCCGCCGCTGCCCGACGCGCTCGAGCTCGAGCCGATCGAAGATTTTGCTTGGCGGACGTCCTTCCTGGCCACGGCGACGGAGCGCCGGCCGAGCGAACTCGAGGAGCGCAGCCTCGCTATGCGCCTCTACCGCGTGGTGCCGCCGTCCTCGACGCCGGACGGCTCGACCGCGGCCGCGCCCTGATCCGCGCGCGCTGCGCGTCAGACCTTCGGTCGCCTGCGCGACCCGCCTTCCCACAGGCCGAGCCGCATCTTCCACGGCGTCACCATCGAGCGCGCGATCTCGGCCTTCGAGATCTTCGACGTGCCGGCGCGCCGCTGCGTGAACACGATCGGCACCTCGACGCCGCGCAGCCCGGCGTGCACGACGCGGTACTTGAGCTCGACCAGGAACGAGTAGCCGTCGGTCTTGATGCTCTCGAGCCCGATCTCGCGCAGGGCGCGTGACGTCAAGCACTGAAATCCGCTCGTGCAGTCGCGAAACGGCATGCCGGTCACGACGCGCGCGTAGGTGTTGGCGAGCTGGCTCAGGATCAGCCGCGACAGCTCCCAGTTCACGACGCTGATGCCGTTCATGTAGCGCGAGCCGATCACGAGGTCCGCGTTCGCCGCGCCGCCGACCAGCGCCGGCAGGTACTGCGGGTCGTGCGACCAGTCGCCGTCCATCGAGATGACCGCGTCGTATCCCTCCTCGAGCGCGCGCTGGAACGCCTGCCGGTACGCGCTGCCGAGCCCGAGCTTGCCCGGACGGTGCATCACCTTGAGGCGCGGCTCGGCGGCGGCGAGCTCGTCGGCGAGCTGCCCGGTCCCGTCCGGCGAGTTGTCGTCGACGATCATGTAGTCGGCGCCGATCGGAGACGACAGGACGGCCGTGCAGAGCGCCTGCAGGTTGTCGCGCTCGTTGTAGGTGGGGGTGACGACGAGGATTCGCATGCGGGCGCCCAACCGTCGCATATCGGCAAATGCGCCGCCAGCGACGCTAGCCGCTGCGCGTCGCGTGGACCACGACGTACGACCAGCGCGAGCGCGGCAGCACGCGGGACACCGCATTCTCCAGCGCGTGGAGCATCCGCACGACCGCCGCAGACGTGCCGAGCCGCGGCAGGCCGAAGCGGTGGTGCAGCACCAGGCGGTCGAGCGGCAGCGGCGCCGCCTCGGTGAACGCCACGTCGCGCAGCGGTAGCCCGCCGAGCAGCTCCCGCAGCCAGCGCGCGTCGGAGCGCGCCGCGCCGCGCTCGGCGGGCACGAGCGCCATCTGCAGGCGGATCAGCGGATTGCGCGCGTTGGGCTCGATCAGCACGAAGCGTCCCGCCGGACGCAGCACGCGGCACGCCTCCTCGAGCGCGCGGCGCGGCTGCGGCAGGTGGTGCAGCAGGTCGCGGATCAGCACGGTCGCGAAGCTACCGTCGGCGAACGGCAGCGCCGCGGCGTCGCCGCACGTGAAGCGCGCCGCGGGCACCTCGCGCGCCGCGAACGCGAGCTTGGCCGCGAAGGCGTCGAGGCCGAACCAGCGGCCGCCGTGCGACGCCGTGCTGCCGTCCGCGGTCAGGTGCAGCAGGTTCGCGCCCTCGCCGCAGCCGACCTCGAGCAGCGGCGCCGCGCAGCCGCGCAGCACGTCGCGCACGAAGGCCGCCTCGCGCGGCGCGAAGCCCGGACCGCGCGTCTGCCAGAGAAAGTGCTCGACGTCGGCGGTCGCGAAGTGGGCTCGCTGACGCGCGAGGAACGCGTCCGGTCGCTGCTCTCGGGTCATCGCGCCTCAGGTGATGAACAGGACGCGTAGCAGGATCTGCCAGCACTGGCTCACGTCGACCCACGGCGGCAGGAAGAACGGCACCCAGGCGATCGCGACGAAGCCGAACGCCATCGCCTGCGCCGCGCGCAGACGGAGCTCGGAGGGTAGCCTCGTCGCGAGCGCGGCGCGCACCGGCTCGAGCGCGGGCGCGTTCGCCCACCAGCGCCCCGCGACCACGGCGACGCCGTTCATCAGGCCCCAGACGATGAAGCCGAGCCACGCGGACGGCGGGTACGCCTCGAGGCCGAGCACCTTGAGCGCGCCCCAGACGTGCCACAGCCCGCTCACCAGGAACGTCGCGAGCACGTTGAACGCCGCGTGACGGCGGTTCCCGCCGAGCGGGATGTAGATGTACTCGCGCAGCCAGATGCCGAACGAGATGTGCCAGCGACGCCAGAACTCCGCGACCGAGCGCGAGCGCCAGGGGCGGTCGAAGTTCTCCATCACGTCGAAGCCGAGCGGACGCGCGAGCGCGAGCGCGACGTCGGTCCAGCCCGAGAAGACGATGTAGAAGGTGAAGTACAGCTCGACGATCCAGAGCCAGATGCGCGGGTGCGACACCGCGAGACCGCCGGTCGCGAAGATCGTGTCGTTCTCCTGCGCGAGGTAGAGGACGCCGAGCATGACCTTCGTCGAGCCCCAGAGGAAGCGGACGAAGCTTCGCCCGAGCAGCCGCAGCCAGTCGCGCAGCTCGCTCCACGTTCCGACCGCGGGCCCGGGTCGGCGGTGCGCCGCGAGCTGCTCGGTGCTCTCGATCGGACCGTTGATGAAGGTCGGGAAGAAGAGCGTCGCGAGCAGGTACTCGCGCAGCGTGCGGCGCGGCGTGCCGCGCGCGCGCCGGTCGACGACGTACGCGATGCAGCGCAGCCACCACACGTTGGTCGCGAACGACCAGAACTCGCGCATGTGGCTCGTGTTGCCGGCGAGCGCGTCGCCGAGCAGCCAGGGGTAGGCGGCGAGCGCGATCAGGAGAACGACGGAGAGCGCGACGCCGCCGCGTCCGGGCACGTGCTCGACGGTCGTCCAGAGGCAGACCGAGTAGACGAGCGCCGCGAGCCCGACGCCGAACGAGCCGAGCAGCATGATGCTCGCGACGCCGAGCGCGACGATCACCCACTCGCGCACGCGGCGCTCGAACGGCGTCGCGACCAGCGCGAGCGCGAACAGCACGATGCCGTAGAGCGCGTAGTGCGCGAACAGGCTGTGCCGCGCCTCCCAGAGGCCGAGTCGAAGGTCGACGAGCTCCGCGGCGAGGCGCGGGCCGATCTGCTCCAGGCTCATAGGCGATGCGCGCGCACCACGGTCGGGGGCCAGAGCCCCTTCTCGGCGAGGAGGTTCCAGATCTCGTGGCTCGCGAGGAAGTGGCCGTCGCGGCCCCAGCGCGCGTCGCCCGGGATGCAGAGCTCGGCCTCACCGCGGGAGCTGCGCTCGAGCTCGGCGAAGCCGCGCGTCAGGTCGACGCAGGGTGCGACCTCGCTCAGCGCGTCGCAGAGCGACGCGCCCTCGGCGGGCGGCGCGAGCGACGGACAGCGCGGCGTGATCGCGATCGCGAGCTTGGCGCCCGCCTCGCGGCTCACCTCTGCGATGCGCGCGACGGTGTCGCGCAGCCGTGCGAGCGCTGCCGCGCGCTGCTCGGGCGATGCGAGCGGCGTCGGCGGCTCGATCTCGACCGCCGTGCCCGCGCGCACTGCCGGCCGTCGCGCGGCCCAGCGCGCGAGGCCGGAGAGGTCGATCAGGCCGCTCGCGGGAGGCACGTCGCCGGGCGCGAGCCGCGGCTCGGGCGGATCGAGCGCCGCGGCGAGGTCGTGCTCGGGATCGATCAGCAGCACGACGACGTCGGGCGACCAGGCGAGCCCGCGGCGCTCGAGGAAGCGCAGCGACTCCGCCGCGCCGTAGCCGGGGATCGTGGCGTTGATCGCCGCCACCTTGGCGCCGCGCCGGCTGTCGGAGAGGTGTGCAAGCCGCACCGAGAGGCGGTCGGTGCGCGTGAGGCCGACGCCATCGGCCACCTCGCCGCCGAGCAGCAGCACGCGCACCTCGCCCGGACCCTTGGCGAGCGGCCACTCCTGGTCGTGCAGCCCCTGCGAGTTGATCGCGAGCGGCGCGCTCCAGCGGCGCGGGGCGGCGAGCGACCCGCACGGGTGCAGCGTGACGGTCAGCCCGGGCGTGAACGTCCAGCCGACCTCGGGATCCGCCGCGAGCAGCAGCGCCTGCTCGTCGGCGCAAACCGGCGGACCCTCGATGCGCGCGACGACCTCGGCGGACAGCAGCGCCAGCACGAGGCCGAAGCCGGCGACGACCAGCCGCGGCGCCCGCGCCTGCGGACCCACGATGCCGCCGCTGCTCGCAGACCCGGCTCGCATGGAGCGCGACACTAGGTTCCGGACGTGGGGGTTCGCAAGCGCGCCGCGGTGCGCGCGCGGCGCGTCGTCTCTACTTGACGCCATCGCGTCGCGTCTGCTCGCGCTGGCGCGGCTCGCGCAGCACGACCGGCACCGTCACGCTCGCGAGCGGCGCGTCGAGCCCGTCCTGAACGAGCTGCACGTCGAGCTGCCAGGTGCCGAGCTCGCCCGCGGGCGGGGTGACGAGCAGCGTGGTGTCGAGCGTCGAGCGCGGCTCGACGTCGTGCAGCAGGCGCGACGGCGGTCCCGGCGGCTGCTGCGCGCCCGACGGCGACGTCCAGCGGTAGGTCAGCGCGACCAGCCCCTCGCCGCGCACGCCGAGCGCCGGCCAGCGGCAATCGCTGTCGTTGGCGATCGTCACCGGCACGCGGCGCGGCAGCGGGACCGGCATCATCTGCGGTGGGGCGGCGACGGAGACGAGGCGCGCTCGGCGGCACGCGGGAGCGAGCGGCGTGGTCGGCGTGCCTTGCAGGGTGTCGGCGGCGGGCTTGCGGCTGCGCGCCAGCACCTCGTCCGCGAGCGACGGTCCGCTCGCGCGCGTGACGCGGTAGACGTCGACGTCGCCGAAGCTTCGCACGAGCTCGAGCCCCGGCAGCTCGCGCTCGCGCCACGGCTGCGCTTCCTCGCGCGTCATCTCGTTGCGGTGCACGATGACCCACTCGAGGTCCGAGACGCGCGACAGCAGATCGATCGCGTCCGGGCGCGGCATCTCGCGGATCCCCGCGGCGAGGAGCGGCGCCGACGTCGGCGGGTACGCGGTGTAGCCGTTCACCAGCGGACGCCAGTGGATCGTGCTCGCGACCATGTAGCGGCCGTTGCGCAGGTTGCCGACGACGTCGTCCGCGCTCGCGTTGCTCGGCACCTCGAGCACGGACCCGGACCCGGGCTGCGCCGCGAGCCAGCGGTAGACCTCGGGCGCCGCGTCGCCGAGCCGCGCCGGCACGACGGGCGTCGGACGCGGCGCCGCGGCGACGACGCAGCCGAGCACGAGGGCGAGCGCCAAGCCGGTGCGCGGCGCAGGCGAGACGCTTCGCGTCCAGCGCGCGAACGCGAAGCCGGCGAGCGCGGCGAGCGCCATCGCGATCAGGATCACGAAGCGGAGCGGGACGCGCACCGACGAGAAGCCCGGCACGAGCTCGTAGAGCGCGAGGTACGGCATCGGGATCGACAGCCCGCCGATCTCCAGCACCGGGCCCGTCGCGAGCACGGCGGCGGTCGCAGCGACCACCCAGAGCGCGCGCTCGGGCGCCGTGAGACGCCGCGCCACGCCCGTCAAGCGGCTAGCGAGCCGCACCAGCAGATCGCCGAGGACGAGCGCGAGCGGCACGAGGCCCGCGCGCTCGAGGAAGCGCGAGGAGAAGTAGTCCCAGGGCGGCAGCGAGAACGCCCGGATCATCGCCGGGTCGTGCGCGGGGATCATGCCCTCGGCGCGCGCGCGCAGGTAGGGCAGGGCGACCGGCACGAGCGCGAGGAGGCCGCCGGCGAAGGCCACCGCGAGGCCCGCGACGGCGCCGGCGCGACGCTCGCGCATCCCGAGCAGACGCACGGCCGCGTACACCGGCACCGCGATCAGCGTGAAGAAGCCGACGTAGACGCAGGCCAGCGCCTGCAGCGCGATCGACGCCGCGAGCCCGACGAGCATCACCGCGCGCCGCCGCTCGAGCCAGAGGTCGACGAACAGCAGCGCGAGCGGCAGGTACTGGATGCCGAGGTACTGCGGCTGCGGGATGGTCGCGGCGCGGAACGAGGTGAAGGTGTAGGCCGCGCCCGCGAGCAGCGCCGCCGCGAAGCTCCGCGTGTGGTGGCGGACGAAGAGGAACATCCCGACGCCCGACAGCACGAAGCTCTCGAAGACGAGCGCCTTGAGCATCGTGAGCGCGTTGCCCGTGAGCGCGAGCACCGGCGCCGTCACCGGCAGGTGCGCGAGCATGTTCTCCGAGCCCGCGATGGTGTTCGGCGCCGGGTGGAAGATGTTGCCGTCGTAGAGCGCCGCCGGATTCGTCAGCACCGCGTGCGCGATCCACGCGAGGATCCAGACGTTCAGGTAGAGGTCCGCGTCGGCCATCGTGCCGTACGGACCCGGCGCGTGCGGAAACGCGTCGCGCGCGAGGAACCACGGACGCAGCACCCACGGCGTGGCGAGCGCGTAGAGCAGCGCCGCAAGGAGCGCTTCGCCGACCACGCGGGCGCGCGACGCGCGCGGCGGCGCCGCGTCGCGCGGCCCGTGCTCGCGCGGGACGTCGCGCTGCGCGTGCCGCGGCGAGCCCTGGGTCATTGCAGGTAGCCGAGGGCGCGCAGCTTCTCGCGCAGCTCGGGATTCTCGATCTCGGGCATCTCGCCGAGCTTCTCGCCGGGGTAGCGCCAGACGCAGACCCGCACGCCGCTCGGCGGCGCCTCGCAGTCCGGCTCCGTGGTCGTGGTGAACGCCGGATCCGCGACGTTGACCACGTCGCTCGACGCCGCGGTGCCGTTCGGGCCGAGCGCCAGCACGGCGCGCGACACCGGCGAACCCGAGACCAGAACCTCGAATCTGATCTTGTCGTCGCGCTGGATGTTGCGCGGGCTCAGCAGGCGGTCGAAGCGGAAGCCGGTGCCGCGCGCGTCGACCGTCGCCTTGGCGGTGAGCTTCTCGCCGTCGGCGGACAGCGTGAGCCGCGGGTCGCCGTGCGGCGAGGTGCGGTCGAGGGTGAGGAACGTGCCGCTGCGCGGCTCGCTCGAGAGGCGTACCTCGACCGGCACGCTGCCCGACTGCGGCCCGACCACCTTCACCTGGTAGCCGCGCTCGCGCAGCACCTGGCGCGCGGCGTCGAGCTTCGCCTGCAGCGCGGCGACGTCGTCCGGACGCTGCGCCGCGAGGTCGTGGCGCTCGTCCGGGTCGCTCGCGAGGTCGAAGAGCTCGCGCTTGCCGGTGTCGAGGCTCTCGATCAGCTTGAGGTCGCCGCTGCGGACCGCGTAGCGCGTCGGGAACTGCGCCTGCGTCGCGGTCGCGACCATCTCGTCCGCCGGCAGGTCGGCGTTGGCGACCACCTCGGCGAGCGCGCGTCCGGTGAACGTCGCCGGACGCTCGAGCTTCGCCCAGTCGAGCAGCGACGGCCCGACGTCGAGCATGCGCACCGGACGCTCGACGACCGTGCCCGGCGCGCCGAGCCCCGGCACGCGGACGATCAGCGGCACGTGCAGCAGCTCGTCGTACAGGCTCTGCCCGTGGAAGAAGCGGCCGTGATCCCAGAACTCCTCGCCGTGGTCGGCGGTGACGACGATCGCCGTGCGGTCGAGCTCGCCGCTCTTCTCGAGGAACTCGATCACGCGCGCGATCTGGTCGTCGATGTAGCGCAGCGCGCTGTCGTACAGCGCGATGATCTTTTGCTTGTCGGCGTCGTCGTATCGGCCGGCGTCGGCGCCGTCGACGTCGGAGAAGGTGTCGCCCACCTTGCCCTGGTAGGCCGGGTCGGCGAACGCGCGGATCTGGTCCGCGGGCGGGCCGTACGGCGTGTGCGCGTCGAGGAAGTGCAGGTAGAGGAAGAAGCGATCGTCGCGGTGCGTCTCGAGCCAGGTGAGCGCGCGGTCGACGATCGCGCGCGCGTCGAGGTCGCCCGAGATCATGACGTCGAAGGTGCCGGGCGGCTCGGCGTGCTTGCCCTGACCGAGCCAGAGCGGGATCCAGACCTGGTTCACCACCGCGGCGCTCGGCACGCCGGCCTGCGCGACCGGCTCGAGGAACGTCTCGTCGTCCTTGGTCGGGAACAGCGTCGAGGTGAAGAGCTGCGGGATCGAGGGCAGCGTCATCGGCGCGTTCGCGTAGGCGCGCGCGAAGCGCACGCCCTCGGCGGCGAGGCGATCGAGCGTCGGCGTCGTCGGCCGCGGGTAGCCGTAGGCGCCGACGTGGTCCGCGCGCAGGCAGTCGATCGTGATGAGCAGCACGTTGAGGCCGGGCGCGGCGTCGCCGGCGCGCGTCACGATGCGCGGCGTCGAGAGGTAGACGTTGGTCTCCTTCGCCTTCGCGGCGTCGCCCTCGTTCAGCACGCGGAAGGTGAGCGTCGCCTTCTTGCCGGCGAAGGGCGCGAGGTCGATGCGCTCGTCGAACCAGCGACGGTCCGTCGGAACGTTGCGGATGTCGATGCGGCGGTCGTAGAGGACGTGCGTCTTGCCGTCGGCCTCGGCGAGCTCGATCTGCACGCGGCCCGGCTCGGCGAGCTCCGGCAGCTCGGTCATGAACGCCGCCGCCTGGAAGGTGACGCCGAAGACCAGCTCCGCCTCGGGCGGCACCTCGACCGGCATCGACATGCTGCTCGGCGAGGCCATGCGGACGCCGGCGCGCGTCTCCTTGTGCGCGCCGCGGTAGACGAGCTGAACGCCCTCGGGCGGCTGGCCCGCGGCGGCGAGGGCGACGATCAGGTCCCAGGACGTGCGGCGCTCGGCCTTCGTCGCGGACGCGCTCGCTTTCGCGCCGGCGCTCGCGGCCGGTGTGGCTGCGGCGCTCGCCTGCGGCGCGGAGGTCGCGGCCGTCGCGGACGCGGCGCTCTCCGGCGCGCCGCTGGCGCTGGCCTGCGGCGCCGGCGGCGTCGTCGCGCGCGCCGACGCGCCGATCGCAAGCAGCGTGAGGAGCAGGAAGAGGGTGCGTACGGCCCGGCGCCGAAGCATCCGCGCGACGCTACCATGGTCCGCCTTGCCCGGCGACCCGCGCGTGACCGAGCCCGGACGCGAGCGCGCGTCGCGGATGATCCGTGCGGCGAGAGCGCTCATGGGTCGACCACCTCCACCGTGCGCGTCGCGAGCACGACCTCCGGCTCCTCGGCGCGCGCGATCGCGAGCTCGTACGTGCCCGCCTGCTCCGGCGTCGGCAGGTCCATCGGCACCTCCAGCTCCGCGCCCGGCGCGATCGCGAGCGGCAGCAGCTCGCGCGCGCGGATCTCCTGCGCGAGCCGTCCGTCGGCGTGACGCCAGCGCACCACGAGCTCGGAGGGGACGAGCGGGTCGGGGTGGCGGAAGATCTCCGCGCCGCGGTTCGCGAACGGCACGTCGAGGGTGACGCGCGCGCCGCGGCGCTCGACGCGCAGCGGCTCCGCGGGCGCGGGCGCGAGCAAGGAGAAGTCGGTGCGCACGGGAGTCGGTGTCGAGAGGCGGTAGGCGAAGAAGCGCGCCGAGCGGCCGACCGGGCGCATGCGCTCCCAGTTGTCGAGGTCGCGCAGGCCGTCGAGCAGCCCCTGCAGCGCCGCCGGCAGGAGGCGATCCTTCTCGACCATGACGGTGCCGAAGCCGAGCGCCGCGAGCGCGTCGGAGGCGCGGCGGTCGGGAAGCTGCTCGGCGAGGCGCTTCACCTGACGCAGCGCGGGCGTGACGAAGGAGTTGTAGCAGGCGGCGGTGGCGCGCGGGTCGTACGCGTTGAGCAGCAGGTGCTGCGCGAGGCTGATGCTGTTGCGCCCCTCCATCTCGGGAAAGGGCACGTCGAGCACCGCGCCCTCGGCGACCCGTCGCAGCAGCGCGACGTCGCGCGCGTCTGGGCTCGCCTGCCAGGCGGCCAGGCGGAACGAGGGCGTGGCGTACATCGGCCCGGCGAAGGGCGGGAAGTAGAGCGACAGGAGCGCCAGCGCGGTCGCGACCGCGGCGCTCCCGATCGCGAGCGCGCGTCCGCGCCGCTCGATCAGGACCAGCATCCCGTAGCCGGCGAGGAAGGCCCACGCGAGGTTCGACACGATGCCGACCGCGGTGAGCGCGCGCACCGCGCTCAGCCCGGGCACGTAGGGCTTCAGCGCCACGATCGGCGACGGCACGAGGACGTCCGTGAACGGGATCGGGATCCCCCTCGTCGACGCCCACACCAGCACGAAGCCGCAGAGCAGCATCGCGAGCCGCGGGTCGTCGCCGCGCAGCGGGCGCGCGCGGCGCAGCCGGTCGACGATGCCGAGCGCCGCGAGCCCGAGGACGAGCGCGCCGGGGAAGTAGATCGATCCCCAGCGGTAGTCGCGGAACTGCAGCATGGTCGAGCTGCGGCCCTCGAGGAGACCCCAGGTCGCGCGCGTCTCGAGGTAGGGGCCGAGGACGACCCAGGCGGTCGCGAGCACGAGCGCGGAGGCGACCGCGATCTTCGGCAGCAGCGCGACGAGCCGCGTCCGGCTCCGCCACGCGAGGTGGGTGCCGTAGATCAGCACCAGGAACGCGCAGGCGAGCAGCGGATAGAGGCTCTCCATCACCTCGAGGCTCAGGAAGAGCGCGAACAGCACCGCGTCGCTCAGGCGTCCGACCGTGAACAGGCGGTGCAGGAAGAGCAGCATCAGCGGCGCCCACAGGTCGCCGTGCACGTAGGGATGCGACGGGTCGACGATGCGGCTCGGCACCAGCTCGAAGAGCAGCCCCGCGACGAACGCCGCCGCCGCGTTGCGCGTGAACGCCCACGACAGCGCGTACATCGTCAAGCCAGGAATCCACAGCGTGAGCCAGAGCGTCAGGTTGTAGGTGAGGATCGGATCCCCGGTGAGAGCGTACGGCAGCGCGGCGAGCAGACCCGTGCCGAACATGTGCTCGCCGAGCGTGTACGAGCGCGGCATCGGGTAGCACTGCCCGAAGCCGTCGAGCAGGTTCCACGGCTCGCTGGTCAGCAGCGCCGCGTTGCGGATCACCACCGACACCACCATCGACTGGTCGCGGTGGTCGAGGCGCGTCAGATCGGCCTTGGGCGTCGAGTTCCAGTCGAGCAGCTCGGGGTACGGCAGCAGCCGTCCGGGCGACGGCAGCACCGCACGCAGGACGAACAGCGCGACCAGGCCGTAGGCGATTGCGGCGAGCAGCGCGCACCACGTCGCGCTGCGGCCGGAGCCGGGCAGCTTCAATCCTTCTCCAGCACGACGAGTTGCGAGATCGCGATCAACGGCACGCGATAGGGGAGGCGGGTGAGCAGCCGGGCGATCGGCAGCGGCGTGACGTTCGGGAAGAGCAGCCCGCAGCGCTGCGGTCGCGCGCGACGTCCCGTCGCCGCGTGCACGAGCCGACGCAGGTGTCCCGGCGAGAACAGCAGCGAGCGCCGCTCCTCCTCACGCGTCAGCCCGAGCACGATGTGACCCGGGTTGATGCGGTTCGGCTCGAACACGACGAGCCGCCGCCGCGTGACGCGCCACATCTCGCGCAGCGCCGCGACCGGATCGTCGAGGTGGTGCAGGAGCTCCCAGCAGGTGACGACGTCGAAGCCGCCGTCGTCGAAGGGAAGCTGCGTCGCCGAGCAGCGGACGCGGTCGCGCACCGGGTTGCCGGTCAGCATCCCGGAGGCGTAGTCGCACGCGACGACGCGGATGCGCTCGGGGTAGTAGGCGCTCGAGAAGCCGCTGCCGGCGCCGACGTCGAGCAGGCTCGCGACGCCGTCGAGCGCGCCGCGCGCCTCGAGGTACTCGACGCGCTGGCGCGCGAACAGCTCGACCACCGGGTGGTCGCTCGGGCGGTAGCGTCCGCCCGTCTCCCAGAAGGCGAGCTGCTCGGTCATTGCTCGCCGGCGGCGCGCTCGCCGTCGCCGCCGGACGTCGCCGCGAGCTGCTGGCGCAGCAGCGCCACCTCCTGCGCGAGCAGCTTGACCTGCAGGCTCAGGCCCGAGAGGCGCACGGCGTAGTTCAGGCACACGGTGAGCAGGAAGACGAGGCCGAAGAAGAACAGCGTCGAGCTCGGCGTCCAGGCGCCGACGAGGCGCGTGAGCAGCCGCACGGCGTCGAACCAGATGCTGAGCACCATCGTGCCGACCGCGACCACCGTCCAGATCGGCGTGTACTCCTCGCGCAGCCGCCCGCGCCGCACCAGCACCAGCACCGCGACGAGGAACGCGGTGCACAGCAGCAGCGCCAGGATCCTCGTGCTCGTCGCCTCCGGCTGCTCGATGGCGAGCCGGCGCAGAGCGTCGACGTCGATGGTCGTTTGGTTCATGGCGATCCTCTGCCGGTCGTTCGCGTCGGCTCAGTCGGAAGCGAGCTTGACGCGCGGCATGAACATGCTGCGGAACGTCGAGAGCAGCATCTTGTACGGGTAGTAGACGGCGCGCAGCCCGTAGTGCATCGGCTTTCGCTGCGGCGGGCTCGGCGCCATGGTCACCGGGACCTCGCGGATGCGGAACCCCTGGCGGTGGAGCAGCAGCAGGACGTCGATGTCCGGGAAGTCGAACGGGTAGAAGTCCGAGCAGCAGAAGCGCACCACGCTGCGCGACAGCGCCTGCAGACCCGAGGTCGGGTCGGCGATGTGCGGCCCGCCGCACCAGACCAGGACCCGCTGGAAGAAGACGCGGCCCACGGTGCGCGCGCCGCCCATCTGGTAGCCGGTCGCCTCGATGAAGCGCGAGCCGATCACCACGTCGGCCTCGCCCGCGCGCACCGGCTCGAGCAGGCTCGGGATGTAGGCGGGATCGTGCTGGCCGTCGGCGTCCATCTGCACGAGGTGCCGGTAGCCGTTGCGGATCGCGTACTTGTAGCCGGTCTGCAGCGCGGCGCCGTAGCCCAGGTTGAACGGGTGCGACACCACCGTCGCGCCGTGGCGGCGGGCGATCTCGGCGGTGTCGTCGCGCGAGCCGTCGTTGATCACCAGCACGTCGAGCTCGAGGCCGGTCGCGCGCACGCGGTCGATCACCGCACCGATCGAGCGCTGCTCGTTGAAGGCCGGGATGATCAGAAGGGAATCGCTGGAACGGCGGGACATTGGTACGGGCCGGCTCCTACCACAGCGGATCGATCGCAGTCATGCCGGGACCTGCGGGCATGGCCGACGATCCTCGCACAGCGTGCGCGGCGCCCGCAATTGCCGACGTTGCGCTCCGGCAACCACCACGAGCGGGGTTTACGACGGTGCGGAAGCCCGCTACAGAGAGCGGACCTTCGCCGCGGGCGCTTCTGAATTCCTTCGCATGCCACGCAAGCTCTATTTCGAGACCTTCTTCATCTCCCTGGCCGTCATCCTTCTGGAGGTCTCCTACACCCGCGTCTTCTCGTACAAGCTCGTCTACTACTTCACCTACCTGGTGATCGGGATCGCGCTGCTCGGGCTCGGCTCGGGCGGCGTGCTGGTGGCGATCGTCTCGCGGCTGAGGCGCGCCAGCGTCGAGCGGCTCGTGCTCGGCTGCGCGCTGACCGCCGCGATCGCGGTGCTCGGCGGCTACTTCCTGATCGCGCTGCTGCGCCTGAACCTCTTCCGCATGGTCATGTGGATGGTCCAGGGCAGCCACTGGGGCGAGGTGACCCTGGAGCTCGCGAAGCTGACGCTCGTCTGCGCGACGCTGTTCGTGCCGTTCCTCTCGGCCGGCATCGCGCTCGCGAAGATCTTCGCGGCGCACACCGAGCGCATCAGCCGGCTCTACGCGATCGACCTGCTCGGCGCGGCGCTCGGCTGCATGATCGTCATCCCGGCGATCCGCTGGATCTCGCCGCCGGGCGCGGTGTTCCTCGCGGGGCTCGCCTTCGCGTTCGCCGGTCTGCCGCTCGCGCGCGCGACCGGACGCACGGCGACGGTGCCCGCGACCGTGGCGGCGATCTGCCTGCTCGTGGGCGTGCTGTTCCCGGGCGCGCTGCCCGATCCGGTGCGCGATCGCATCAAGGGCGGCGACGCGCCGACGATCTTCTCGCAGTGGAGCCCGGTGTTCCGCGTCGACGTCGTCCCGGTGCCGGGCGCCGTGCCGCCGACGAACTTCCTCGTCCACGACGGCACGCTCGGCTCCTCGATGCTGCAGTACGACGGCGATCCGTCCTCGCTCGGGCGCTACGACAAGATGGATCGCTCGTTCCCGTTCCGTCTCCTCGGGCCCGAGCCCCACGTGGCGATCATCGGCGCGGCGGGCGGCAACGAGATCCTCGCCTCGCTGCGTCTCGGCGCGGGGCACATCACCGGCATCGAGCTGAACCCGGTGACGGTGTCGCTGCTCACCGACCACTTCGCCGACTTCACCGGCAACATCGCGCGTCACCCCAAGGTGACGCTGGTCAACGCCGAGGGACGCTCGTACCTCAAGAGCACGGGCAAGGAGTTCGACCTCATCTGGCTCGTCGCGCCCGACAGCTACGCCGCGATGAACGCGGCGACCTCGGGCGCCTTCGTGCTCTCCGAGAGCTACCTCTACACCAAGGAGATGATCGTCGAGGCGCTCGAGCACCTCGACGAGAACGGCATCCTGTGCGCGCAGTTCGGCGAGATCGAGTTCGCGACCAAGCCGAACCGCGTCGTGCGCTACCTCGGCACCGCGCGCGAGGCGCTCGCCGAGCTCGGCATCCGCGACTTCGACCGGCACGTGCTGGTCGCGGTGTCGCCCGGCTTCGGCCAGCTCGAGTCGGCGACCATCCTGATCCGCAAGCGGCCGTTCACCGAGGCGGACATCGAGACGTTCCTCGACACGGCGGCGCAGATCGAGGGTACGCGCGTCGTCTACACGTGGAAGCAGTCGGACCCCGAGAGCCCGGTCACCAAGGTGATCACGCTCGAGGGCGAGGAGCGCGAGGCGTTCTACGACTCCTGGCCGTACAAGGTCCGTCCGATCACCGACGACTCGCCGTTCTTCTGGCACTTCGTCGGCTTCGACTCCGTGCTGTACGGCAACGACGACATCCGCCTGAACGTCGAGGAGGGCGTCGGCGAGCGGCTACTGCTCGTGCTGCTCGCGATCGGCACCGCGTTCGCGGCGGCGTTCCTGCTGCTGCCGCTCGCGGTGGTGCGCGACGTCTGGGCGCAGATCCCCTACAAGCTGAACGCCGGCCTCTACTTCGCGGGCCTCGGGCTCGGCTTCATGCTGATCGAGGTCTGCCTGATCCAGCGCTTGACGCTGTTCCTCGGCTACCCGACCTACTCGCTGACCATCACGCTGTTCTCGCTGCTGGTCTCGACCGGGCTCGGCAGCCTCGCGAGCGAGCGCTACGGCACCGACCGCAACCGGGTGTTCGCGGCGCTGCTCGGCGCGCTGATCGTGATGGTGGTGTTCTACCGCTTTGGCTTGACGCCGCTGGTCGACGTCGCGGTCGGCTGGCCGTTCGCGCTGCGCGTCCTGATCACGGTCGCGGTGCTGACGCCGCTCGGCTTCTGTCTCGGCGCCTTCATGCCGATCGGCCTGCGCTCGGTGTCGGCACTGACGCCGTACCACGAGCAGTACGTCGCCTGGTGCTGGGCGGTGAACGGCTTCTGCTCGGTCGTCGCCTCGGTGCTGGCGACGATCCTCGCGATGACGGCGGGCTTCAACGCCGTCATCCTCGCCGGGCTCGCCTGCTACCTGGTCGGCGTGTCGGCGTTCCTGCGCGTGCCGTCGGGCGAGGCCAAGGTGGCCTGAGCGTCGCCGCCCTCGCGCGGCACGATGCGCGGATCGCGCCAGCCGGCGAGGTCGCCGGGCGGCTCGACCAGCGTCGGCGTGTCGATCATGAAGACGAGCATGATCTCGCTGCCGGCGAAGGGGTCGAGGTCGACGCGCGCCTCGTGCCAGCGGCGGTCCGCGGGCACGCGGGCCGGGTCGATGCGCTGCTCGAAGACGATTTGACGTCCGCCGCGGTCGTTGCCCTTGCGCGGCGTGAGCACGGCGATCGCGAAGCGGAATGGTCCGCTGCGCACGTCGCTCCAGCGCTCCGGCTTGACGCCGTAGTCGAGCTCGAGCACCGCGCCCGCGGGCGGCACCTGCACCTTGACGAAGCCCGGCTGCGGCTGCGTCTCGAGGCGCACCGACTGCGTCATCACGCGCGGCGTCGACCACGCGGCGCGCTCGAGCAGCCCGCCCGTGGTGAGCAGGTCGAGGAGCGAGACGCCGGGCGCGGGGGAGGCGGCGGGCGGCGGCGTCGGCGCGGCGTGCGTCGCCGTGGCATGCGTCTCTGCAGCGCGCGTCCCAGCAGCGAGTGTCTCTTCGACGCGTGTCGACTCGGCGGACGCCTGCGGCTGCGCGCCGATCGTCGGCGTCGCGGGCGCGGGCGCGCCGTCGCCGGCCGGACCCGCGTCGCACGCGGGCGCGACGACGAGCAGGCCGGCGAGGGCCGCGCGGGCGAGGGCCACGCCGCCGCGGGAGACGCGCGCGAGGGGCACGCCGCCGCGGCGCGCGCGCGCGAGGTCATGGACGCTGCGGTCGCGGATCGTCACGCGGCGCTTGTCGCCGCTTCGCGCCGCGTCCGCAAGGGCGCGCTTTTCCTGCGTCACCGCGTCCGCTAAACCGCCGCTCGACCGTGAGCGAGCGAGCAGGACAGCGCGAGGACGCGCGAGCCGTCTGGTTCGACGCCCGCGGTCTCCAGGTCGGCTTCAAGGAGCACGGCGGACGCGGCATCGGCACCTACGTCGCCGCGCTCGCCACCGAGCTCGACCATCAGGCGGCGCCCGATCGCCTGCGCATGCTGGTCGAGCGCGGCGCGGAGCTGCTGCACGGGGTCTCGCCGTCGCGCTTGCTGTACGTCCCGCGCGCGCTCGGCGGACGCGGCCCGCTCGCGACGCACCTCCACCAGCACGCGCAGCTCGCGGCGTGGCTTTCGGCGCGGCGTCCTGCGGCGGTGCACTTCCCGGCGCAGACCGACGCGCCCGCCGTGCTCGGCGTGCGCACGGTGGTGAGCGTGCACGACGTCGTCCTGCACCGCCACGGCGCCTGGTACGAGGCCGGGACGCCGGACTCGCTGCGGGCGCGCGCGCGACGCGCGCGCTTCCGCACGATGCGCTTGCTCGAGCGGCTCGCGATCGCGCACGCGTCGCGCATCATCGTGCCGTCGCGGGTGACGGCGGAAGAGCTCGTGCGCGAGCTCGCGGTGCCGCGCGCGAAGATCTCGATCATCCCGCTCGCGGCGGCGCCGCGCTTCTCGCCGGAGCCCGCGCCGAACGACGCCGCGGTGCGCGCCCGGCTGCGCTTGCCCGAGCGCTACCTGCTGCACACCGGCGGCGCCGATCCGCGCAAGCGCGTCCCCGAGCTGATCGACGTCTTCGACGCGATCGCACGCGACGACGCGAGCCTCGGCCTCGTGCTGGCGGGACCGGTCGCGAACGGCGCGGCCTATCCGGCGGTCCGGCAAGCGATCGAGCGCGCCGCCGCGCGCGACCGCATCGTGCTGCCCGGTGTGGTACGCGACGAGGAGCTGCCGGCGCTCTACCGCGGCGCCGCGGCGCTCGTCCTCGCGACGCGCTACGAGGGCTTCGGCCTGCCAGTGGTCGAGGCGTTCGCGTGCGGCACGCCGGTGGTCGCGACCGCGGCGGACGCGGTCCGCGAGGTCGCCGGCGACGCGGCGCTGCTCGTGCCGGTCGCGGAGATCGGCGAGCTGCGCCAGGCGGTGCGTCGCGTCTTGAACGACGCCGAGCTCGCGGCGTCGCTGCGCGAGCGCGGGCTCGAGCGCGCGGCGCAGTTTCGCTGGAGCCTCGCCGCGGCCGAGACGCTCGCGGTGTACGAGGAGGTCACCGGCGAGCACCTGCGCGCTGCTTGACGCGCGCCGCGGCGCGCTGCGGCGGCCGCTCGTCCGAGCTTCGGCGCTGCGCTGGGCGCGATTGACCTGCGCTCGACGACCCGGCTAGCACGGTCGCATGACGCCCGCCGACCTCGTCGAGATCGAGCTCATCAAGCGGCTCAAGTACAAGTACATGCGCTGCCTCGACCAGAAGCTGTGGGACGAGATGGCGGAGACGCTGACCGAGGACGCGGTCGCGTCGTACAGCGCGGGGAAGTACGAATTCCACGGTCGTGACGCGATCCTCGCGTTCTTCCGCGCCTCGATGGGGTCGCCGAGCTTTCTCTCGAGCCACCGCGTGCACCATCCCGAGATCGACTTGACGAGCCCGACCACCGCGCGCGGCGTGTGGGCGCTCGAGGACGTCGTGGTCGACCCGTCGCGCGACTTCGAGCTGCGCGGCGCCGCCTTCTACACCGACGAGTACGTCAAGCAGGACGGCCAGTGGCGGATCCAGCGGACGGCGTACAAGCGGACGTACGAGGAGGTGTGGAAGCGCAGCCAGGGCGCGCCCCGCACGCTCACCGCGAGCTGGTGGGAGACCGGCGGGCAGAGCCAGCTGCCGATCCCGGAGCACGTCGCGCACCTGATCACGAAGCGCTAGCGCGGCGCTCGAGCGGCGCTCCTGTGCTGAGCAGGACGCGTACGCTAGAGACAGTGGGATCGGATGCGCCGCCTCTGGAAGTATCTTGCCCGCTACCGAGCGCGCTACGTCGCCGGCTGCCTGTGCCTGATCGGCACCGCGACGCTCGCGATGACGATCCCGGTGCTGCTCAAGCGCGCGGTCGACAGCATCCCGGTCGCGGCCAACGTGGCGGCCGGTACGGCCGGCAGCGCGAGCACGGCCGCGTGGTACGCGCTCGCCGTCATCGTGATCGCGATCGCGCAGGGCGTCGTCCGCACGTTCTCGCGCTTCGTGATCTTCAACGTCGGGCGTGACGTCGAGTACGACCTGCGCAACGACCTCTTCCGCCACCTCGAGCGCCTGCCCTGGCAGTTCTATCAGGTGCACCCGACCGGTGATCTGATGTCGCGTCTGGTCAACGACATCTCCGCGGTGCGCATGCTGCTCGGGCCGGGCGTGCTGAACCTGCTCAACACGCCGCTCTACTACCTCTACGCGGTGACGATCATGGTCTCGATCGACCCGCTGCTGACGGTCGCGGCGCTGTCGCCGTACCCGATCATGCTGCTGGTCGTGAAGCGCTACAGCCGCCGCCTGATGGAGGGCACGCTGCGCGTGCAGGAGGGGCTCGCCGACATGAGCTCGCTCGTGCAGGAGAACGTGAGCGGCATCCACGTCGTCAAGGCGTACGTGCGCGAGGAGCACGAGATCGCGCGCTTCCGCGCGATGAACGATCGCTTCCGCGAGGTGAGCCTCGAGCTCGGGCGCGCGCGCGGCATCATCGCGCCGGTGATCCGCTCGGTGAGCGCGCTCGGCATCCTGGTCGTGCTCTGGCTCGGCGGGCGGCACGTCGCGCGCGGTCTGCTGACGATCGGCGACCTGGTGGCGTTCATCGGCTACCTGCACCTGCTCGCGTGGCCGACGATGGCGCTCGGCTGGATGCTCTCGACCCTGCAGCGCGGTCGCGCGGCGATGCAGCGCCTCGAGGAGCTGTTCGCGGTCGAGCCGGCGATCGCGGATCCGCCGGGCGTGCCGCGTCCGGCGTGGGCGGTGCCGATCGTCGACCTCGACGCGGCTGCGGCGAACGGCGCCGCGCCGAGCGTCGCCGCGTCCGACGGGGCTGCGCCGGGCGTCATGCCGACGAACGACGCGGTCGCCGCGCGCGACGGCGACGGCGAGCGCACCGCGGCTGGCAACGGCGCTGCCGCGCCGCCGGCGATCACGCGCGGCGAGATCGAGCTGCGCGGCGTGTCGTTCGCGTACCCCGGGCCGGCCTCGCCCAAGGTGCTGTGCGACATCGACGTGCACATCCCCGCAGGCGCGACGGTGGCGATCGTCGGCCGCGCGGGCGCCGGCAAGACCTCGCTGCTGAACCTGCTGCCACGGCTCTTCGATCCGACCGAGGGCGAGGTGCGCATCGACGGCCGCAACGTGCGCGACTACCCGCTCGCGACGCTGCGCCGCGCGATCGCCTTCGTGCCGCAGGATCCGTTTCTGTTCTCGACCTCGATCCGCGCGAACCTCGCGTTCGCGCTGTCCGAGCTCGATCCGGACGACGAGGAAGCGCACCGGCTCGTGCGCGAGGCGGCGCGCTGGGCGGCGGTCGCGGACGACATCGAGGACTTCCCGCGCGGCTACGACACCATGGTCGGCGAGCGCGGCATCACGCTGTCGGGCGGCCAGAAGCAGCGCGTGACGCTCGCGCGCGCGCTGCTCGCCGACGCGCCGATCCTGGTGCTCGACGACGCGCTCTCGAGCGTCGACACGCAGACCGAGGAGCGCATCCTGCGCGCGCTCGAGGAGCGTCGGCGCGGGCGCACGTGCCTGATCGTCGCGCACCGTCTGTCGACGGTGCAGGACGCCGATCTGATCCTCGTGCTCGACCGCGGCCGCATCGTCGAGCGCGGCGACCACCAGCAGCTGCTGGCGCGCGGCGGCCTCTATGCCGAGCTGTTCCAGCGCCAGCGCCTGACCGAGGAGCTGGAGGCGATTTGACGCGTCCCGCCGACAAGCGCGCCGTCCGTCGCGCGGAGACGCCGTCGGACAGCATCCACGCGGAGGAGCGCGTCACCGCGTACGACGCCGAGCTCCTGCGCCGGCTGTGGGGCTTCATCCGCCCGTACCGCAGGACCTTCTGGCTGAGCATCGCGATCCTGCCGGTGATCTCGGCGCTGATGCTCGTCCAGCCGTACCTGCTGAAGATCGCGATCGACCGCTACGTCGAGACCGGCGACGTCGCCGGCTTGACGCGCATCGCGATCCTGTTCGCGCTCGCGGTCGTCGGCGAGTTCGTCGCCCTGTACTACCAGTACTACTTGACGATGGTGGTCGCGCAGAAGAGCCTCGCCGACCTGCGCGTCGCGCTCTTCAGCCACCTCGAGCGCCTGCCGCAGCGCTTCTTCGACCGCAATCCCGTCGGGCGTCTGGTGACGCGTCTCACGACCGACGTCGACGTGCTGACCGAGATGTTCGCCTCGGGCGCGATGACCGTCTTCATGGACGGGCTCACGCTGGTCGGCATCGTCGCGATCATGCTGTGGATCGACTGGCGGCTCGCGCTCGTGACGCTGTCCGTCGTGCCGCTGCTGCTGATCGCGATCGACTTCTTCCGCAAGCGCGCGCGCGTCACCTACCGCCTGATCCGCGAGCGCATCGCGCGCATCAACAGCTTCTTGTCGGAAGCGATCTCCGGCATGCCGGTGATCCAGCTCTTCGCGCGCGAGGCGGCGACCTTCCGCGAGTTCGACGAGCACAACGCCGCGCACCGCGACGCCAACCACATGTCGAACATCTACGAGGCGGCGCTGTTCTCGATCGTCGAGGCGGTGAGCTCGATCTCGATGGCGCTGGTGGTCTGGTACGGCTCCGGGCAGATCCTGAAGGGCGTGGTCGCGTTCGGCACGCTGGTCGCGTTCATCGAGTACATCCAGAAGTTCTTCGTGCCGATCCGCGACTTCTCGACCAAGTACGCGGTGCTGCAGTCGGCGATGACGGCGGCCGAGCGCGTCTTCCAGCTGCTCGACACGCCGCTCGAGATCGCGTCGCCCGCGCAGCCGCGCCGCGTCCCGCCGGACTCGCCCGAGCGCGGCGCGATCCGCTTCGAGAACGTCTGGTTCGCCTACAAGGGCGACGAGTACGTCCTGCGCGACGTCTCGATCGACGTGCGTCCCGGCGAGACGGTGGCGCTGGTCGGCGCGACGGGCTCGGGCAAGTCGACGATCATCAAGCTGCTCGGGCGCAGCTTCGACGTCTCGCGCGGCAGCGTGAAGGTGTCGGGCGTCGACGTGCGCGAGTGGGACCTGCACGAGCTGCGGCGCGAGATCGGCATCGTCCTGCAGGACGCCTTCCTGTTCTCGGGCACCGTCGCCGGCAACATCACGCTCGGGCGACCGTTGCCGCAGGAGCGCCTCGAGGAGGTCGTGCGCGCCGCGAACCTGAGCGAGCTCGTCGCGAGCCTGCCGCGCGGCTTCGAGCAGCCGATCCGCGAGCGCGGCAACAACCTGTCCGTGGGGCAGCGGCAGCTGCTCGCGTTCGCGCGCGCGCTCGCGTACGACCCGCGCATCCTGGTGCTCGACGAAGCCACCTCGAGCGTCGACGCCGAGACCGAGCAGCTCGTGCAGGAAGCGCTCGACCGCCTGCTGCAAGGGCGCACGGCGCTGGTCATCGCGCACCGTCTGTCGACGATCGAGCGCGCCGACCGGATCGTCGTCCTGCACAAGGGCGAGGTGCGCGAGGTCGGCACGCACGCCGAGCTGCTCGCGCTCGGCAAGATCTACGCACGGCTCTACGAGCTGCAGTACGCGGGGCTGCGCGACGCGCGCGCGGCGGGTTCGGGTGCGGGTGCTGCGTCGTCCTGAGCGTCGCGCCGTGCTGCTCGCGCGCGTCGCGGTGCTGCTCGGTGCGCTGTCGTGTCTCGTCGGCTGCGGCGGCTGCTCGCCGCTCTACGTGCTGCGCTCGGCGTACGAGGAAGGACGCATCCTGCTCTCGCGGCAATCGATCGAGTCGCTGCTCGAGAAGCCCGAGCTCGACCCGGACACGCGCGCGAAGCTCGAGCTCGTCCTCGAGGTGCGGCGCTTCGCGCGCGACCGCCTCGGTCTCGCGGTGGGCGACGCGTACGCGTCGTTCTCGATCGTGCCGCCCGGCGCGCTGCTGCACGTCGTGTCGGCGGCGGAGCGCACGCGGCTCGAGCCGTACACCTGGTGGTTCCCGATCGTCGGCGACGTCGACTACAAGGGCTTCTTCGACGAGGCCGACGCGCGCGCCGAGGCCGAGCGGCTGCAGAGCAAGGGCTACGACACCTGGGTGCGTCCGTCGGTCGCCTTCAGCACGCTCGGCTGGTTCGACGACCCGGTGCTGTCGAGCTGGCTGCGCGCCGATCCGGTGCGGATCACCGAGCTGCTGATCCACGAGCTGCTGCACCGCACCTGGTACGTCTCGGGCGAGACCGAGTTCAACGAGTCGCTCGCGACCTTCGTCGGCCACGTCGGTGCGATCGAGTTCTTCCGCGCGCGCGACGGCGAGGACGCCGAGACCACGCGCCGGGCGGTCGCGGGCTGGGACGAGGCGCTCGCCGAGTCGCGTCTGTGGACCACGGCGGTCGAGGAGCTGCGCGCGCTCTACGAGGCGAGCGCGCGCGAGGGGCGTCCGGTCGACGAGGTGCTCGCCGCGCGCGAGAAGATCTTCCGCGCCATCGAGCGCGGCGAGCTCGACGGCGCGGATGCCTTCCCGGCGGCCGCGACGCAGCCGACGCCGCGGCGGCGCACGCCGATCCCGGTCAACAACGCGGTGATCCTCGCGAACTACGCGTACTTGAAGGAGCTCGACGCCTTCGACGCGATCTACCGCCAGGCGGGCGACCTGCGCGCGTCGCTCGCGCGGCTGCGCGAGATCGTCGACGACGCGGACGATCCGTTCGCGGCGCTCGCGCAGGCGGCGAGCACGGCACCGCCGCCGTCGTCACACGTTGATACCGCTCCCCCGTCGCAGAGCGGTGACGCGACGTCGTCACCGGCCGACGAGGCGACGTTGCCCGGCGCGGCGTCGCGCAGCTAGAGTCGTCTCCGTGCAGCCCCGCTTCGCCGTCGATCGCATGCTCGGCCGGCTCGCGCGCTGGCTGCGCATCCTCGGCTTCGACGCGGCCTACCGCCCGGAGATGCCGGGCGCCCGCCTGCTGACGCTCGCCGCGCGCGAGGGACGCATCGTCCTCACCCGCGACGCGCGCCTGCGCGACCCGCGCGGTCGCGTGCGCATCGTGCGCCTCGCCGCGGACCGCTTCCGCGACCAGCTGCGCGAGCTCGACCGGATCTTCCCGCTGGGCGGCGTCGAGCAGCGGCCGTCGCGCTGCGTCGAGTGCAACGTCGAGGTCGAGGCGCTGCCGCTCGAGCGCGTGCCGCAGACGGTGCCGGAGTACGTCCGCGCGACGCAGAAAGAGTTCCAGCGCTGTCCGCGCTGCCGCCGGATCTACTGGCCGGCGACGCACCGCGAGCGCATGCAGGCCGAGATCGCGGCGCTCGGCTTGAGCGAGCCCGAGCACGACCCCGAGTCCGCGCGTGCGCACGCGCACGCGCCGGCGGCAGGAGAGGCCAATGGCTGACGACGCGCGCGAGGTCCTGCTGTCCGACGCGGCGAGCGTGCCGGTCGCGCCGTGCCCGCGCTGCGAGCGCGAGGTGGTGGTCTACGTGGCCGCGGACGCGGCGGACGACGCGGGCTACGCCTGCGTGCACTGCGACGGTCCCGTGCGCGGCGTCTACCTGGTGTCGGAGTCCGAGCTCGACGCGCTCGGCTACGCGGTCGCGGATCCGCTGCGCGCCGGCTGCGGAACCGGCTGCGCGGCCGGCGGCTGCGGCGTCCGCCGTCCGACGGGTGCTTGACGCTCCGCCCGGCTCGCGCGCATCGACTCACGCGCCTCCGCTCACGCCCGCCCGAGCTGGCGCAGCGCCTCGTAGAGCACGATCGACACCGCGTTCGAGAGGTTCAGGCTGCGCACGCCGCGGCCGGACATCGGGATGCGGTAGAGCGGTGCGAGCTTGGCGCGCAGATCGTCGGGCAGGCCGCGCGTCTCGCCGCCGAAGACCAGCGCGTCGTCCTCGCGAAACTCGATCCGCGTGTACGACTCGACGCCGTGCGAGCTGAAGGCGAGCAGGCGACCGGGCGCGCGCGCGGCGTCGAACTCCTGCCAGCCGGCGTGCACGGTGAGGTCGACGTACGGCCAGTAGTCGAGGCCCGCGCGCTTGAGGTAGCGGTCCTCGAGCGAGAAGCCGAGCTTTCCGACCAGGTGCAGCGGGGTCTCGGTCGCGGCGCACAGCCGCGCGATCGAGCCCGTGTTCTGCGGAATCTCGGGCTCGACCAGGACTACGAGCATCGCGCCGCGTCTTGCGCGATCTCGTGCGTCCCGGACGGCAGGCGCAGGACGAAGCGGTCGCCGTCCATCTCGACGTGCGAGAGCAGCTCCGCCTGCGCGGCGCGCAGGAAGCGGGCGCGGAACGCGCCGCCCTTGACGTCGACGTAGAGCACGTCGTCCTTGCCGAGGGTGAGGGAGGACGCCGCGAGCGGCTCCGAGGTGCCGTCGTTGAGCGTGATGCGGAAGCCCGCCTCGGCGTCGCCGTCGACGCGCGTGACGACGTAGGGGGTGTCCTCGACGACGATCTTGGCGCGCTCGTCGCCGATGCGCAGCCACCAGCTGCCGTCCTGCTCGCGCGTGACGTGGCGCGAGAACAGGTCGGCGATGCGCTGGTTCTCGATCGGCGCGTCGTCCGCGTACCAGCGTCCGTCGCGCCCGAAGCGGATGCTCTTGTTCTCGATGGCCCAGAATCCAGCCTTCGGCATGCGCACATTCTGTCTGCGCCAGCGCGTCATGCAACGTCGCGCCGGGGGCGAGAGCATGGCGGGCGCGGGAGGGATCGGGTATGTCTCGTCGGATCCTCGATGGTCCCGGTCCTGGTTCAGATCGGTCCGCTCGCGCTCTACAGCTTCGGCGCGATGCTCGCCCTGGCGTTCCTCGCCGCAGGCTACGTGCTCGGCAACCTGCTCGAAGCGCGCGGCCTCGACCGAGGGCATGCGTCCTCGATCGTCTGGTGGGCGGCGATCGGCGGCCTCGTCGGCTCGCGGGTGCTCGCGATCATCAACGACTGGAGCGGCTTCGTCGCGGCACCGCTGAGCTCGCTGCTGACCGGCGCGGGCTTCGTCTGGTACGGCGGCCTGGTCGGCGGCTTCGTCTCGGTGTCGGCGTACATCCGCATGCGCGGGCTGCCGTGGCTCGTGGTGGTCGACGCGATCGCGCCGGGGCTCGCGCTCGGGCAGGCGATCGGCCGCATCGGCTGCCAGCTCGCGGGCGACGGCGACTGGGGCACGGCGTCGACGCTGCCGTGGGCGATGGCCTATCCGCGCGCGATCTACGGCTGGACCGAGCCCGTGGGCGTCCGCGTCCACCCCGCACCGGTCTACGAGAGCCTGCTCTACAGCGGGATCTTCGTGGCGCTGCTGCGCATGGCGCGTCAGCCCGGGCGCTGGGCGGACGGCTCGGTGCTGTTCGCGTACCTCGTGCTGTCGGGTGTCGCGCGCTTCCTGGTCGAGTACGTGCGCATCGAGCCGCGTCTGTGGCTCGGTCTCACCGAGGCGCAGTGGTTCGGGATCGCTAGCGTCGTGGCGGGCGGCGCGGGGCTGCTCTGGGCGCGCGGCCGTCGCGCGGCGCTGTCACCGCTCGCCGGCATCGCCGCGCTGCTGCTGCTCGCGGGCTGTCAGTCGGGCGGCAAGATGGCGCCCGACTTCGTCGCCCAGGACCTGAACGGTCAGGCGGTGCGGCTCTCGCAGCACCGCGGCAAGGTCGTGTTCCTCAACTTCTGGACGACCTGGTGTCCGCCGTGCCGCGCGGAGATGCCGGCGATGGAGGCGCTGTCGAAGAAGTTCGCCGCCGAGGACTTCGTGATGCTGGCGATCAGCGAGGACGATGGCGGCGCGCCGGTGGTGAAGAAGTTCGTCGAGGAGATGAAGCTCACCTTCCCGGTGCTGGTGAGCCCGACCGGCGAGATCGGACGCGCCTACGGCGTCTTCGGCTACCCCGAGACCTTCATCATCGACCGCGAGGGGCGGCAGGTGGCGCGCTACATCGGTCCGCGCGACTGGAAGGATCCATCGTTCGAGCAGGACCTGCGCACGCTGATCACCGAGGGGCGCTGGCCGAAGGGGCCCGACGGGAACTGATTCCACGAGAAGGCGCTGCCCTCTCGCCCCACGCGGCAAAGCCGCGGCCCCACTCACCCGCTCGCTACGCTCGGCCGCGCGCTGCGCGCGCGGAGTCCGTTGCGCACCCGGGCGTCGGTCAGCGATAGCCCTTCAGCGCCTCGCCCGCGCGCTTGACGTTGCTCACCGCGAGGAAGATCACCGCCTTCCCGCGGTCGGGCGTGCTCGCGTACATGTAGTCGATGTTGACCCGCGCCTTGCCGAGACGGCGGGCGATGGCGGCGAGCGTGCCGGGGCGGTTCTCGACCGGGACCGCGACGATCTCGTTCTCGAACACCAGCACGCCGGCCGCGCCGAGCAGGTGCATCGCCTTGTCGGGGTCGCTCACCACGACGCGCACGGCCGAGTGGTCGACCAGGTTCTCGACGTAGATGCCCTTGATGTTGATCTTCGCCTGCGCGAGGTCCGCGCAGACGTCGGCGAGAACGCCGGGGCGGTTCTCGAGGATCAACGTGAGCTGCCGCTCCACCCGCATGACCGCACCTCCATCTCGCGGCCTAGCAGCGGTCGCGGAGCCAAGTCAAAACAGGGCAGGGCAGTGAGCGCGGCACCGTCGTGCGCTTCGCCTTGCGGTCGCGGTCGCTTCCTGGCTAAGACGGCGCAGGTATCGCGCAGCGTCTTGCGGGGGGCGCGGTCGATGGTGCGGTTCATTCACGTTGCCCGGTCGTATCCGGACGCAGAGGTGCTGCTCGATGTGAACCTCTGCGTCGATACCGGCGACGCGGTGGTGGTGAGCGGTCCGGCGGGAGCGGGGAAGAGCACGCTCGTCCGCCTGCTGCTCGGCCTCGAGGAGCCGACGCACGGCTGGATCGTGGTCGACGATCTCGTGCTCGGCGGCAGCTCGCAGGAGGTTCTCGCCGCGCACCGGCGCCGCATCGGGCTGATCCCGCAGCGACCGCTGCTGGTCGACGACTTGACGGTCGAGCAGAACGTCGCGCTCGCGCTCGAGGTGACCGGCGCCCTGCCGCAGCAGGCGCGCGCGTCGGCGGCCGCGGCGGTCGAGCGCGTCGGCTTGACGCACCTGCTGCACCGCCGCGCCGCGACCCTGTCGGAGTCCGAGCGGCGCTGGATCGGCATCGCGCGGGCGCTCGCGCGTCGCGAGGCGTCGCTGATCGTCGCCGACGAGCCGGCGGCGGGCTTCGACGCGCGTGAGACGCGCGCGCTCGGCGCGCTGCTCGCCGAGGAGCGCTCGTTCGGCAAGACGGTGCTGATCGCGAGCCGCGAGCCGGGCCTCGCCGGGCTCGGCGCCCACCGCGTCGCCATGCTCGACGGCGGCCGCATCACGCTCGAGACCGCGGCCCCGACGGGCCGCGTGCGCAGCGTCGCGGGACGGCAGTCGTGATGTGGTCCGTCGGCGCCGCGCGCCGCATGGGCGGGGCGCTCGCGCTCGCCTTCGTCCTCGCGCTCACGGCGGGCATCCTGGTGACGGCCGGCGGCGCGCTGCTCGCGCGCGCGCGCTCGCTCGGCGACGCCGCGACCGGCGACGTCCGCTTCTACGTCGTCGCCCGCGGGCCGCTCGCGGAGGCGACCCGCGAGGGCATCGCGCTCCACCCGGAGATCCGGCTGATCGGCGAGCACAGCATCGATCAGCTCATCGGCGAGACCGCGTTCGAGCGCCGCGGCGACATGCTGCGCGTCCTCGAGGTCGCGGTGCCGCGCGGACCGGACGGCGACGTCGCCGAGCGGGTCGCGACGCTGCAGCAGATCGACGGTGTCGTCGAGGTGATCGCGCTCGGCGCGGTCGACGTCGCGGCGGCGCCGAAGGCGTCGGGTCGCCTGGGGGGCGCGGGCATCGCGCTGATCGCGCTCGGCTGCGCGCTGTTCGTCGCCGGCGTGACGGTCACCTCGACGATGGCCGTCCGGGCGCGCGCCGACGAGCTCGCGGTGCGCTGGCTGCTCGGGACGGAGCCCGTCGCGCTGTGGCGTCCGGTCGGCGCGGTGCTCGGCGTGACGGCGCTGGCCGGCGTGCTGGGGGCGCTCGGCGCAGCGCTGCTCGTCGTGCGCTTCGTCGCGCCCGACGCCGCGACGAGCCTCGCGAGCAGGGGCACGGTGCCGCTGCCGAGCTCGCTCGGCAGCGCGCTCGCCGCGCTGGTCTTCGCGCTCGGCGCCGTCGGCTCGGCGGCGCTCGCGGCGCGCCGCGCGCTGCTGCGCTTGACCGCCGAGCCGGCGCGGCTCGTCGGCTGGGCGGCGACGCTGCTGCTTCTGTCGTCCGTGCTGACGTCGGCCGCGGTCGGCTCGGCCGCGACCCTCGACGCGTCCGCCACGGTGCCCAGCGAGTGGCAGATGCTGCGCGGCGTGGCGCGCGAGCTCGCGGCCTGCCGCAAGGGCCTGCACGAGGCCGAGAAGACGCTCGCCGAGACCGAGCTCGTGGCGCTCCGCGCGTACGCCAAGGAGGATGCCGTGCTGCTTCGCCTCGCCTCCGCGCAACGCGAGGCGGACGCGCGCCTCGTCGAGCGCTGGCGCGAGTCCTGCGCCGCGCTCGAGGCGAGACGGCTCGAGCTGCGCGCCCAGCACCGCGCGAGCCTGTTTCCCGGGCCGCCCATCGAGCCGCGTCTCGCGCCGGTCGCCGGACGCGTCGAGGTCGCCTTCGGCGAGGCCGGGCTGCCGGGCAAGCCGCGGGCGTTTCGCAACGGCGTCGGGCTGCGCACCCGTCCGGGCGAGATCGTGCGGGCGAGCGCGCCGGGCAAGGTGGTGTTCTCGGGCGACCTCGCGGGCGCCGGACGGGTCGTCGTCGTCAGCCACGGTCGGCGCACCTTCAGCGTCTACGGCCGAGTTGCCGAAGCATTGGTCGTGCGGGGAATGGAGGTCGAGGCGGGCGAGCCGGTCGCGCGGGCCGGGGAGGGCGGCACGCTCTACTTCTCGGTGCGCGAGCGCGGCAAGGCGGTCGATCCGATCGCCTGGCTCCGCATGGAGCCCACGGCCGTGCAGACCGGGACGGGCGGCTGAAAATCCGCCTTCCGACGGGCGAACGGTTCGCTTATGAGATATGGTGCGAAAGCATTGCAATCCGGAGAGAGATCTCCACGAAGAGGAAAGGCATGAGGCAGTTTTCCAGCACCCGACGCCGGCGCGCTACGCTGACGACGCTCGCTTTCGGCGTCTGCATGGCGGTGCTGTTCTCCGGAGGGCGAGCGGTCGAGCGGGTGTCGGCGGTCCCACAGGAGACCTACGACGAGCTCGAAACCTTCACCAACATCCTATCGATCGTTCAGAAGAACTACGTCGACCACGTCGACACCAAGCAGCTCCTCGAGGGCGCGGTGAACGGCATGCTCGGGTCGCTCGACCCGCACAGCGCCTACTTGACGCCCGAGCTCTACAAGGAGCTGCAGGTCGACACCAAGGGGAGCTTCGGCGGTCTCGGCATCGAGATCACCAACCGGGGTGGTGTCTTGACGGTGGTGTCGCCGATCGAGGACACGCCCGCGTCGCGCGCCGGCATCCTGCCCGGTGACCAGATCATCAAGATCGACGGCGAGTTCACCAAGGACCTGACGCTCGCCGACGCCGTCAAGAAGATGCGCGGCCCGCGCGGCTCGAAGGTCGTCCTGTCGATCAAGCGAGAGGGCGTGCCCGAGCTGCTCGACTTCACGCTGGTCCGCGAGAACATCCAGATCCAAAGCGTCAAATACAAGGATCTCGGCGACGGCTACGGCTACATCCGCATCACCCAGTTCCAGGAGCGGACCGCGGCCGCGCTCGAGGAGGCGCTCGCGCAGCTCTCGGCGAGCAACGACGGCAGCATCCGCGGCCTGATCCTCGACCTGCGCAACGATCCCGGCGGGCTCCTGTCGCAGGCGGTCAAGGTCGCCGACACCTTCCTCGACTCGGGCCTGATCGTCTACACGGACGGCCGGCTCGACAGCCAGAAGCAGAAGTACTTCGCGCACAAGCCGGGCAGCTACACCGACTTCCCGATGGTGGTGCTGGTCAACGGCGGCACGGCGAGCGCGGCGGAGATCGTCGCGGGCGCGCTGCAGGACCACAAGCGCGCGCTCGTGCTCGGCACGCAGACCTTCGGCAAGGGGTCGGTGCAGACGATCCTGCCCCTCGACGACCAGTCTGCGCTGCGCTTGACGACCGCGCTCTACTACACGCCGAGCGGACGCTCCATCCAGGCGACCGGCATCACGCCGGACATCATCATGGAGAACAACGTCCAGCTCCAGAAGATCGACGCGAAGAAGTCGCCGCAGTCGCAGTTCCTGCGCGAGGAGAACCTGCCGAAGCACCTCGAGAACGGCAATCGCGATCAGGACGGCTCGAAGCTGACGCCGAAGCCGATCAAGAACGAGCCGGAGATCGAGGAGCCCGAGGACGCGCCGTCGGACGACGGCAGCTCGTCGCAGACGATGGGCGAGCTCGGCAAGGACCCGCAGCTCGACCGCGCGCTCGAGCTCCTGAAGAGCTGGCAGGTCTTCAAGACGCTGGTCGCGAAGAGCAACTGACCGGACCGCTCTTGCGCCCGAGCAGCACGACCCTCGCGCGTCGCGTCCGCTCGCTTCCCGTGTCGGTGGCCGTCCCAGGATGACGTTCGCGGCGGCCCCGAAGCCGGTCCGGCGCGCGCTCACCGTCCGCGAGCTGGCGGCGCGTCTGCAGGGCGTGCTGCAGGAGCGCTTCCCGACCCGCTTCTGGGTCGAGGGCGAGCTCTCGAACGTCAAGCCGGCGCGCAACGGCCACGTCTGGTGCTGTCTCAAGGACGGCGACGCGCAGATCGAGGCGGTGATCTGGCGCGACGACCTGCGCGCGCTGCGCTTCTCGCCGGCGGACGGCATGCACGTCCTCGCGCTCGTTCGCCGCGTCGACTTCTACGCGCCGTCCGGACGCCTGCGGATCCAGCTCGAGCGCATCGAGCCGCAAGGCATCGGCGCGCTCTACCGCGCGCTCGAGGAGCGCAAGCAGCGGCTCGCCGCGGAAGGGCTCTTCGACGAGGCGCGCAAGCGGCCGTTGCCGTTCCTCCCGCGCACGGTGGGCGTGGCGACCGCCGCCACCGGCGCCGCGGTGCGCGACATCCTGCGCATCCTCCTGCAGCGCTTCCCCGACCGTCACGTGATCGTGCGGCCGTGCCGCGTGCAGGGCGAGGGCGCCGCGGCGGACGTCGCGGCGGCGCTCGACGATCTGAACCGCGACGGCGCGGCCGAGGTGATCATCGTCGGCCGCGGCGGCGGCTCGATCGAGGATCTGTGGGCGTTCAACGAGGAGGTCGTCGTGCGCGCGATCGCGCGCTCGCGCGTGCCGGTGGTCTCGGCGGTCGGGCACGAAACCGACTGGACGCTCGCCGATCTCGTCGCCGACGTGCGCGCGCCGACGCCGACCGCGGCCGCGGCGCTCGTCATGCCGCAGCGTGACGAGCTCGAGGAGCGTCTCGCGACCAGCGCCCTGCGTCTCCGGCGCGCGCTCGCGCAGCGCGTGGAGCGCGCGCGCAGCCGGCTCGCCGCGGCGGACGTGGTGCTCGCGGATCCGCGCCGTCTGGTGCGGGAGCGTCGCCTGCGCCTCGAGTCGCTCGCGCGCCGGGCGCGCGAGGCGATGCTGACGATCCCGGTCTCGCGACGCCAGCGCATCGACCGCATCGCGGCGCGCCTCGGCGGCTGCGCGCCGCAGCCGCAGGCGCGACGGCTCGAGCTCGAACGGCTCGGGCAGCGCATGACCGCCGCCTGGGAAAGGCGCTTCGCCGGCGCACGTCACGAGGTCGACGCGCGCGCTGCGCAGCTCGACGCGCTGTCGCCGCTCGCGGTGCTCGGCCGCGGCTTCGCGCTCGCGCGTCGCGAAGGCGGCGCGGTGGTGCGCGACGCGACGACGCTCTCGGTCGGTGAGTCGCTCGATCTGCGCTTCGCCCGCGGCAGCGCGCGTGCGCAGGTGCTAGAGACGTCGGCCGAGAGCGGCGCCGAGGTGCCGCGAGGAACGTTGCGGAGGGGGAAGTGAGCGAGCAAAGGGACACCGCGCAGGCGGCGGCGAGGCCGACGTTCGAGGAAGGGATGCGGACGCTGGAGAGCATCGTGAGCCGCCTCGAGGCCGGTAACCTGCCGCTCGAAGAGTCGCTCGAGGCGTTCGAGCAGGGCGTGGCGATGCTGCGCACGCTGCACGCCCAGCTCGGCGAGGTCGAGCGCCGGGTCGAGATCCTTCTCCGCGACGCGGGCGGCGTTCTGCGGACGCGCGACGGCAGCGAGCTCACGCGGTGACGGCGGCCGAGCTGGAGCGTTACCTCGCCGCGCGCCGGCGCATCATCGAGCGAGCGCTGCGCGGCTATCTCAAACGGAGCGGGCGTCCGCCGCAGCTCGCGGAAGCGATGCGCTACGCGGTGCTCGGGCCGGGCAAGCGCGTGCGTCCGGTGCTCGCGCTCGCCGCGGCCGAGGTGGTCGGCGGGAGCGCGGCCGCGAAGCGCGCGGTGCCGTTCGGCTGCGCGATCGAGATGATCCACGCGTACTCGCTCGTGCACGACGACCTGCCGGCGATGGACGACGACGACGAGCGTCGCGGTCGGCCGTCCCTACACGTCAAGTATGGCGAGGCGCTCGGCATCTTGACCGGCGACGCGCTGCTCACCGAGGCCTTCGCCGTGATCGCCAGCGCCGCGAACGGCAAGCGCGGCGAGGAGGCGCGACGTGCGCTCACCATCGTCGCCGAGGTGGCGGAGGCCGCGGGCGCGGACGGCATGGTGGCGGGCCAGGTGGTCGACCTCGCGAGCGAGGGGCTCGCGAACGTCCCGCTGCGCACCGTCACCGCAATCCACCGCCGCAAGACGGGCGCGCTGATCCGCTGCGCCGTGCGCGCGGGCGCGATCGCCGGCGGCGCCACGCCGCGCGAGCTCGAGCGTCTGACCGCGTACGGCGAGGCCATCGGGCTCGCCTTCCAGATCGCCGACGACATCCTCGACGCGACCGACGCCCGCGCGCTGATCGGCCGCAAGGGCGGCAAGGACGCAGCGAAGGGCAAGGCGACCTACCCAGCGGTCCTCGGCGTCGAGGGCGCGCGCCGTCGCGCGCGCCAGGCGGCGGACGACGCCTGCGAAGCGCTGCGCGCGTTCGGCTCGCGAGCGGAACCGCTCGCGGCGCTGGTGCGCCATGTCGTCGAGCGCGCGTCTTGACGTGACGCTTGCGGCCCGCGGGCTCGCGCCGAGCCGCGAGCGGGCACGACGCATGATCCTCGCTGGCTGCGTGTACGTGAACGGCCAGCGCGCGCGCCACGCCGGCGATCTGGTGCGCGAGGACGCCGAGATCACGGTGACGGGGCCGGATCACGAGTACGTGTCCCGTGGTGGCGTCAAGCTCGCGGCCGCGCTCGACGCCTTCGCGCTCGACGTCACGGGCCGCATCTGCGTCGACGTCGGCGCGTCGACCGGCGGCTTCACCGACTGCCTGCTGCAGCGCGGCGCGGCGCTCGTGCACGCGGTCGACGTCGGCTACGGGCAGCTCGCCTGGAAGCTGCGCACGGATTCGCGCGTGCGCGTCCACGAGCGGACCAACATGCGCAACCTGCCGCCCAGCGCGCTCGACCCCGCGCCGTCGCTCGCGGTGATCGACGCGTCGTTCATCTCGCTGCGGCTTCTGCTGCCGGCGACGCGCGCGCAGCTCGTGCCGCCCGCGGAGATCGTGGCGCTGGTCAAGCCGCAGTTCGAGGTCGGGCGCGAGAAGGTGGGGAAGGGCGGCGTGGTGCGCGACGAGGCGGCGCGCGAGGAGGCGGTCGCGGCCGTGGTCGCGGCGGCGGCGGAGCTCGGGCTCGCGCTGCGCGGCACCTGCGTGTCGCCGCTGCCGGGCGCGAAGAAGGGCAACGTCGAGCTGTTCGTCTACCTCGCGGCCGCGTGAAGGGGCCGCGCATCCGCGTGCCGCGTCTGCGCCTGGTTGACAGCCGCCCCCCGCGCCGATAACCGGCCCCCTCGGTGGCCTGGTTCAAGAGCGAAGAGGAGCGCGTCGCGGACGAGCTGCAGGCGCTCCAGGCGGAGTACCGCCGCCTCGCCCGCCAGCTCGAGTCGCACGCCGAGCTCGCCCCGTACCCGCACGTCGCCGAGCGGCTGCAGCGGCTGCTCGACGCGGAGGAGCGGAACGCACGGACCGTCGCCGAGCGGCTCGCCGCGCTCGGCCGCCACCCGCGCCCGAACGGCATCGAGCACGTCCGTGGCGGCCGCAACTCGTGGGAGCGCCTGGTGGCGACGCTCGAGGACTACCGCGCGCTGGAGCGCCGCCTCACGTCGCTGTACGTGCGCTGGGACGACGAGCACCCGGAGGACGCGGCGCTCGTGCGCTCGCTGCGCGACTTGGCCGCCGCGCACCGCGAGACCATCGCCGATCTGATCGCGCGCAGCGACCCGCACGCGACCAACTGATCCTGCCGGGACACGGGCCCGCGTTCCGCGGTTCGCGGGCGCCCGGGCGACCTTCGCCCCACGGGGCTTTGTATCGCCGCCAGGCATTCGTTAGGTTGGACGGGTCCGCGCGACTCCACGCGCGGACGCCAGACCAGGAAGAATGGGAGCGACATGGCCCGCGTAACGGTCGAGGACTGCCTCGAAAAGATCCCCAACCGATTCGAGCTCGTGATTCTCGCGGCTCGCCGGGCGAAGCAGCTCTTGAAGGGCTCGCGGCCCCTGGTCGAGACGACGAACAAGGAAGTGGTGAGCGCGCTGCGCGAGATCGCCGCTGGCAAGGTGACGGCCCGCTATCCCGACCAGTGACGGGGCAGCGCCTCCGGTCGGGCGGGCGCTACGATCGGTGACGGATGGCCAAACGCGATAGCGAGGGCGGCTCCGGTCGAGCCGGCGCGAGCGATCTGTACGCCGTGCTCGGCGTGCCGCGTGACGCCACCGCCGACCAGATCAAGAAGGCCTACCGCAAGCTCGCCCGCAAGTACCATCCGGACGTCAATCCCGGGGACAAGGCGGCCGAGGAGCGCTTCAAGGAGATCTCGCGCGCGCACGACGTCCTCTCCGACGAGAGGATGCGCAAGCTCTACGACGAGTTCGGCGAAGAAGCCCTGCAGGCCGGCTTCGACCCCGAGAAGGCGCGCGAGTACCGACGCTGGAAGGAGGAGGCGTCGCGCATGCGCGGCGCCGGCTTCACCGCGCGCGGCGCGCGAGCGAGCGCGCGCGGCTTCGAGGACCTGTTCGGCGGTCGCGCGGCGGGCGGCTTCCACGGCTTCGAGGATCTGTTCGGTGACGTCTTCACGCGCGCCGCGACGATGCCGCAGCGGGGCGCCGACATCGAGGTGCCGATCCGCGTCGAGTTCATGGAGGCGATCCGCGGCACGACCCGCTCGATCAGCCTGCGACGGCCCGAGGCGTGCCCGACGTGCAAGGGCATGGGCCTCGTCGCCGGCAACCGTCCGTGCTCGCGCTGCGGCGGCGACGGCGTGATCGAGGAGTCGGTGCGCCTCAACGTCAAGATCCCGCCCGGCGTCGACAACGGCTCGCGCGTGCGCGTGCCGGGAAAGGGCGGAGCGGGCACCAACGGCGCGCCGCCGGGCGACATCTTCCTCGTCGTCGAGGTCGGCGAGCACCCGCTGCTGAAGCGCGACGGGCTCGATCTGACGCTCGAGGTCCCGCTGACCGTGCCCGAGGCCGCGCTCGGTGCGACCGTCAAGGTGCCGACGCCGGACGGCGAGGTGTCGCTCAAGATCCCGCCCGGGACGCAGAGCGGCAAGCGCTTCCGGCTGCGCGGCAAGGGCGTCAAGTCGCTGCACGGCAACGAGCACGGCGACTTCTACGTTCGCGTCCTCGTGCACGTGCCCGACCGCGCCGAGCAGGCGCGTGAGCAGATCGCGCAGCTCGAGAAGTACTACTCGCGCAATCCGCGCCAGGGGCTGCGGCTGTGAAGACGAAGGAGCCCGGCTCGCCGACGCCGAGGTCCGGAGCACGTCGCGAGCGACGCGCGAAGGGCCGCAAGCCGGCGGCCGCGCGCCCGGTCGAGCCCGAGGTGGTCGAGGAGGAGCCCGAGGTCGTCGACGAGGTCGAGGAGGTCGAGCCCGAGGTCCTCGACGCCGGCGACGTCGAGATCCTCGACGCGGAGACCGTCGAGCCGGTCGACGGCGCCGAGCCGGCAGCGGCGTCGGACGCGGAAGGTTCCGCATCCGGGGACCGCGACAGCGGCGGCGCGCTCGTCCCGACCGATCCGCTGCAGCGCTACCTCGCGGAGATCCGCCGTCACCCGCTGCTGGATCCTGCCGAGGAGCACGAGCTCGCCGTGCGCTGGCGCGAGCACGGCGACCGCGCCGCGGCGATGCGCCTGGTCACGGCCAACCTTCGCCTGGTCGTGATGATCGCGCGGCAGTACCAGCAGGCGTTCAAGAACCTGCTCGACCTGATCCAGGAGGGCAACATCGGCCTGCTCGAGGCCGTCAAGAACTTCGATCCGTACCGCGGCGTGCGCTTCCCGTCGTACGCGATCTGGTGGATCCGCGCCTACATCATCCGCTACGTGATGAACAACTGGCGCCTGGTGAAGCTCGGCACGACGCAGGCGCAGCGCAAGCTGTTCTTCAACCTGCAGCGCGAGAAGGATCGTCTCGAGCGCGAGGGCTTCCGGCCGGATCCCGATCTGATCGCCGAGCGTCTGTCGGTGAAGCGCTCCGAGGTGATCGAGATGGAGCAGCGCCTCTCCGGGCGCGACGTCTCGGTCGACGCGCCGGTCGGCGACGGCGCCGACGCGACGATGCTCGATTTCCTCTCGAAGGGCGACGACACCGAGGCGCGCGTCGGCGAAGCGGAGATGCGTCAGCTGATCAGCGAGAAGATCCGCGAGTTCGGCGAGACGCTGCGTGACAAGGAGAAGGTGATCTTCGACCGGCGCATGGTCGCCGAGGATCCGCTCACGCTGCAGGAGATCGGCGAGCAGTACGGCATCAGCCGCGAGCGCGTGCGGCAGATCGAGGAGCGGATCCGCAAGCGGCTGCGCGCCTACCTCGTCGAGCAGATCCCGGACATCAGCGACGTCGACGTGCGCATGAGCCTCGGCGGGAGCTGAGGCCGCCGGGAGAGGCGACGCAGGTCTCGCCTGCGCGCGCGAGCCGCCGTGCCGTGGTTGCTTGACTGCGCGTGCGCGGCGGGAGGATGCTCATCCGCACGCGGTCGCGTGCGAGAAGGGAGGGGCGATGCGACGCATCCCGTTCGTCGCGCTTCTGGCGCTCACGCTGCTGCCGGCTTGGCTCACGCCGACGCCGGTCTCGGCCGCGCTCTCCGGTGCCGAGCGCTGTCGGATCGCGAAGCTGAACGCGATCGCGGCCGAGGTCAGACGGCTGCTGCAGTGCGAGGCGCAGGCGATCCGGCGCGGGCAGGAGCCGGCAGGCTGTCTCGTGCCCGCGCCGCCGAGCAGGCTGCAGCGCGCGTTCGAGCGCGCGGAGAAGCTCGGCACGTGTCCGCCGACGCTCGCCGAAGCGCAGCTCGCGACCCTCTCGTTCGCTCTCCAGATCCGCGGCGGGGTTTCGGCGACGCCGACGCCCGCGCCGACCGCGACGCCAATCCTGACTCCGAGCGCGAGCCCGAGCCCGACGCCAACCACGCCCGCGACCTGCGGCAACGGCGTCGTCGATCCGGGCGAGAACTGCGACGGCGGGCCCTACTGCGACGCGGCGTGCGACTTCGCCTTCCCCGCGCTGTGCTGCGAGGTCGCCACGCTGTGCGTCGCTCCCGCCGACATCGCGGAGGCCGAGCAGTGCTTCCTCGCCGGCGGAACGCTGCGTCTCGGCACGACCTGCACGCGCGAGGGCGCTCCGTGCCCGCCGGGGCAGCTCTGCGGGGGAGCCTGCGAGGCGACGACCTTCCCGCCGACCGCGTTCTGCTGCGACGGCGGCGGTGCGTGCACGCAGAGCACGCACTCGAGCACCGAGAGCCTCGCGAGCTTGCTGCTACAGTGCGGGCCGGAGGCGGTCGTCGTGGGGACGTGCGTGAACGGGAGCTGCGTGCCGGGCGGCTGATCTCGCTCGCCGCCCGGCACGTCAGCTTCTCGGTGCTCGTCTAGGAGATCACTCGCCGACGCCGAGCCCGGTGCGCGGCGCGCCGACCAGGCACGCCATGTTCCCGTGCGGGTGGCGGTTCTCGTACATCGCCTGGTGGACGCGAGGGATGTCGGCGAAGCTGCCGACCTCCGCGAGACAGGGGTCGACCTGCTTCGCGATCACCATGTCGTTGAGCGCCTTCGCCTGCTCGTCGTTCGCGAAGTGCGAGCCCTGGAAGCGCTTCTGGCGCATCCACAGGTAGCGCAGGTCGGCGACCGCGTTGTAGCCGGTCGTCCCGGCGCAGATCACCACCATGCCGCCGGTGTCGCAGACGAAGATCGAGGTCGGCACGGTGTCCTCGCCCGGGTGCTCGAAGACGATGCGCGGGTTGCGGCGCGCTCCGACGACGTCCCAGATCGCCGAGCCGAAGGCGCGCACACCCTTGAGCCACTTGCCGTAGGCCTCGGTGTCCTTCCAGTGGGGCATCATCCCCCAGTGGTCGAACTTTTTGCGATTGATGGTGCCCTTGGCGCCGAGCTTGACGCAGAAGTCGTGCTTCTCCTCGCCGGAGATCACCGCGACCGGGATCGCGCCGCGCGCCGCCGCGATCTGGATCGCCTGGCAGCCGAGTCCGCCGGCGCCGCCCCAGATCAGCACGACGTCGTCCTTCTCGACCTGGTGCGGCGGCCAGCCCATCAGCATGCGGTACGCGGTCGCGCCCACGAGCATGTACGCCGCCGCGGCCTCCCAGGTCAGGTGCTTCGGCTTCGGCAGGCACTGGTGCGCCTGCACGCGCGTGAACTGCGCGAAGCTGCCCCAGTTCGTCTCGTAGCCCCAGATCTTGAAGCTCGCGCCGAACATCGGGTCCTTGCCGGCCTTCACCACCGGGTCGTTCGCGTCCCAGGTGCCGCAGTGCACGACGACGCGGTCGCCGACCTTGACGTTCTTCACCTCGGAGCCGACCGCCCAGACGATGCCGGACGCGTCGCTGCCGCCGATGTGGAAGCCCGTCGTGTCACCCTCGCGCTCGCGCTGCTTGATGACGTCGACCGGCGTGCCGAGCGCCGCCCACACGTTGTTGTAGTTGATGCCGGCCGCCATGACGTAGACGAGCACTTCGTCCGGCTTGATCTCCGGCACCGGGACGCGCTCGATCTCGAAGGCCTTCATCGGCTCGCCGAAGCGGTTCTGACGGACGACTTGCGCGTACATCTCCTCGGGAACGGCGCCGAGCGGCGGCATCTCCCCGAGCTCGTAGATCTTCTGCGTGGCCATGAGATTCCCTCCTGCGTGTACCGGTGCGCGAAGCGGTGCCTAATATCCCATGATTGACAGGAAGTCCTGCAAACGATCGAAGCGCATGTACGGGTTGCGGCGCGTCTCCTCGCCGATCGTCGACGTCGTGCGGCCGGCGGCGTAGTTGTGCCCCGGGTAGAGCACGGTGTCCGGCGGCAGCGCCTTGAGCGTGTGGTTCAAGCTGTAGAAGAGCTGCTCGGGGCTCGAGCCCGGCAGGTCGACGCGTCCGCACGAGCCGATGAACAGCGTGTCGCCCGAGACCAGGTTGCCGTCGACCAGGAAGCACTGCGAGCCCGGCGTGTGCCCGGGCGTGTGCAGGAACTTGATCGTGAGGTCGCCGACCTTGAGGTCGTCGCCGGCTTCGGTGAAAACCAGGTCGGAGTCCGAGAGCCCTGCGACGCGGTGCGCGTACGGCGCCTCGCTCTTGTGCATGTAGATCTTGACGGGACGCTTGCCGAGCAGCTCGGCGGCGCCCTCGATCTGCATGCCCATCATCGACCCGCCGAGGTGGTCGGGGTGGAAGTGCGTCACGAGCCCGCCGACGAGCTTCATGTCGTCGCGATCGAGCACGTCGAGGATCGCGTCGACGTCCCACGCGGCGTCGACGACGACGGCCTCGCGCTTCTCCCGGTCGCCGATCAGATACACGAAGTTCTGCATCGGCCCGACCTCGAGCTGGCGAAGATAGAGTCGTGGCTCGGCGGTCATCGTCGTCTCTCTCCTATGACTTCGCTTGGCGCGCCGCCCGCTTGCCGAGACGCAGGCCGCGCTCCCAGAGGTACTCGGGCGTGCCGGAGTGCAGCGCGATCCAGCGCGACAGCACGAAGAGCAGGTCCGACAGCCGATTGAGGTAGCGCAGCGCGCCGGGATCGATGTCCTCGGCGCGCGACAGCTCGAGCACCCGCCGCTCGGCGCGTCGGCACACGGTGCGCGCCTGATGGAGGAAGGCCGCGACCACGCCGCCGCCCGGCAGGATGAACGACTCGAGCGGCTGCAAATCCTTCTGACAGCGGTCGATGCACTTCTCGAGCGCCGTCACCTCGGCGTCGCCGACGACCGGCATGCCGGGATACTCCGAGCCGCGCGGCGTGGCGAGCTGGCTGCCGAGATCGAAGAGCTCGTTCTGCAGGCCGCGCAGGATCTCGTCGAGCTCGCGGCGCGCCTTGCGCGCGCCGTCGGGCGCGTCGGGATCGGCGTCCGCGGCGGCGAGCTCCTGCTCGTTGAACGTCCGCGCGAGGCCGAGGATCGCGTTCAGCTCGTCGAGCGTGCCGAAGGCCTCGATGCGCGGCGAGTCCTTGGCCACCTTCTCGCCGCCGACGAGCCGGGTCGTCCCCTTGTCGCCCGTCCGGGTGTAGACGCGCGTGATCCGGATGGGCATGACGCCGACTCGATGCCTACCGCTTGCAGCGCTCGCGAACGACCTGGACCAGCCGCTCGGGATCGACGGGCTTCTTGAAGATCACGCCGTCGAGACCTGCGACCTTGGCGCGCTTGATGATGTGGTCGCGGTCGTAGAAGAAGGCCGTCATCAGGACGACCGGCACGTTCGGGTAGCGCTCGCGGACGTGCATGTACAGGTCGTACCCGTCGATGTCGGGCATGACAACGTCGCTCAGCACGAGATCGAAGGTTTCGCGCGCGAGCGCCTCCTCGGCCTGGCGTCCCGAGAACACCATCCTGACGTCGGCGCCGCGCGCCCGCAGAATCTCGCTCACCGACTGGCAGACGGCGAGGTCGTCGTCCGCGACCAGCACGCGAACGCCCTCGAGCGTGCGATCGATGCGCAGCGGCGTCGTCAAGCGCGACACCGCCGCAGAGTCGCCGTCCTTGCTGCGCAGGTCGGTCATCTGCGTGCCCGGGAGGTACTCGCGCGTGCCGTAGGCGGCGCCGCCCGCGAGGTCCGCGAGCCGGTTCACCGCGCTTTGGATCTTGCCGACGCTGCTCTCGATCGAGTCGAGACGCTCCGCCTGCACGTCGTACAGCGGATCGTCCGCCATCTTCCGCATGTCGGCGCCGATCAGCGCGACGTTGTTCAGCACCGCGAACAGCGGGTTGTTGATCTCGTGCGCGACGCCGACCGCGATCTCGCCGAGGGTCGTGAGCTGGTTCTGACGCTGGATCTCGGCGAGATCCTTCGCGAAGCCGATCGAGCCGATCTCGTTGCCCTGCTCGTCGTGGATCAGCGCGCCGGAGATCGCGACGTTGATGCGCTCACCCGAGCGCGTGACGAAGGTCGTCTTGAAGTTCCGCACCTTGCCCGGCGAGTCGACGTTCGGATCGCGCATCGCCCGCATGACGGCCTTCGCGTCCTCGATCGACGGGTAGAAGATGCTGACGTGCTTCCCCAGCACCTCCTCCGCCTGGTAGCCGAGCGCCGTCCGCGCGCCGTCGTTGTAGAAGACGATCTCGCCATGCCGGTCGACGGCCACGATGATATCCGGAGAGTCTTCGAGCAGACGCTCGAAGTAGATCGGAGGCAGTGCGGGCATGTCCGTGCAGAAACTCTGCTCATGCTAAGGGCCGGCTTCTGGAGGGTCAAGGCGGCCTCGGCGTACGTGCTGCTCGCCTGCGCGCTCCTCCTTGCGCTCGGAAACGGCTGCTTTTCGCGCCGTTACGCGCCCATGATGGAGACCCACCTCGAGGTGCTGAGCGCGTATGCGACGAAGCTCGAGACGCTCGCGCAGGACCAGCGCACGGTGCCCGCGCAGGACTGGGGCGAGTTCACCTATCCGCTGACCCGCGCCCGCCAGTTCGCGCAGCTCGCCGCGTCGTACTACCCGGAGCGCGGGTCGCTGCGCGCATTTCAGGCCGCGGTCGACGCCTACGCGACGCTGACCGCCGATCCCGACGTGCTCGAGCGTCCGGACGCGGAGCAAGTGGTCGCCGCCGAGGTGGCGCGCTTTCGCGCCGCGGTCGCGAAGACCCGCGACGCGCTCGCCCGCGAGACCGAGTAGCGCCGCGTCGCGCGGCTCCGGCGCGTCCGGGCGAAAGGGGAGGGCTTCCGCTCGCGCCGCCTACTTCGGCGGCAGCAGGACGACGCGCTTGGTGTCCTTGGTGGTCGCGAGCAGCTGCGACACCGTCTGCCCGAGCTCGGGGTGCGTGTGCTGCGGCGCGACCTCGGCGAGCGGCAGCAGGACGAACTTGCGTCCCGGCAGCTCGGGGTGCGGGATCTTCAGCGTCCGCGTCGACACCGTCTCGTTGTCGAAGAACAGGATGTCGAGGTCGATGACGCGCGAGCCCCACTTCTTGCCCTTCACCCGCTTGCGCCCCATGGCCTGCTCGATCGCCTTGAGGCGCTTCAGCAGCTCGGCGGCGCTGAACTCCGTCTCGAGCTCGAACGCCGCGTTGACGAACCACGTCTTGGCGTCGCCGTGCGGCTCGCTCTCGTAGAGGGACGACATGCGCACGATCCGGCAGCCAGGCAGCTTGCCGACGCGGTCGAGCGCCTCGGCGATGTTCGCCTTGCGGTCCCCCAGATTCGACCCGACGCCGATGAAGGCGCGGTGCGGCATGTGCTCGGTGCTCCCCCCAACCGCCCCGACCGCCCGGCTTGCGTCGGGCGGGACCGTTCTGGCCCGGCAGGGCGGGGGTTCCTTAGCGAACTTTAGTTGACCCCACAACCGTAAAGCTCGGGTTTTGGGCAGCTCGCCGCGTCAAGATGCCTTGCCACTCCTTGACAACGGGTCTAGAGTCCGCCGCGGCGAACCCGGCGGGTGGGCTGGGGACGCCCCGGAGGCGTGATCGGCTCGCTTCAGGTTGGACCGCATCCCGAGCGTCGCGCGCGGGTAGCAGGAGCAGATGTGAGACTGTTCGTCGGAAACCTACCGTACAACGTCTCCAGCGAGGACCTGGAGAAAGCCTTCGCCCAGGCGGGGACGGTCACGTCGGCCCGCGTCATCACGGACCGCGAGACGGGGCAGTCGCGCGGCTTCGGCTTCGTCGAGATGGGCTCCGCAGCCGATGGCCAGAAGGCCATCAACATGTGGAACGGTCAGGAGCTGAACGGTCGGGCGCTGACGGTCAACGAGGCCCGACCCATGGGCGAGGGCGCCCGCGGCGCGGGCGCCGGCCGCGGCGGCGGACGCCGCTTCTGAACGACCACCGGCTGCGGCGCGAGCGCTCGCCGGGACGCCCGCCCGCCGCCCTTGCTCGGGGACCCGGCCGACGTCGCCGCTAGGCCGCGACGTCGCGCATCGAGTACAGGCCCGGCGCGCGCCCGCTCAGCCAGCGCGCCGCGCGCAGCGCGCCGGCAGCGAACGCCTCACGGCTCTGCGCGCGGTGGGTGAGCTCGATGCGCTCGCCGGTGCCGAAGAAGAACACCGTGTGGTCGCCGACCACGTCGCCGCCGCGCAGCGCGAGCACGCCGATCTGCTCGGTCGGCCGCTCGCCGACCATGCCCTCGCGCCCGTAGACCGCCCAGTCCTCGAGGCGCGCGCCGCGACCACGCGCCGCCGCGCGCGCGAGCGCGAGCGCGGTGCCGGACGGCGCGTCCTTCTTCTTGCGGTGGTGCGTCTCGCTGATCTCGATGTCGAACGCCGCGCCGAGCCGCCGCGCCGCCTCCTCGACGAGGTCGAGCAGCACGGTGACGCCGAAGCTCATGTTCGGCGCCTGCACGCAGGGGACGCGCTTGGCGAGCTCTTCGATCTCGCGCTGCTGCTCGGCGGTGAAGCCAGTGGTGCCGAGGACGACGCCCAGGCCGCGCTCCGCCGCCTCGCGCAGGTGCGCGAGCGACGGCTCGGGCGCGGTGAACTCGATCAACACCGTGCCGGGAGCGATCTCCGGCAGCGCGTCGGTGAGGACGACGCCGAGGTCGACGCCGCCCGCGAGGCGTCCGAGGTCGGTGCCGAGGTCGGGGTGCCCCGGCGCCTCGATGCCGCCCGCGAGGCGAAGCCCGTCGTCGCGCGACGCGAGCGACACCAGCATCCGCCCCATCCGTCCGGCGGCGCCGCCGATGATGACCGGAACGCGCGTGGCCGTGCCCATCACGCGACGAGCTCGAGACCGTGGTTCTCGAGCGCCGCGCGCAGACGCGCGCGCGGTCCCTCGCTCATCGGCAGCAGCGGCAGACGCAGCTCGTCGCGGCAGCGGCCGAGCATCGCGAGGGCGGCCTTCACGGGGATCGGGTTGGTCTCGAGGAAGCAGGCGCGCATGATCGGCAGCACCTGGTAGTGGATCTGCCGCGCCTCGTCCCAGCGCCCGGCGAGCGCCGCGTCGGTGAGACGCGCCATCTCGGCGGGGATCACGTTCGCGACCGCGGAGATCACGCCGACGCCGCCCATCGCGATCGTCGCGAGCGTCAGCGAGTCCTCGCCCGAGATCACCGCGAAGTCCTTGCCGCACGCGGCGATGGTGTCGATGACGCGGTCGAGCGAGCCGGTCGCCTCCTTGACGCCGACGATGCGCGGGATCTCGGCGAGCCGCGCGAGCGTGTGGGGCTCGATCGTCGAGCCCGTGCGGCCGGGGATGTTGTAGACGATCAGCGGGATGCCGGTCGCGTTCGCCACCGCGCGGTAGTGCTCGACGATGCCGTCCTGCGTCGGCTTGTTGTAGTATGGCGAGATCAACAGCGCGCCCGCGGCGCCGGCACGCTCGGCCTCGCGCGTCAGGCGGATCGCTTCGGCGGTCGAGTTCGAGCCGGTGCCGGCGATCACGGGGACGCGTCCTGCCGCCACCTTGATCACGGCCTCGACCACCTCGATGTGCTCGTCGTGCGTCAGCGTCGCCGACTCGCCCGTCGAGCCGCACGGCACGAGCGCCTTCTGCCCCGACGCGATCTGCCACTCGACGAGCGCCTCGAGCGCCGGGTAGTCGATCGCGCCGTCCTTGAACGGCGTCGCGAGCGCGACGATCGAGCCGCGCAGCCAGGAGAGATCGCCGCTCATACCTCCACCTCCCCCGAGAACACCTCGGTCGCGGGGCCGGTCATGTAGACGTGCCCGTCGGACTCGCGCCACTCGATCTGCAGATTGCCGCCGAGCAGCTCGATCTCGACTCGACGCGGCGCGCGTTCGGTGAGGTGCGCGGCGACCGCGACCGCGCAGGCACCGGTGCCGCACGCGGCGGTCTCACCAGAGCCGCGCTCCCACACGCGCATGCGCAGACGCGCCGACGGCGCCGGATCGAGCAGCTGGACGAATTCTACGTTGACGCGCTTCGGGAAGAACGGATCGGTCTCGATGCGCGGACCGAGCGTCGTCACCGGCGCGCTCGCGGTGTCGTCGACGAAGAGCACGCAGTGCGGGTTGCCCATCGACACGCACGTGATCCGGTAGCTCGTGCCGTCGACCTCGAAGGGCGCGTCGATCACGCGACCCTCGGCGCGCACCGGGATCGAGGCGCCGTCGAGGATCGGCTCGCCCATGTCGACCGTCACGCTCGCGACGCGGCCGTCGCGGACGTCGAGCTTCAGCGTCTTCACGCCGGCGTCGGTCTCGATCTTGAGCTCGGGCTTGCGCGCGATGCCGTGGTCGTAGACGTACTTCGCGACGCAGCGGATGCCGTTGCCGCACATCTCGCCGCGGCTGCCGTCCGCGTTGTACATCTCCATGCGCGCGTCGGCGACGCTCGACGGGCAGATCAGGATCAGCCCGTCGGAGCCGATGCCCGTGCGTCGCGGCGACACCAGGCGCGCGACGCGCGCCGGATCGGGAACCTGGTGCGCGAAGGCGTCGACGTACACGTAGTCGTTGCCGATCCCGTGCATCTTGGTGAAGGGCAGCCGCATATCCCGGGCTCGATACCAGCGATTTCGCAGCCGTGCCACAAACCGGACGCGCGCGCACGCGCGGGCTTTCGACGGCCGTCGAGGCGCGTCCGGCGTCACCTTGAACCCGCACGTCCCGGGTGGCAGTGAAGCCAGGATGACCGCGCTTCCGCTCTCGAGCCGCAGCGAGCTCGCGCGTCTCGCTGCCCAGATCGGCACCCCCTTCTACTTCTACGACGCGGCGGTGATCGCCGATCGCATCGCCCGCGTGAAGGAGCAGATCTCCGCGCCCGGCCTGCAGGCGCGCTACGCGATGAAGGCGTGCTCGGCGCACCTCGTCCTGAAAGCCGTCCGCGAGGCGGGCCTGTGGATCGACGCCGTGTCGGGCAACGAGGTGCTGCGCGCGAAGCGGGCGGGCTTCGCGATGGGCGCGGAGCCGCCGGTCGTGCTGCTCACCGCCGACGTCTTCCGCGACAACGCGCTCTCGGTCGTGCGCGAGGAGCGCGTGCTGCCGAACCTGGGCTCGCCCGGTCAGCTGCGCGAGCTGCAGGCGGCGGGCTACCGCGGTCCGATCGGCCTGCGCGTCAACCCGGGCTTCGGCCACGGCCACGTGCAGGAGTGCGACACCGGCGGCCCGAGCTCGAAGCACGGCGTGTGGATCGACGACGCGCTCAGGGTCGCGGAGGAGGCGCGCGCGGCCGGGCTGCCGGTCGTCCTGCTGCACGCGCACGTCGGCAGCGGGCCGCAGATCGACGAGCTCTACGCGAACCTGCAGCGGCTCGCCCGCGAGCTCGGCTCGCTCTTGCCGAAGCTGCCGGACTGCGTCGCGGTGAACCTCGGCGGCGGCATCCCGCACTCGTACCGCGACCCGAGCTGGGTGCCGGATCTGGCGCCGCTCGGCCGCATCCTGCGCGAGGCGCGGGCGCACTTCTGCGAGCAGGCCGGGCGCGAGATCCGCGTCGAGATCGAGCCGGGGCGCTTCTTCGTCGCCGCGGCGGGCACGCTGGTCGCACGCGTCACCGACGTCAAGCACACGCAGAGCAACGAGAAGGGCAAGGGCCACGGCTTCATCATGGTCGACGCCGGCTTCTGCGACCTCGTGCGGCCCGCGATGTACGGCTCGTACCACCGCATCTCGGTGGTGAGCGACGAGCCGGGTCCGGTCGCGCCGTTCGCGGTCGCGGGACCGCTCTGCGAGTCGGGCGACGTCTTCACGCGCGACGCCGCGGAGCTGATCGAGCCGCGCGAGCTGCCGACGCCGCGTCCCGGCGACTTCGTCCTGCTGCACGACGCGGGCGCGTACGGCTACTCGATGAGCTCGAACTACAACTCGCTCGGCCGCGCGCCGCAGGTGTGGTGGGAGAACGGTCGCGCGGTGCTGATGTCGCGCCGCGAGACGGTGGAGGATCTGGTCGCGACCGAGTGCGAGCAGCCGCTGTCGGCGTAGCGGCGGCGGGGCGTCGAGCGTGCGCCGTGGCGCCGCGGCTGTCGCTCCGCCGCGCGACGCTCAGCGCGCGACCAGCAGCGTCACCTTCTGCGTCAGCACCGCCTCGTCCCGCGGGTTCACGATCTCGTCCTGCAGGACGACGACGCCGCGGTCGGGCTTCGAGCGCGACGCGCGCTTCTCGATGCAGGTCGTGAAGTAGCGCAGCTCCTCGCCGGGGCGCGCCGGCCGCGGCAGCCGCACCTCGTCCTTGCCCAGCATGGCGAGGGTCGCGATCGGCTCCTCCATGTCGAAGAAGAGCCGCGTCGCGATCGCAAAGAGGTGCAGCGAGCACAGCGTGAGCCCGCCGTAGATCGATTGCCGCGCGGCCTCCTCGTCGACGTGGTAGGGCTGCGGCTCGAAGCGACGCGCGAGCTCGATCGCTTCTTCCCGCGACGGCGTCGTGCGGCCGACCAGCAGCCGCTCGCCGACGACCAGATCGTCGAGACGCCGCACGCGGCCCATCACGGGATCGCGCCCGGGATCGTGCGCACGATGTCGGCGCTCTCGGCGGGCGGGCTCGCGTACTCGTCGAAGGTCATCGCGATCACCTGGTAACGGCACGACACGCCGAGCGGCGCGTCCGAGTCGAGCAGCGTGAAGATGCTCGCCTTGCGAAAGCGCTGCTGGTCGGTGACCGGCACGACGGCGATTTCCTGGAACGTCGCCTCCGGCTGGCACGCGCGCAGGACGACGAAGCGCGCGAGGTCGTCGAGCGGCTCGCCGTCGACGTACTCGCGCGGGCGCCGCCACGTCACCTTGACGCCGTCGGCCGCGCTCTCGACCTCGACCGGATCCGCGGTCTTCGGGATCACGTACTCGGGCGGGCGCGGCGGCCCGACGCGTCCGCAGCCGGCGACGGCGAAGGCGCCAGTCAGCGCGAGCGCGAGCCCGAGCGCGGCGGCGACGTCGACCGGCTGGCGGCGTGCGCGCGTCATCGCTTGCTCGAGCGCGCTTTGGCCCGCGCGTTGGACCGCGTCTTCGGCCGCGCCTTGGAGGACGTCTTGGAACGCGTCGCGCCCGCGCGCGCAGCGGCCCGCTTGCCCGCAGCAGCTCGCTTGCCCGCAGCGGTGCGCGTGCGCGTGCGCACGCCGGCGCGCGCCGGCGCGGCAAAGCCGGCGGCCTCGAGCGCGGCGAGGCGTCGCTCGACGTTGGCGCGTGCCGTGCCGCCGATGAGCTTGCGGCGCGCGAGCGCGGCATCGAGCGTCAGCGCGCGGCGGGCGCGACCGTCGAGCAGCGGCGAGAAGCGCCTGAGCTCCGCCGCGGAGAGGCTCTCGAGCTCGCGCCCTTGGTCGACGCACCAGCGCACGACGTTGCCCACCACCTCGTGCGCCTGCCGGAAGGGCAGGCCGCGCTCGACGAGATGGTCGGCGAGCTCGGTCGCGAGCGCGAAGCCGCCCGCCGCGTTGCGCATCGTCGCGCTCACCACCTTCAGGCGCGGCAGCATGCGCTCGAACACGGTGAGCGAGGCGCGCAGCGTGTCGACCGCGTCGAACAGCGGCGGCTTGTCCTCCTGCAGATCGCGGTTGTAGCTCAGCGGCAGACCCTTGAGCAGCGTGAGCAGCGCGATCAGCGCGCCGTACACGCGACCCGTCTTGCCGCGCACCAGCTCGGCGACGTCGGGATTCTTCTTCTGCGGCATCATCGAGCTGCCGGTCGCGAAGGCGTCGGGCAGCTCGAGGAAGCCGAACTCGGAGGACGACCACAGCACGATCTCCTCGCCGAGGCGCGACAGGTGCATCGCGAGGATCGATCCCGCGGCGAGCACCTCGACGACGAAGTCGCGGTCCGACACGGCGTCGAGCGAGTTCTCGCTGACCGCGTCGAAGCCGAGCTCGGCCGCGACCCGACGGCGGTCGAGCGCGAAGCCGGCGCCGGCGAGCGCGCCCGAGCCGAGCGGCAGGACGTTGACGCGCTTGCGCGCGTCGAGCAGACGCTCGCGGTCGCGCAGCAGCATCTCGACGTAGGCGAGCCAGTGGTGCGCGAGCAGCACCGGCTGCGCGCGCTGCAGGTGCGTGTAGCCCGGCACGACGACGTCGAGGTCGCGCCGCGCGCGCCCGACGAGCGCGCCGATCAGCCGCTCGATGCCCGCGACCAGGGCGTCGATCTCGTCGCGCAGCCAGAGCCGCAGGTCGGTCGCCACCTGGTCGTTGCGGCTGCGGCCGGTGTGCAGCTTGCCGCCGACCGGGCCGACGAGCTCCGTCAGGCGGCGCTCGACCGCCATGTGCACGTCTTCGTCCGCCGGCGCGGCGCGGAAGCGGCCGCTCTGGATCTCGCGCAGCACCGCCGCGAGTCCGCGCTCGATCGTCGCGGCCTCGCGCGGCGTCAGCAGCCGCGCGCGCTGCAGCGCGTGGACGTGCGCGATCGAGCCGCGCACGTCGTGCGCGGCCATGCGCAGGTCGGTGCGCAGCGAGTTGGTGAACTGCTCGACGGCGGGATCGGTGGGCTCGCGGAAGCGTCCGCCCCAGGGCTTGCGGGCGGCGTTCCGGGTGGTGCGCTTGCTCGGGGCCGGCATCGCCGCAGCGCTTACCACGCGGGCGACGAGCGCTCCACGCGCCGCACGCGACGCGACGCCACGCGAGCGATCAGAGCGCGTCCAGGAACTCGAGCAGCGTGCGCGTGTTGAGCGCGCGGTCGCGGCCGAGCACGAAGCGGTACGGACGCGCGCGCGCGACCAGCCGCAGCGCGCTCGCCGTGCGCGACGCGACGACGCCGCTCTGTCCGGCGAGCTCGGAGAGGCCGCGCTCGAGCAGGAACTCGAGCCCCTGGTACACGCCCAATCCCACGATCATGTGATTGACGAGGGCGCGAAACGCGGCGGGGTTCGAGGTCGGGACGATCTCCGACACCGCACCCGAGTTGCGCTCGCCGACGAGCAGGATGCTCGCCGGCACGACGTCGCCGATGCGGCCGCGGAAGTACTCGAGGTCGATCAGCGTCTTCGGATCGAACTCCATGCGGCGCACGGTGCGCAGGTACTGCGGCGGGATGTCCGGCCGCTGCTCGGGACGCACGCCGAGGCGCAGCGGGAAGGGCAGGATGCGCCCGCGCCGGTCGACGAGCGGCGTGTCCTCGCTGAGCAGGAAGAAGCCGGGCCGCGACAGCAGCTCGAGCGCCATCGTGCTCTTGCCGCCGCCCGACGGCAGCAGCAGCAGGAGGCCTCGGCCGTGATGGCTGACGCCGAGCGCGTGCACGCGGTGCAGGCCGCGCGCGTCGAGGTGCTGTCCCACCGACGACAGCAGGAAGAGGTAGCCGATCTCGTGCGCGAGGTCCGGATCCGGCGAGTAGACGACGCAGGTCCGGTCACGCCGGTCGAGGATGGCGAGGCCGCGTCCGAAGTAGTCGAGGTAGGTGAGCACGCCGTCGGTGAACGACACGTTGCGCGGCGTGAACACCGAGGCGGGCAGCGCCGGAACGGTGTCCCAGGGCGGCTCCTCGAGCCGCAGCTCGACGCGCAGGTCGGCCTTGCCGCTTGCCGCCTCGCCGCGGCGGAAGAACGCGAAGTCACGCCGCAGCTGGTCGGTGAGCTCCGCGGGCCGGCTCTCGACGGCGACCGTCAAGCCATAGAAGTCGAAGCACTCGTGGGCGCTCGGCGGCGCGTCGGGGCAGGGGAGGGCGCGCGCACCGTCGGACGAGCTCGGCGGTGCGTCGTTGGGCACGGCGGACGGCGCGTCCGCCTGCTGCCAGTCCTGCGGAAGGAACACCACGCGGTGGTCGTCGCTTTATGCGAATTCCCCCACGCGTGGAAGCGTGCTCGCGTCGCTACCGTGCGGGGCACGACGGGCGCGTGCCGCTTCTGCAGCCTCACGACTCCACGTGCGACGCGCGCCGCGCCGCACGCGTCACGCTTCAGCCCTGCTTCAGCTTGCGCAGCTTGAGACGCAGACCCGAGAGCGCGATGAAGCCCGTCGCGTCCGCCTGACGGTAGCCGCCCGCCTGATCGAAGCTCGCGATGCCCGGATCGAACAGCGAGCGCTCGGCCTTGCGCCCGACGACGATCACGTTGCCCTTGTAGAGCTTGACGCGCGCCGTGCCGGTGACGGTCTTCTGCGCGTCGTCGATCGCGGCCTGCAGCATCTCGCGCTCGGGCGCGAACCAGTAGCCGTTGTAGACCATCTCGGCGTAGCGCGGGATCAGCGAGTCGCGCAGGTGCATCACCTCGCGGTCCATGGTCAGCGACTCGACCGCGCGGTGCGCGACGTGCAGGATCGTGCCGCCCGGCGTCTCGTAGACGCCGCGCGACTTCATGCCGACGTAGCGGTTCTCGACCATGTCGACCCGCCCGACGCCGTGCCGGCCGCCGATCTCGTTCAGGCGTTCGAGCAGCTTCGCCGGCGAGAGCCGCTCGCCGTCGACCGCGACCGGATCGCCCTTCTCGTACTCGATCTCGACGTACTGCGGCTCGTCCGGCGCCTTCTCGGGCGACGTCGTGAGGACGAACATGTCGTCGTACGGCTCGCGCCACGGATCCTCGAGGATGCCGCCCTCGAAGCTCATGTGCAGCAGGTTGCGGTCCGACGAGTACGGCTTCTCCTTGCTGACCGGGATCGGGATGCGGTGCTGCTCGGCGTAGGCGATGAGGTCGTTGCGGCCCTCGAACGTCCACTCGCGCCACGGCGCGATGATCTTGAGCTGCGGCGCGATCGCGGCGAAGGTGAGCTCGAAGCGCACCTGGTCGTTGCCCTTGCCGGTCGCGCCGTGGGCGACCGCGTCCGCGCCGTGCTCGAGCGCGACCTCGGCCTGACGACGCGCGATCAGCGGGCGCGCGATCGAGGTGCCGAGCATGTAGGTGCCCTCGTAGAGGGCGTTGGCGCGCAGGATCGGAAAAACGTAGTCGCGAGCGAAGTCCTCGCGCAGGTCCTCGATGACGACGTGCGACGCGCCGCTCGCGCGCGCCTTCTCCTCGACCGGGGCGAGCTCCTCGCCCTGGCCGACGTCGGCGCAGAAGGCGATCACCTCGGCCTGGTACTCGTGACGCAGCCAGCCGAGGATCACCGACGTGTCGAGCCCGCCCGAGTAGGCGAGGACGATCTTCTTGACGTTCTGCTTGCTCACTTCTGCTCCGGAGACCGCTGCGGAATTGCCGGACGTCAGGCGTCCGGCCGCGAGCGGTTGCTGAGCCACACCATGACGGCCTTCTGCGCGTGCAGCCGGTTCTCCGCCTGGTCGAGGACGACCGAGTGCGGACCGTCGAGGACGTCGGAGGTGATCTCCTCGCCGCGGTGCGCGGGCAGGCAGTGCATCACCAGCACGTCCTCGCGCGCGTGCTGCAAGAGCGCCGCATTGACCTGGTAGCCCGCGAACGCGACGCGACGCACCTGCGTCTCCGCCTCCTGGCCCATGCTGACCCAGGTGTCGGTGTAGATCGCGTCGGCGCCGCGCGCCGCCTCGACCGGATCGTGCAGGATCTCGATCTTGCCCGGCTGCATGCGCTGCGCGCGCTCGAGGATCTCGCGGTTGGGCTCGTAGCCCGGCGGGCAGGCGAGGCGGAAGCGCAGCCCGAAGAGCGCCGCCGCGTTGAGCCACGAGTTCACGACGTTGTTGCCGTCGCCGATGAACGCGACCGTCAGCTTCGAGAGGTCGCCGCGCTTCTCGCGCAGCGTCATCAGGTCGGCGAGCACCTGCGCGGGGTGCAGCAGGTCGGTGAGGCCGTTGATCACCGGCACCGTCGCATGCTGCGCGAGCTCGAGCAGCGAGCGGTGCGCGAACGTGCGCGCGACGATCAGATCCACCCAGCGCGACAGGTTGCGCGCGATGTCGGCCACCGTCTCGCGCTCGCCGAGGCGGATGTCCTCCGGCGCGAGGTAGACCGACGCGCCGCCGAGCTGCTTGATGCCGGTCTCGAAGGTGACGCGCGTGCGCAGGCTCGGCTTCTCGAAGATCATCGCGAGCGTGCGCCCGACGAGCGGACGCGCGCCCTTGCCGGCGCGCAGCTCCGCCTTCAGGCGGTCGGCGTCGTCGAGCATCGACTCGACGTCCTCGCGCGAGAAGTCGGCGAGCGAGACGAAATCGACTTTCATGCTGCGAGCGCCCTCCCGAGGATCGCGAGACCCTCGTCGATCTCGGCGTCGGTGACGACGAGCGGCGGCGCGATGCGCAGCACGCGCTCGGCGGTGACGTTGATCAGGAGGCCGTCCGCGAGCGCCTTCACCGCGACGTCCTTGGCGAGATCCGCGTCGCGCAGCACCATGCCGAGGAGCAGCCCGAGGCCGCGCACCTGCTCGACGCGCTCGGGATGCTGCTGGTGCAGCTTCTCGAGCCCGGCGCGCAGGCGCTGCGCCGCCGCACGCGCGCGCGGCAGCGTCTGACCGTCGGACAGGACCTCGAGCGTCGCGACCGCGGCGGCGTTGGTCAGGCAGTTGCCGCCGAAGGTCGAGCCGTGCGCGCCGAGGTCGAGCCCCGACGCCGCGCGCGCGTTGCACACCATGGCGCCGACCGGAACGCCGTTGCCGAGCGACTTCGCGAGCGTCATCACGTCGGGCACGCAGCCCATCTGCTCGTACGCCCACAGCGTGCCGGTGCGGCCGCAGCCGGTCTGCACCTCGTCGAGCATCAGCAGCAGGTCGTGGCGGTCGCAGATCTCGCGCAGCGCCTTGAAGTAGCCCGGCGGCGGCACGTTGACGCCGCCCTCGCCCTGCACGGGCTCGACCAGGATCGCGACCGTGTCCTTGCCGATCGCCGCTTCCATCGCGGCGGCGTCACCGAATGGCACGTAGCGGAAGCCCGGCAGCAGCGGCTCGAAGCCGCGCCGCACCTTCTCCTGTCCGGTCGCGGCGATGGTCGCGAAGGTGCGGCCGTGGAACGAGCCCAGCGTCGTCAGCACCTCGAAGCGTCCGCCGTTCGCGTGCCCGTAGCGCCGCGCCGCCTTGAGCGCCGCCTCGTTCGCCTCCGCGCCGCTGTTGCAGAGGAAGACGCGCTCGCCGAACGAGAGCTCGCACAGCAGCTCGGCGAGGCGCATCTGCGGCTCGCTGTAGTGCAGGTTCGAGACGTGCACGAGCGTCGCCGCCTGACGCGAGATCGCCTCGGTCACCTTCGGGTGGCAGTGGCCGAGGTTGGTGCAGAGGATGCTCGAGAAGAAGTCGAGCACGCGTCTTCCGTCCGCGTCCCACAGCACCGCGCCCTCGCCGCGGACGAACGCGATCTCGGTGCGCGCGTACACCGGCACGAGCGCCTTGCGGCTGCGCGCGATGATCTCGGCGCTGCCGCCGGCAGCGGCTGCCGTCGGGCTCGACGCCGGCTTCACTGCTCGCTCCGCGCGTTCGCCGCGCGCTTGACGGTGACGTCGCTCGGGCTGTCGCGCCGCACCTCGGTGCCGACGCCTTGGTCGGTGAACAGCTCGAGCAGGACCGCGTGGCGCACGCGGCCGTCGATCACGTGGACTTTCTTGACGCCGCCGCGCAGCGCCTCGAGGCAGCACTCGACCTTGGGAATCATGCCCTTGTTGACCACGCCCTCCGCGATCAGGCGGCGCGCCTCGCTGGTCGACAGCGTGCGGATCAGCTCGCCGTTCGCGTCCTTGATGCCCTCGACGTCGGTGAGCAGCAGCAGCTTCTCCGCCTCGAGCGCCTCCGCGATCTTGCCCGCCGCGATGTCGGCGTTGATGTTCAGGCTCTCGCCCTTGGGGCTCGCCGCGACCGGCGCGATCACCGGGATGAAGTCCTGCTGCTGCAGCGCCTGCACGAGCTCCGGGTTGACGCCGATCACCTCGCCGACCTGACCGAGGTCACCGTTCTCGGAGTTGGCGCGGCGCGCGACGATCAGGTTGCCGTCCTTGCCCGAGAAGCCGACCGCCTTGCCGCCGGCGAGGTTGATCATCGACACGATCTGGCCGTTGATCTCGCCCGCCAGCACCATCTCGACGACGCGCATGGTGTTGGCGTCGGTGACGCGCATGCCGCGCACGAACGTCGAGCTGATGTTGAGGTCGGACAGCATCTTGTCGATCTGCGGTCCGCCACCGTGCACCACGACCGGGTGGATGCCGACGTACTTGAGCAGCACGATGTCGCGCGCGAAGGCCTGCTTCAGCGCGTCGTCCGTCATCGCGTGGCCGCCGTACTTGATGACGACCGTCTTGCCCGCGAAGCGCCGGATGTAGGGGAGGGCTTCGAGCAGGACCTCCGCCTGGTCGATCGGCTTCGCCGTGGTCACGTCGCGCGGATACGTAACCAGGTCGCCGAACGCAACTTTCCGCGGCCGCTTGGCGCCGCGCGCGAGCGGCCGACGTTTTCACGATCGGACGACGCGTGCGGTTGCCCTGCGCCACGGTTGTGGAATGATCGCCCGCCGTGATCGACCAGGGCTTGATCGAGGAAGCGCAGGAGCTGCTCCCGGACGCCGTCGCGCTGCGCCGTCGCCTGCACCGCAACCCCGAGCTCGGGCTCGAGCTGCCGGCGACGCAGCAGGCGGTGCTGGAAGCGCTCGACGGTCTGCCGCTCGAGATCGAGACCGGGCGGCGCACGACGTCGGTGCTGGCGACGCTCACCGGCGGCAAGCCCGGCCCGACGATCCTCCTGCGCGGCGACATGGACGCGTTGCCGCTGCACGAGGACACCGGGCTCGAGTTCGCCTCGGCGGTCGACGGGCGCATGCACGCCTGCGGTCACGACGCGCACGTCGCGATGCTCGCCGGCGCCGCCCGCTTGCTCGCGCGCCGTCGCGACGACCTCGCGGGTCGGGTGATGTTCATGTTCCAGCCCGGCGAGGAGGGGCACTTCGGCGCCCGCGTGATGCTCGAGGAGGGGCTGCTCGACCGCGAGCACCCGCCGTGCGCGGCGTTCGCGATCCACGTCGTGCCGACGATCCGCGCCGGCACGATCGCCACCCGGCCGAGCGCGCTGCTCGCGTCGAACGACGATTTCGCGGTGACGATCCGCGGGCGCGGCGGGCATGCGTCGATGCCGCACGACGCGCTCGACCCGATCCCGATCGCCTGCGAGATCGTGCAGGCGCTGCAGACCTACGTCACCCGCCGCGTGAACGTTTTCGAGCCGGCGGTGATCACGGTCGCCCACATCAAGGCCGGGACGACGTTCAACGTCATCCCCGAGGTCGCGACCATGCGCGGCACGATCCGCACCGTGTCCGAGGCGACGCGCAAGCAGGTGGTCGGCGACCTGCGCGGTCTGATCGAGGGCATCGCGCGCGCGCACGGCGCGAGCGCCGAGCTGCAGCTCTGGGAGGGCTACCCGGTCACGGCGAACGACCGCGACTTCGCCGGCTTCACCCTCGGCGTCGCCCGCGACCTGCTCGGCGAGCGTCGCGCGATCGAGCTGCCGAACGCGTTCATGGGCGCGGAGGACTTCTCCTACGTCCTCGACCGCTTGCCGGGCGCGATGGTGTTCCTCGGCGTGCGTCCGCAGGGCGTCTCTCGCCCCGCCCCGAACCACTCGAACCGCATGGTGCTCGACGAGGACGCGATGGCGACCGGCATCGCGATGCACGCCGCGGTCGCGCTCCGCTGGACGCAGCAAGCGACCGCTTGACACGCGTGCCTTCGCGCTTACCGGCAAGCGCGAAAGGAGGCACGCGACGCGACACCGCGGAGTCCACGCGAGGCGGAGGCGCCGACGCGTCTGGTGCATGTTCGGCGCGCTCGCGGCCGCCGTCCCCGCAGCGGCGGCCGACGACGCGCTCGAGCGCCGCGCCGGCGGGAGCGCGCCGGTCGACGACCTGGTGTGCTGCGCCGAGGTCGAGGCGTTCTGCCGCGCCCTCGACGGCGCCGCGGCGGTCGTCGCGGACTCGGCGCGCGTGCGCGGCCTCGACGATCCGGAGACGATGACCCGCATCGCGGAGCTCGCCGCGCTCGCCCGCATCGGCGACGGCTACGAGCGCGACGGCGCCTTCGTACGCTGCGGCGACGAGGTCGCACGCACCTGCGGGGCGAGCGTCGCGCGCGCGATGGCGTCGCTCGCCGACGCCCTGCGCCGCGCCGAGGAGCAGCGGCCCGCGCCCGAGCGCGACGACACCTGAGGCGGGCCCGCCGGCGCCGGACGCCCCCGGGGACGGGCCCGAGGGCGTCGGCGCGCGGTGATCGCGGCGTCCCCGGCGAGCGCCTCCGACGACGCCGCGCCCACGGCACCGCGCGCTCCCGCGCCGCGCGGGAAACCCTTGCGCCTCGAGGGGTCGAGCTTAGCTTTTCGCAGTCCGCGCCGGCGCGGCTCGGCTGCGGGCGAGCAATTTTCGGAGAGAGGCGAGATGAGGATTGCGCAGGTTGCACCCCTGATCGAAGCAGTGCCGCCCAAGCTCTACGGCGGCACCGAGCGGGTCGTCTCCTATCTCACCGAGGAGCTGGTCCGCTTGGGACACGACGTGACGCTGTTCGCCAGCGGCGACTCCCGCACCGCCGCCCGTCTGGTCGCCGGCGTGCCGGAGGCCCTGCGGCTGGCGGGCGTGCACGCCGCCGAGCCGTACCACATGCTGCTCGCCGACCGTGCCTTCGCCCTCGCGGATCAGTTCGACGTCATCCACTTCCACATCGACTACCTGCACCTGCCGCTCGCCGAGCGCGAGCAGGTGCCGACCGTGACCACCATGCACGGACGCCTCGACCTTCCCGAGGTGGGGGCGATCTTCCGGCGCTACTTCGACGCGCCGCTGGTCTCGATCTCCGACGCGCAGCGCGAGCCGCTGCCGTTCGCGAACTGGGTGGGCACCGTCTACCACGGCTTGCCCAAGGACCTGCATCCGTTCAACGAGCGTTCCGACGGCTACCTGGCGTTCCTCGGCCGCATCTCGCCGGAGAAGGGCGTCGACCGCGCGATCGAGATCGCGCGTCGCGCCGGAATCCCGCTGAAGATCGCCGCCAAGGTCGACCGCGCCGACCGCGAGTACTTCGAAACGCAGATCGCCCGGTTGCTCGATCAACCGGGGATCGAGTATGTCGGGGAGATCGGTGACGGTGACAAGGGACGCTTTCTCGGCAACGCGATCGGGCTGCTGTTCCCGGTCGACTGGCCCGAGCCCTTCGGCCTGGTGATGATCGAAGCGATGGCGTGCGGTACGCCCGTGGTGGCGTTCCGACGCGGGTCGGTCCCCGAGGTGATCGACGAAGGCGTGACGGGCTTCGTCGTCGAAAACATCGACGAGGCGGTGCGTGCGGTCGGACGTCTCGACCAGCTCGACCGTCGCACGTGTCGGACGGTGTTCGAGAAGCGCTTCAGCGCCGAGCGCATGGCTCGGGAGTACGTCGAGATCTACAAGCGTTTGATCGCTCGCGACAGGCGGACCACGCTCGCTGCATGAGCTGCATGAGGTGAGGTGTCGATGGGGGACGGCACGCGTGCCGACGTCATCCGCGTCGAGGACCAGTACTACATCCTTTCGACCTCCTCGCGCGTCGACGACCGCACGCGGGTCCTCGCGGATGGCGTGTCCTTCGCCGTGTTCGACCGCTACGGCGACATGCATCGCCTCGGGCGGCTCGGCGAGCAGGGGCTCTACCGCGACGGGACGCGGTTCCTGAGCGGCTTCGAGCTGTCGTTCGCGAACGAGCGCGCGCTGCTGCTGAGCTCGGCGGTGCGCGACGACAACACGGCGCTCGCCGTCGACCTCGCGAATCCGGATCTGCCCGGCAACGGCATCGCCGTCCCCGCCGACACCATCCACCTGCACCGCTCGCTGTTCCTCTGGGACGGCTGCCTCTACCAGGCGCTGCGCGTGCGCAGCTTCGGTCTGCAGGACGCGCAGGTGACGGTGCGTCTCGGCTTCGCCGCCGACTTCGCCGACATCTTCGAGGTGCGCGGCGTGCAGCGGAAGCAGCGCGGCCGCGCGTTCGCCACCGTGCTCTCCGCCGACACCGTCGAGCTCGCGTACGACGGTCTCGACGGCGTGCGGCGCACGACGCGTCTCCAGTTCGAGCCGCCGCCGGCGCGGCTCGACACCGGCGCCGCCGAGTGGGAGGTGCACCTGCGGCCGCGCGGCGAGCTCACGCTGCGGACGCGCGTCATCACGCACATCGGTCGCGACACGAAGCGCGAGGCGCCGACGCACGACGACGCGTGGGCGTGGGCGCACGCGACGCGACGTCAGTCGCTCGAGCAGGACGCGCGGGTCAGCACTTCGAACCCGCAGCTCGACGCCTGGCTCAGCCGCGCCGCCGCCGATCTGCACATGATGCTCGCGCGCACGCCGCACGGCATCTACCCGCTCGCCGGCATCCCCTGGTACGGCACGCTGTTCGGCCGCGACTCGCTGGTCACCGCGTGGCAGACGCTGCTCACGAGCCCGCAGCTCGCCCGCGGCGTCCTGCGGTCGCTCGCCGCCCTGCAGGCGCAGGAAGTCTCCGAGGAGCGGCAGGCGGAGCCGGGCAAGATCGTGCACGAGGTGCGCGGCGGCGAGATGGCGGCGCTCGGCGAGATCCCGTTCGGCCGCTACTACGGCACGGTCGACGCGACGCCGCTCTTCGTCCTGCTCGCCGGCGAGTACTACCAGCGCACCGGCGACCGCGAGTCGATCGAGCGCCTGTGGCCGAACCTCGAGGCCGCGATGCGCTGGATGGCGACCTACGGCGATCCCGACGGCGACGGCTTCCTCGAGTACCGCAGCCACGGCCGGGGGCTCGTCAATCAGGGCTGGAAGGACTCGTCGGACGCCGTGTTCCACGCCGACGGGGAGCTCGCCGAGGGCCCGATCGCGCTCGCCGAGGTGCAGGCGTACGCGTACGCGGCGTGGCGTGCGGGCGCGCGCCTCGCGGGCGTGCTCGGTGATCGGACGCGGGCGAGCGAGCTCGACGCGAAGGCCGACGCGCTACGCGAGCGGTTCGAGCAGGCGTTCTGGAACGACGAGCTCGGGACCTACGTGATCGCGCTCGACGGCGCGAAGCGCCAGTGCCGCGTCAAGGCCTCGAACGCGGGCCAGGTGCTGTTCTCCGGCATCGCGTCGCCCGAGCGCGCGCGCCGGGTCGCGGACGTGCTGCTCGCCGACGACATGTTCTCCGGCTGGGGCGTGCGCACGGTGGCGCGCGGCGAGTCGCGCTACAACCCGATGTCGTACCACAACGGCTCGGTGTGGCCGCACGACAACGCGCTGATCGCGCTCGGGCTCGCGCGCAACGGCTGCCACGAGCACGCGATGAAGATCTTCTCGGCGCTGTTCGACGCGTCCGCCTTCATCGAGCTGCGCCGCCTGCCCGAGCTGTTCTGCGGCTTCGTGCGCCGCCAAGGCGAGGGGCCGACGCTCTACCCGGTCGCGTGCTCGCCGCAGGCCTGGGCGACGGGCGCCGTGTTCCAGCTCCTGCAGGCTTGCCTCGGCATCTCGTTCGAGGCGAGCGAGCGGCGCATCGTGCTGACGCAGCCGACGCTGCCGCCGTTCGTGGAACAGGTGCGGATCTCGCACCTGCGCGTCGGCGACGCCTCGGTCGACGTGCTGCTGAGCGGCCGCGGCCAGGACGTGTCGGTCGAGACGCAGCACCACCGCGGTCAGCTCGACGTCGTGATGCGGGCCTGAGCCCGCGGCATCCCGCTCAGCGCCTGCTCGACACGAGCAGGGAGACGAAGCCGACCGCCAGCACGACGCCCGCGGCGATCAGGAAGTAGGGCAGGATCCGCCACGGATTGCCCTCGGTCTGCGCGGCCTCGATGATCCACACGCCGGCGAAGCCGAGCGTGAGCAGCAGCAGCGCCGCGATCAGCAGGGTGCCGCGGCTCGACGGGTAGAGCGCCACGAGGGGACCGTACACGCCCTGCGGGGCCGCCTGTCAATGGCCGGACGTGCCGGACGGGGCAGGGCGGGCTCGGTCGGGTCCGACGTCGCGCGAGATCAGAGGATGAAGCGCGACAGGTCCTCGCTCGCCAGGATCGGATCGAGCTCGGCGCGCACCATCTCGCCGGTCACCGTCACGCTCTGCCCGCGCATGTCGGGCGCGTCGAACATCAGCTTGTCGAGCAGCCGCTCGAGCACCGTGTGCAGGCGGCGCGCGCCGATGTTCTCGGTGCGCTCGTTGGCGAGCGCCGCGATGCGCGCGATCTCGGCCACCGCTTCGTCGGAGAAGCGCAGCTCGACGCCTTCCGTCGCGAGCAGCGCCGCGTACTGACGGATCAGCGCGTTCTTCGGCTCCGTCAGGATGCGCACGAAGTCCTCCTGCGTGAGCGGCTCGAGCTCGACGCGGATCGGGAAGCGGCCCTGGAACTCGGGGATCAGGTCCGACGGCTTCGCGATGTGGAAGGCGCCGGACGCGATGAACAGGATGTGATCCGTGCGCACCGGGCCGTGCTTGGTGTTGACGGTCGAGCCCTCGACGATCGGCAGCAGGTCGCGCTGCACGCCCTCGCGCGACACGTCGGGTCCGCCGGTGTGCGAGCGGCCGGCGATCTTGTCGATCTCGTCGAGGAAGACGATGCCCGAGGTCTCGACCCGCCGGATCGCCTCGCGCACGACCTTCTCCATGTCGACGAGCCGCGTCGCCTCCTCCTGCGTGAGCGCCGCGAGCGCGTCGGGGACGCTCATCTTCCGCCGCTTGGTCTTCTTCGGCAGGAGGTTGGAGAACATCTCCTTGAGGTTGAAGCCGACCTCCTCCATGCCCTGCGGCGTCATCACCTCGATGCTCGGCATCACCTGCTCGGCGAGCTCGATCTCGACCTGACGTGCGTCGAGCTCTCCGGCGCGCAGCTTCTTGCGCAGCCTCTCGCGGGTCGCGCTCGCCGACTCCTCCTCGACCGCCGGTCCCATGCCGATCGAGCGCGGCGGGAGCAGCAGGTCGAGCAGGCGATCCTCGGCGGCCTCGCGCGCGCGCAGCGAGACCTTCTCGCGCTCCTCGTGCCGCACCATGTTGATCGCGACCTCGACCAGGTCGCGGATGATCGACTCGACGTCGCGCCCCACGTAGCCGACCTCGGTGAACTTCGACGCCTCGACCTTGATGAACGGCGCGCTCGTCAGCCGAGCGAGCCGCCGCGAGATCTCGGTCTTCCCGACGCCGGTCGGGCCGATCATGATGATGTTCTTCGGGATGATCTCGTCGCGCAGCTCGGGCGGCACCTGCTGACGTCGCCAGCGGTTGCGCAGCGCGATCGCGACCGCGCGCTTCGCCGCGCGCTGACCGACGATGTAGCGGTCGAGCTCGGAAACCACCTCGCGCGGCGTCATCGCGACGGCCGCCGTCGTGGCGTCGTCGTCGCCCGTGCTTCGCGCGCTGCCGCTCAGCACCAGCGCGCCCTCGGCATCGTTCGCGTTCATGTCGTTTCCGTGCGGCCGGCGATCTCTTCGATCACCAGCGCGTCGTTCGTGTAGATGCAGATCTCGGCCGCTGTCCGCATCGCCGCTTCGGCGATCTGACGGGCGTCGAGCGTGGTGTGCGCGAGCAGCGCGCGCGCCGCGGCGAGCGCGAAGTTGCCGCCCGAGCCGATCGCGATCGCGACGTCGCCGCCCGGCAGCGGATCGGGCTCGATCACGTCGCCGGTGCCGGAGATCACCAGCGCCTGCTCGGCGTCGACCGTCAGCAGCATCGCCTCGAGCCGGCGCAGTGCGCGGTCGGTCCGCCAGTCCTTCGCGAGCTCGACCGCCGCGCGCCGCAGCTGGCCGCGGTACTCCTCGAGCTTCTGCTCGAAGCGCTCGAACAGCGTGAAGGCGTCGGCCGACGCGCCGGCGAAGCCGGCGATCACCTGATCGCGGTAGAGGCGGCGCACCTTGCGGGCGCCGTGCTTCAGCACCGTCGCGCCGAAGCTCACCTGGCCGTCGCCGGCGACGCAGGCTCTGTTGCCGCGCCGGACCGCCAGGATGGTCGTCGAATGGAACACCGGCTCGCGCGACTCGCTCACCCTTTTCTGTCTACGGATCCGCCTTCGGCTTGTCGATGGGCGCGGCGTACCGCCGCGGCGGCGGAGGCGCGCGTCAGGCGCGCGGGTGGAAGCGCTGGTACGCCGCCCGCAGCTGCTTCAGGCTCACGTGCGTGTAGCGCTGCGTCGTCGCGAGGCTCGCATGGCCGAGCAGCTCCTGGATCGAGCGCAGGTCGGCGCCGCCGTCGAGCAGATGCGTCGCGCAGCTGTGCCGCAGCGCGTGCGGATTGACCGGCTCGACGCCGGCGTCGCGCATCGCGCGTGCGACGATGCGCGCGACGCTGCGCACGTCGAGGCGCGTGCCGCGCAGGTTGCGGAACACGGGCTCGCTGCCCGCGGCGCGGCCGCCGCTGACGTCGGCGAGGGCCTGGAGCGCCGCGCGCGCGGCGCTGGTCAGCGGCACGATGCGGTCCTTGTTGCCCTTGCCGGCGCGGACGTGGACCTGGCGCTGCGCGAGCGACACGTCGCGCCAGTCGAGCGCGACCACCTCGCTCGCCCGCAGACCGCTGCCGTAGAGCACCTCGAGCAGCGCCGCGTCGCGGGCCGCGCGCCGATCGCCGATCGGCCGCTCGGGATCGAGCACGCGCGCGAGGTCGCGCTCGGAGACGAAGCGCGGCAGCGTGCGGGTGAAGCGGGGCGTGCGCAGCGTCGCGGCGGGGCTCGCCTCGATCGTCCCGCGCCGCTTCAGGAAGGCGAAGAAGCTGCGCAGCACGGCGACCGTGCGCCCGAGCGAGCGCCGGCCCACGGTGGCCCCGCGGTCGGCGAGGAAGCGGCGCAGGGCGTCGGCGTCGACCGCGCACCAGTCGACCGGCGCGCCGCCCCGGTCCTCGACCAGGCGGGCGAGCTCGGTGCGGTAGGCGCGCAGCGTGTGGCGCGAGGCGCGGCGCTCGACGCGCAGGTGCTCGAGGTACGCCGCGACGCCCGGATCGAGCTCGTCCGGCCGCTCCTCCTCGTGCTCCGCCATCCGGCACCTCCCCCGGGGGACCGCGCGTCGCGCTGTCCCCTTCGCCGGGCCTGTGTTACCACCGCGGGGAATGCCGACGCCAACGGCCGTGCCGTGCTGCCATCGCTGTGGCGCGCCGCTTCCGGCGGGTCGCCCGGCGCGACACGACGTGTGTGCGTCGTGCGGCGAGGACGTGCGCGTCTGCCGCAACTGCGCATTCTACGCGCCCGGGATGCACAACGACTGCCGCGAGCCGTCGGCGGAGCGGGTGGTCGACAAGGAGCGCGCGAACTTTTGTGAGTATTTTGCGCTTGGCGCCGTCGGCGGGATCGCCGGCCGAGGATCGGGAAGCGAGGACGCACGTGCGGCTCTGGAAGCCTTGTTCCGCAAGCCCTGAGCGGACGAGCCGCCGCGCCTTCCTGAGGGGCGCCGCGGTCCTGCTCGCGACGTCGGGATGCACGAGCGACGACCCGGCGCGTGCCGCGGCCGAGCGCTTCATCGATCACTACTACGTCGAGATCAACCTTCGCGCGGCGCACGACGACGCCGTCGGGCTCGCCCGCGAGAAGGTCGAGCGCAGCATGAAGCTGCTCGAGGGCATGGAGCCGGCCGAGGACGCGGCGCGGCCGCGCGTCCACTACCGCTTTCTCGAGCAGCAGGATTCGAACCGCGACCGCCGCGGCTTCCTCTACGAGCTGACCATCACCTTCGACGGCGGCGACCAGACGCAGCGCCGCGCGCTGGTCACCGTGCGGGAAGAGGAGGGCGGCGTGTGGCGCGCGGCGAACTTCCAGGAGTTCGAGTGAGCGCCCGGCCGCGAGAGGACGCGCGCCGCGCGCGCAGCCGACGAAAGGACGCGCGCGCGTGAGGCGCGGAAGTCGGTCACGCTGGCTCGCGCTCGGGGCGCTCGCCGTGCTGCTCGTCGCCGGCGTCGTGACGCTCGCGCTGTTCCGCATCCGCACGGTGCTCGAGAGCCGCAGCGACGAGCTCGTCGCCGCGGTCGGCGAGGCGGTCGGCCTGCCGCTCGCGGCCGACGGCGTGTCGGTGTCGTGGTGGCCGCCGGGCGTCACCGCGCACGGCGTCGAGATCCCCGACCGCTCGCCGTACGGACCGGGCGACCTCGCGCGGATCGACGAGGCGCGTCTGCAGGTCGCGTTCCTGCCGCTGCTGCGCGGCAAGGTGGTGGTGACCGAGGTGCGGCTCGTGTCGCCGGTGATCTACGTCGTGCGCGGCGTCGACGGCGGCTGGAACGTCGGCGCGACGCCGGTGCGCGAGCGGGTCGCGCCGGGACGGACGAGCGCGATGGCCCGCCCCGCGGCCGAGGTGGTGATCGACTCGGTCCGCGTGCGCAACGCGCGCGTGCTGTACAGCGACCGCGCGATCCCGGGGCTCGGCGAGCTCGAGATCAGGGCCGTCAACGCGCTCCTGCGCCGGGGCGACGACGCGTACCGCATGGACTTCAACGCGCAGGCGCTCGGCGGACCGGAGGAGAACGTCGAGGGCTTCGTCGTCGTGCCGCGCGACGCGAAGCCCGAAGATCGCGCGCGTCTCGAGGTCGCGGCGCGCAGCCTCGCCGGGCACCGCTTGCCGGAGGTGATCGCGCTGCTGCGCGGCGACGTGCCGTTCGGGATCGAGCTCGCGGGCGACGTCCGCGCGCACGTCGTCGCCGAGATGCCGGTCGGATGGCCGCCGACCCGCGCCGCGGGACGCCTCATGCTGGATGCGGACGAGGCCTCGCTGCACGCCGCGAACGGCTGGGTCGTGAAGGCGCCGGGGACGCCTTTCGACGTCGACCTCGAGCTGCGCGCGGGCGACTTCGGCCTCGCGGTCGACGGCGCGAGCGTCGAGAGCGAAGGTCTGCGCTTGACGGCGACCCGACCCGATTCCGCTCCCGTCCCTCCCGACGCGGGACAGCAGCCGCTCGTCCTCACGGTCGAGGGGCTCGACGCGAGCCGGCTCGCCGCCTGGGTGCCGGCGCTGAAGGTGGCGGACCCGCGCGGGCCGCTGACCTTCGAGGGGCGCGTCACGCCCGGGCTCGACGGCGTCGCGACCGACCTACGCGTGGTCGCGGGTCGGCTCGAGCTCGGCGAGCGCGACGAGCGCGTGACGCTCGGCGGCGCGAGCCTCGACCTCGCGCTGTCGCACGACGGCACCGGACTGCTCGGCACGCTGCGCGTCTCCGAGGTGGCGAGCCCCGACGGCGGGCTCGGCAGCGCCGTGGTCGAGGTCGCGGGGCTCGTGGAGCGGCCGCTCGACGTGCGCGTGAGCGGCGCGCACCTCACGCGCAACGGCGCCTCGCTCGACGCCGTGTCGCTCGACGCCGTGATCGGCAAGGAGCAGACGCGGATCCGCAACCTGCAGGTGAGCGGCCTCGGCGGCACGCTCGCCGCGCACGGCGAGGTGTCGCGCACCGAGGACGGCGCGTTCGCGATCGCGCTCGAGCCCGAGTGGAACGGCGTGCAGCTCGCCGGGCTGATGCAGCTCTTCGGCGAGGCGGACGGCGGTAGCGGCACGTTCGCGGGGCGGGCGCGTCTCGCCAGCACGGGCGCGAACGTCGATGCGGTGCTCGCCAACCTGTCGGGCAGCTTCGAGGCGCGTCTCGGCAACGGCTCGCTGCCCGGGCTCAACGTCGCGCGCGCGACGCTCGACAGCCTCGACGCCGTGCCGCGTCTCAAGGAGGCCGTCGACCGCCGCGCCCGCGAGCGCGTGCCCGAGCTGCTCGCCCCGACCAGCGAGATCGTCGCGCTCGACGTCCAGGGAGCGTTCGAGCAGGGCAGGATCCTGATCGCCGATCTGCGCCTCGAGTCGCGCGACTACACGATCGACGCGCGCGGCCGCATCGCGTTCGACGGCGAGACGGAGCTCAAGGGACACCTCGTGCTCTCCGAGAGCGCGAGCCGCTCGCTGGTCTCGGGTGCGGGCATCCTCGAGGTGCTGGCGCGCTCCGGCGAGCAGATCCGCATCCCGATCTCGGTGCGCGGGCACTATCCGAAGCTGCGCAGCAAGCCGTCGAACGACTACGTCGCCGAGGCGACGGCGCGCGCCGTCAAGCTACCCGGCGGCGACGGTGCGGCGGGCTTCCTGCGGCGGCTGCTCGGCGAGCGATGAGCGCGCCGCGCGAGCCGTCCGTCGCGGGCTGGACGCCGCTGCGCGACGCCGAGCTGTGGGCGCGCGTCCTCCGCGTCGAGCGCGAGGAGGTCGCCTACTTCAAGTTCCTCTTCGAGTCCTACGAGGGCGTGGGGATCGTGCGCACCGTCGAGACGCAGAAGGACGGCACGGTGGTGATCGCGCTGCTCGCGCCGCGCGACTTCGTGGAGGTGGCCGAGGCGATCCTCGAGGACGTGCGCGAGCGCGGCGCGCGGCCGTTCACCTACGAGGAGCTGCCCGCCGTGTGCACCGAGGACTGGTTCCTCTCGACCTGGGTGCGCGACGCCGGCGCCGACTGACGCTCGAACGACGTCGCTCGGGTGACGGCGCTCAGGCCGGCTCGTCGCTCTCCTGCTCGGCCTGCTCCTCGCCGCGCGCCTGCTCGTTCCGGAACACGTACGCGACGCCGATGCTCACGCCGTAGAGCACGACGAGCGGCGCGACGAGCAGGAGCTGCGAGGCGACGTCGGGACCCGGCGTCAGCACGGCGGCGATCACGACGATGCCGATCAGCGCGTAGCGCCACGGGCGGATCAGCGTGTTGTGATCGATCATCCCGACGCGCGCGAGGAAGAAGGCGACCACCGGCAGCTCGAAGGTGACGCCGAACGCGAGCAGCAAGCGAGCGCTGAACGAGAGGTACTCGCTGATGCGCAGCGTGGGCTCGATGCCGATCGTCGCGTACTGCTCGATGAAGAAGCCGTAGCCGACCTCGAACACGAACGCGTAGCAGAACAGCGCGCCGGCGAGGAAGAAGAACGTGCCGAAGAAGACGAACGGCACGACGTAGCGCTTCTCGTTCTCGTAGAGTCCCGGCGCGACGAACTGCCACGCCTGGTAGAGGATCGCCGGCGAGGCGAGGAACACGCCGGCGATGAACGACACCTTGAGCTTGGTGAAGAACGCCTCGGCGACCCCGGTGCCGATCAGCTTGACGGGGTGATCACCGGCGGCGCGCGTGACCGGGCCGATCAGGATCTCGAATAACGTCTCGGCGAAGCCGTAGGCGAGGGCGAAGCCCACGGCGATCGCGAGCAGCGACTTGATGATCCGCCAGCGCAGCTCCTCGAGGTGCGCCGTCAGCGGCATCTCGACGTCGGCCATGCTCGCCCCGTCTCTCGCGAATCGGCTGCCGCCGCGCGCGGTGGCCCGTCAGGCCTTCGCGGCGGTTGCGTCGGCGGGCGCGGCGCTGCGTGCGCTCGCGCTCGGGTCGTCGGCGGTGCTCGCGCCGGCGGACGCGCTCGCGACGTCGGTCGCGCCGGCCGTGGCGCTCGTGGTGGGCGCGGCGTTCGTCGCCGGAGCGCTGGAGGTCGCTGCGTCCGAGGCTGGCGCGCTCGGCGTCGTGCCGTCCGGCGTCGCCGCGCTCGGCGTCGCGGCGCTCGCGTCGCTGCGCGCGACCGTCGCGTCGGCGGGCTTGGGGGTGATCGTGGTGCGCGCCCGCTCCGCCTTGCGCCGCGCGGCCTCGTGCTCGCGCGCCTCCTGCTCGATCAGGCTGCGCGCGCTCTCGAGCTCGCGGTTGACCTCGCCCGTCACGCGACGGAACTCCGCGAGCCCCTTGCCCAGCGCGCGTGCGACCTCCGGAAGGCGCTTCGGCCCGAGCACGATCAGCGCGACCACGAGGATCACGACGAGCTCGGGCATGCCGATGCCGAACATCACCGCGACGCTAACCGAAGGTCGGTTTCCCGGCAAACGCGTTTGCTTGAGCTGCGCGGTGCCTTTATCGGTTCTCACCATGTCGCTCGCGATGACGGTGGCCGAGAGAGAAGAGTTCCTGGCGCAAGTGCACGTCGCCGTCATCAACATCCCGGAGCCGGGGCGCGGCGGCCTCACGGTGCCGATCTGGTACGACTACACGCCCGGCGGGCCGCTGTGGTTCGTCACCGACGCGACGTCGCGCAAGGCGCGGCTCCTCGAGCAGGCGGGCTGCCTGAGCCTGTGCGTGCAGAGCGAGGCGCCGCCCTACAAGTACGTCAGCATCGAGGGCACCGTGGAGTCCATCGAGCCCGCCGACGTCGAGCGCCACGTCCGCCCGCTCGCGTACCGCTACCTCGGGAAAGAGTTCGGCGACCGGTACATCGAGGCGACGCGCGGTACCGGCAGCGCCGCGGGCAGCATCGTCGTGCGCGTCGCGCCGCGCCGCTGGCTGTCGGTCGACTACGCCAAGCAGTTCGGCTCGCTCTGAGCGCTCCCCGCGAAGCGGCTCAGAGGTGCCAGTGCGGCGCGAGGATGCGCCGCAGGCCGTCGAACGCCGGCGAGCGGTCGTTGTCGTGCTCGCTGCGCGGCGCCGGACGCGCGAGCTCGGTGAGCACGGCCTCGGTCGAGTTGCGGATCGCGTCGAGGTCGTAGCCGCCTTCGAGCACCGCGGCGATGCGGCCGTCGGCGACCTCGTTGGCGACCGTGATCAGGTTGCGCGCCATCCCGAGGAAGCCCTTCTCGGTCACCTGCATGCCGCCGAGCGGGTCGCGCCAGTGACAGTCGAAGCCCGCCGACACCAGGATGAACTGCGGCGCGTACTGCCTCAGCACCGGCACGATGATCTCGGCGAACGCGCGCAGGTAGCCCTCGTCGCCGACGCCGGCGCCGAACGGCACGTTGATCGTGTAGCCGAGCCCGGGGCCGCGGCCGATGTCGGTCGCCGCGCCGGTGCCGGGGTAGAGCGGCGACTGGTGCAGCGAGACGTAAAGCACAGACGGATCGTCGTAGAAGATCGCCTCGGTGCCGTTGCCGTGGTGGAGATCCCAGTCGATGATCGCGATCCGCTCGAGGCCGTGCTTGCGCCGCAGGTGCTGCGCCGCCACCGCGACGTTGTTGAACAGGCAGAAGCCCATCGCCTGCGACGCGGTCGCGTGGTGTCCGGGCGGGCGGACGAACGCGAAGCCGTTCGCGTAGGCGCGCGTCGCGACCGCGTCGACGAGCTCGAGCAAGCCGCCCGCGGCGAGCAGCGCGACCTCGAACGAGCGCGCGCTGGTCGTGGTGTCGGCGTCGATGCGCGCGCGCGGCGTGACCTGCGTGCGGCGGATGCGCTCGAGCAGATCCTCGGTGTGCGCGGCGCAGATCTCGTCGTCGTTCGCGACGCGCGGCTCGACGCGCTCGAGCGGCGAGCCCGACCAGCCGTGCAGCATGTCCTCGATCGCGAGCAAGCGCTCCGGACGCTCGGGATGTCCCGGCCCGGTGTCGTGCTCACGAAAGCGAGGGTCGATGACGATTGCGGTCTTCAACGTTCGGCGACGAGAGCGCTCGCGAGAGGAGTCGAGATGCGGGCGCTCTCGAGCTTCTAGTACACCCGCTCGGGAGCTGGTGCACGTCGCGCCGCGCCGGAAGGAGCGGACGCCGGCACCTCGCGCGCTCCCGCGGCGGCGCGCTGACGCCGCGCGACGCCGTCGATCGCCCCGCCGAGGTAGTACGCCGTGCTGCGCACCGGCGCGTCGGGCGGGGGCAGGGGAGCGGGACCGCTGCGCCACTCGCTGCGGCTCGCCGCGTCGCGCAGGTCGCTCGGCCGCGCGTCGTCCCGCGGCTGCGGCTCGCGCACCCGGGCGACGTTCTGCGACGGCTCCCGGTAACCCGGCGGCGCTTGCTCGGGCTCGGGCTCCGGCTCCCACGACGGGGCGGGCTCGGGCTCCGGCTCGACGAACGCGGGCTCGGTGCCGCGCTTGAACGCCTGGAAGACCGCTCCCGCCGAGCCCGGCGCCACGCGGCGTCCCGAGCTCTGGTCGACCGCGACCAGCGTGACCTCGTTCGGCACCGCGAAGTCGAGCACCGGCTGGTTCGCCATCGCCTTCTCCATGAAGGCGCGCCAGATCGGCGCCGCGGCGCGGCCGCCGGTCTCCTTCGGGCCGAGCGTCTTCTCCTGGTCGTAGCCGACCCAGACGCCGGCCACGAGCTGCGGCGTGTAGCCGATGAACCAGGCGTCGCGCTGGTCGTTGGTCGTGCCGGTCTTGCCGGCGGCCGGACGATCGAGCTGCGCGCGCTTGCCGGTTCCCTGCTCGACGACGTTCCGCAGGATGCTGGTCATCACGTACGCCGTGTCGGGCGAGATCGCCGGCCGACGCAGGACCGGCGCCTCCTCGATCAGCTCGCCGCGCACGTCGGTGATCTTGGTGATGAAGCGCGGCTCGACGCGCATGCCGAGGTTGGCGAAGACGCTGAACGCCTCGGTGAGCTCGAGCAGCGTCACCTCGGCGGTGCCGAGCGAGATCGACAGGTTCTTCGGGAACGGCCGGCTGAAGCCGAAGCGGGGCAGGTACGACAGCAGGTAGTTGAGCCCCATCGCGCTCACCAGCTTGACGGTCACGACGTTGCGCGACTTGGTGAGCGCCTGGCGCAGCGTCGTCGGCCCGAAGAACTTCTTCTCGAAGTTCTGCGGCGACCAGACGCCGGAGGCCGTCCGGTAGGACACCGGCGCGTCGACGATCACGCTCGCCGGCGTGTAGCCGCGGTCCATGGCGGCGGCGTAGATGAGCGGCTTGAAGGCCGATCCGGGCTGGCGGTAGGCCTGCGTGGCGCGGTTGAACTGGCTGCGGTTCCAGTCGAGGCCGCCGACCATCGCGCGCACGTCGCCGGTCGCGGGATCCATCGCGATCAGCGCGCCCTCGGTGCCGTTGTTGGTCGTGAGCTCGAGCGTGCGCTGCTTGCCGTCGTCGCGCACGCGCACCTCGAGCACGTCGCCCGGCGACGGCTGGTAGCCGGCGACCGACGCCCGCGTCAGTCCGGACGCGGGCAGCACGGCGCGGCCGTTCGCCCAGCGGACGTCGAGCCCGCCGTCGCGACGGCGGACCGAGCCGTTCTTGCCCGGCAGGACGACGACCTCGAGGATCGTGCCGGGCTCGGGCAGACCGGGATCGTCGTCGGTCGGCAGCTCGGCGAGCGCCTTCCACTCGCGCGCCGGCAGCCGGCGCAGCGGGCCGCGGAAGCCCTGACGCTCGTCGAGCTCGGCGATCCCTTCGCGCACCGCGCGGTCGGCCTCGCGCTGCATCGCGAGGTCGAGCGTCGTGTAGACGTCGAGCCCGAGCTGGTAGGGCGCGCTCGAGCCGTAGCGCTGCTCGAGCAGCCGCCGGACGTGCTCGACGAAGTACGGCGCGACGCTGCTGATCGGCGCCTCCTTGCGCGCCAGCACGATCTTTTCCTCGTACGCCTGCTTGGCCTCGTCCGGCGTGATGAAGCCGTCCTCGACCATGCGCTCGAGGACGTAGCGCTGGCGCGCCTTGGCGCGCTCGAAGTGCTTGACCGGAGAGTAGCGGCTCGGCGCCTGCGGCAGGCCGGCGAGCAGCGCGGCCTCGGCGAGGGTGAGCTGCGAGACGTCCTTGCCGAAGTACTCGAGCGCCGCGGCCTGCACGCCGTACGCGCCGTTCCCGAGGTAGATCTGGTTCAGATAGAGGTAGAGGATCTCCTCCTTGGTGAGCTGCTGCTCGAGGCGCAGCGCGAGGACGATCTCCTTGAGCTTGCGCTCGTAGCTGCGCTCCGGCGTGAGCAGGAGCGACTTCACCACCTGCTGGGTGATCGTGCTGCCGCCCTGGCGCGTGGTGCCCGCCTGGTAGTTGCTCACCGCGGCGCGGACGATGCCCTGCAGGTCGACGCCCGCGTGGTCGTAGAAGTTCTGGTCCTCGGCCGCGACGAAGGCGAGCTGGACGGCCTTCGGGATCTTGTAGATCGGCGTCAGGTAGCGCTTCTCGAAGAAGAACTCGCCGATCAGCGTGCCGTCGCGCGCGAACACGCGGGTCGCGACCGGCGGCCGGTAGTCGAGCAGCTTCTCGACTGGCGGCAGGCTGACGTTGAACTCCCGATAGAGGATCGCGGCCGCGCTACCGACCGCGGCCAGCAGGATCAGCGAAAAGCCGAGGAGGAGAGTCCGAAAGGGTCGTCGAACTGATTGGCCCTGCTGCCCCACGATTCCGCCCTATCTCCCCCGGCGGGCTCTCTACACCATCCACCCGACCGGAGCCAATTTGGGATGCACCCCTTTGACGCTCGAATCGCCACCTTCTCCACAGACGCCGAGCGCTCGTTGCGAAACCGCAAGACGGAACATGGACATTCCCGGTACGTCGCATGCTACTGTCCTTCCGAACATGGCGGTCGGCGGAGCAGGCACCCGACAGGGCGGGTCGCGCGAGGGACAGCGCGGACCCGTACGCTCGCGCCACGGGCTGCGCCTGCTCGAGCACGTCAGCACGCTGATCGGCGAGTCCGAGAACCTCCAGGAGACGCTCGACAGCGTCGTGCAGGTGGTCGCCGAGCGGATGCACACCGAGGCGTGCTCGGTCTACCTGCTCGACGAGAGCGCGACCACGCTCACGCTGTGGGCGACGACCGGCCTCGAGCGCAGCTCGGTCGGCCGCGTCCGCATGAAGATCTCCGAGGGTCTCACCGGCCTCGTGATCGAGACCATGCAGCCGGTCGCGGTGCCGGACGCGCCGGTCCACCCGCGCTTCAAGTTCTTCCCGGAGACCCACGAGGAGCGCTACCACTCCTTCCTCGGCGTCCCGGTCCTCGAGCGGCGGGCGCCGCTCGGCGTGCTGGTCGTGCAGACGCTGCGGCGTCGCCAGTTCACCGCCGACGAGATCAGCCTGCTGCGCACGATCGCGGGCCAGCTCTCGGGCGTCCTCGTCCAGGCGCGTCTGCTCGACAGCCTCAAGATCCAGGAGCACGAGCACGCCGACTTCCGCAAGCGGATGCTCGACACGATCCGCCGGCTGCAGGCGTTCGAGCGTCAGGCGGCGCGCACGGCGGCCGGCGCGGTGGCCCGCGACCCGGGCGAGCGCCTGCGCGGCATCGCCGCGTCGCCGGGCTTCGGCATCGGCCGCGCGCACATCCTGCACCCGCAGATCGTGTTCGCCGAGATCGAGGACCGTCCGGTCGACGACACGGAGGGGGAGGTCGCGCGCTTCGACCGCGCGCTCGAGATCGCGACCCGCGACCTCGAGCGTCAGCGCGAGAAGATGAAGGAGATCCTGCCCGAGGCGACGAGCCAGATCTTCGACGCCTACCTCCTGATGATGCGCGACGACGCGATCTCGGCGCGCGTCCGCTCGCTGATCCAGGAAGGGACCTGCGCGGAGTACGCCGTGCGGCGCGTGGTCGAGGACTACCTGGGCGCCTTCGAGTCGATCGAGGACCCGTACCTGCAGGAGCGGGCGCTCGACGTGAAGGACATCGGCCAGCGTCTGCTGCGCATCCTGCTCGGCATCGACAACGGCCCCGACCGCTTCCCCGACGACGGCAGCGTGCTGATCGCGCGCGAGCTGACGCTCACCGACCTCTCCGAGATCGATCCGAAGCTGTTGCGCGGCATCGCGCTCGCGACCGGCGGCGTGACGTCCCACGCGACGATCCTCGCGAAGTCGTTCGAGATCCCGACCGTGGTCGGCGTCGAGCATCTGCTCGAGAGCACGCGCGAGGGCGACGAGGTGATCGTCGACGGCAACGCGGGCGTCGTCTACCGCGATCCGGGACCCGAGGTCATCCGCGAGTACCAGCGGATGGAGCGCGACTACCGCGCCTTCAACGAGAAGCTCGAGTCGCTGCACGACCTGCCGGCGGTGACGACCGACGGACGTCGCGTGACGCTGAACGCCAACGTCGGCTTGCTCGGCGACGTCATGCTCGCGCAGCGTCACGGCGCGGAGGGCGTCGGCCTCTACCGCACCGAGTTCCCGTTCATCTCGTTCCGCGAGTTCCCGACCGAGCAGGAGCAGCTCGACATCTACCGCAAGGTCATCACGGCGATGGGCGGCAAGCCGGTGACGATCCGGACGCTCGACCTCGGCGCCGACAAGTACCCGGCCTACCTGCACGTCCCGCGCGAGGACAACCCGTTCCTCGGCTGGCGCTCGATCCGCGTCTCGCTCGAGATGCCGGAGTTCTTCGAGCAGCAGCTGCGCGCGATCCTGCAGGCCGCGACCGCCGGACCGACGCGTCTCCTGCTGCCGATGATCTCGTCGCTCGACGAGCTGCTCACGGTCAAGGAGATGCTCGCCGACGTGAAGCGCGACCTCGAGCGTCAGGGCGTGCCGCACAACCCCGACGTGCCGCTCGGGATCATGATCGAGGTGCCGTCGGCGGTGCTGCTCGCGCCGCAGCTCGCGGCCGAGTGCGACTTCCTGTCGATCGGGACGAACGACCTGATCCAGTACCTGCTCGCGGTCGACCGCAACAATCGAAAAGTTGCCCCGCTCTACCAGCCGCTGCACCCGGCCGTGCTCGGCACGATCGCGCAGTGCGTGCAGGCCGCGCGCGGCGCCGGCAAGCCGATCTCGATGTGCGGCGAGATGGCGGCGGATCCCATGGCGACGCTCGTCCTGCTCGGTCTCGGGCTCGACGAGCTCAGCATGGAGCCGTTCTTCATCCCGGTCATCAAGCAGCTGATCCGCTCGGTGTCCTACGCGACGGCGGTCGACCTCGCGCAGCAGGTGCTGACGATGTCGACGGTGCGCGAGATCAAGAGCGCGATCTTCGACGCGATGCGGGCGCTCGGCGTGATCGAGCTGCTCGACATGTACCAGTAGGGCGCGGTCAGGGCGCGGGCGGCGGCCAGTCGACGGTCATCGGATCGTCGAGCGCGAGCGTCACCGGCTGGCGCGTCGGCGGTCCGGGCTCGCTGTAGATCGTCCCCGGCTGCGGATCGTTGCCCGGACCGCCCGGGTTGTAGAACGGCGAGTAGCCGTCGGCGGCCGGGATCTCGACCAGGCGGATCGTGCGCATCGCGACCTCGTCGCCCGCGAGCACGATGTCGATCTGGTTGTCGTGGTCCTCGACGTAGGCGTCGTCGTAGCTGCTCTGCGCGACGCCGAGGTCGGCGAGACCGAGCACGCTGAGCGTGCCGCCGTCGATGGTGTAGCTCCGCCCGGCTTCCTCGATGACGTGCTCGCGTCCCGCCGCGTCGACCGCGATCAGGCGGAAGTAGCGTGCGAACTCGGTTGGCAGCACGCTGCGCACGCCGTCGGGCGAGAAGCCGCCCGTGGTGAGGATGCGCAGGCGATAGGCGGCGTCCGGTCCGTAGAGCGCGACGCCGTCGTTCGGCATCTGCGCGCCGAACGCGGCCGGGGCGCCCTCGCCGGCGACCGACATGCGCGAGAGCTTCGCCGCGACGAGCGTCGGTCCGCGGCCCGGGGCGTACGCGGTGAGCGGCGCGGTGCCGTCGCCGTAGGTCAGGCCGACCGCGGAGGCGACGCGCCCGCCCGGTCCGATCAGCTCGAGCGGCGTCTCGTCGGCGATGATCTCGAAGCGCACCGGGTAGCGCGCGCCCGGCTCGTCGGGAGCCAGGCGGTTGCCGAACTCGCCGAAGATCACGACCGTCGAGCGCTCGTTGAACTCGAGGTTCGGATTGATCGACGCGACGAGCGGCGTCACCACCGTGCCGTCGTTCAAAAAGACGCGGAAGTCGCTGCCGTCGACCGTGCTCGGCCGCACCGGCCAGCTGAACTCGATCGGCAGCCCGTCGCAGAACTGGACCGGCCAGCCGTAGCTGTTCGCGACCCCCTGCGGCGTCGCGGCCGAGGTGTAGGCGCGCTGCGGGATGGTCGGCTGCGAGGTGACGACGATGTTCCACGCGCCGCCCGCGTCGAGCACCGCGAGGCGCTGCGTCTCGAGGTCGTCCGCGGCGAGGCCGGGCACGCCGATGATGTCCGTGAAGCCGAGACCGGCGGCGAGGATGCGCGGCTCGCTCTCCCAGTAGTCGGCGTTGGTGAGGACGTCCTGGCGCAGCAGCAGGTAGGACGCGGCGGGCGGCGAGCCGTCCGGGCCGCCCGTGCAGGGAAGGTCCTGCGGCACGCGGCTCGCGTCCGAGCAGCCGAGCGCCGCCGCAGCGAGCGCGACGATTGCCGCCGTGCGCAGTGGCGGCCGTGGGGCATGACGCCGACCCGTGCGCCGGCGCGCTTCGCGCGGTTCTCTCATCGTGTCTCCCGAAGCGCGACGCGGCGTGGGTCGTCGCGAACGTGAGCAACGCATCGGCGGTCGCTCGGACGTACTTGAGCGCGCACACGTCGCGGCCGGCGCTCGCCGCGCGCGTCCGCGCTACCGTGTGAGAATGATCACCGACGCGTTCGCGCCGCGTCCGACCGTGTGCCCGAGCGCACAGCGCGCGCCCTCGACCTGACGCTTGCCGGCCGCGCCGCGCAGCTGCCAGACGAGCTCGACCACCTGACCCAGCGCCGACGCGCCGAGCGGCTCGCCCTTCGACAGGAGCCCGCCGCTCGGATTGACCGGCAGGCGACCGGTCATCTCGCCCACGCCGTCGGCGACGAACTGCCCGCCGCCGCCCTTCGGGCAGAGACCGAGCTCCTCGATCGACAGGATCTCGCGTCCGGAGTCGGTGTCCTGCACCTCGACGACGTCGAGGTCCTCCGGACCGAGGCCGGCGAGCTCGTAGGCTTCGCGCGCCGCGGTCTCGGTCGGGCTCGGCGGCTCCTCGCCGACCAGCCCCGACATCGGCGTGTGCTCGCCGAGCACGCTGCCCGGCACGTGCGAGCGCAGCACCGCGGCGCGCATTTGCACCGGCGGACCCACGGGTCCCGGCTTGGCGCTCAGCACCACCGCCGCAGCGCCCTCGTTCGGCGAGCACAGCATGAACAGCGTGAGCGGGTCGCACACGGTCTGCGAGCCGAGGACCTGCTCGAGGGTGAGCGGCTTGCGGTACATCGCGTAGGGGTTGTGCACGCCGTGCGCGTGGTTCTTCACCGAGACGCGCGCGAGGTGCTCGCGCGTCACGCCGGACTCCAGCATGAGCCGACGCGCGCGCAGCGCGAAGTACGCCGGAGCAGGGGAGAAGCCCGCCTCTTCGCACCACGGCGGAAAGAAGCTCGAGCGGATCAGACCGCGCGGCATCTTCTCGAGGCCGAAGACCAGCACGCAGTCGCGCTGTCCCGACGCGATCGCCGCCGCGCCGAGGCCGAGCGCGGCACCGCCGCTCGCGCAGCCCGCCTCGACGTCGACGATCGGCACGCCGGAGAGGCCGAGCCCGCCGAGCACCTTGTGCCCCGCGGCGACGCCCGCGTAGACGGCGCCGCAGAACGCGGCCTCGAAGCCGCCGCGCTCGACACCGGCCTCGGCGAGCGCCGCGCGCACGGCGGCCTGGCCGAGCGCGGTCGCGTCGCGGTCCTCGAAGCGGCCGAACGGATGGATCCCGACGCCCGCGACGTAGACCGGCCGTCCCTTCATCCGCGCGCTCCCGCCGGGCGGTAGGCGAAGCTCAGCACCTCGTCGCCCGCGTCGTTCACGTAGAGCGGCGCGATCTCGAGCTCGAGCGGCAGTCCGGCGCGCAGCACGCCGAGGTCGGTCTCGAGGATGCGGCTCACGACCCGCAGACCTTCCGGCAGCTCGACGATGCCGAAGCCGTAGGGGACCTCGCCGCGATAGCCGGGCGGGCGCGTCTGGACGACGGTCCACAGGTAGAGCGTGCCCGTCGCGCCGACCGCGACGGTCTCGCAGCCCTCCGTGCTGCAGTACGGGCAGGTCGCGGCGGCGGGGAAGGCGTGCCCGCCGCACGCGGCGCAGCGGCTCGCGAGCAGCCGCGGCCCGCGCGGGTCGCCCGGCAGGGTGAACAGCCCGGGATGGACCGGCACCTGCGCCATGGCGGCGCTCATACCACCGGGTCGGCGGGCGGGACAGCGCGAGCGCGCGGCGCCGCCGCGTCGGCTGCGCACAGGGCGCTTGGCCCCCGTGCACCGACGGCGCGCGCAGGTCCATCCAGCGGCCGGCGCGGCCCACCCACCGCGTCCCGGACCACCGGTGGCGACGCGCGGCACGGACCCTCTCGCCGTGCGCGTGGCGTTCGTGTAGCCAGAGCCGAGATGGCTCGTTCCTCGATGGCGAACACGGTGTCCGCGACGGCCACCGCCGGCGCGACGACGCAGCCGCGCCGCTGCCTGGTGTGCGGCGGCACCGACGCGCGCCCGCTGCACGGACGCGGCAGTCCGCTCGTGCGCTGCCGCTGCGGTCTGGTGTTCGTCGACCCGCTGCCGACGCCCGAGGAGATCGCGGCGCGCGAGGACGAGGCGTTTCACGGCGGGCTGCGCGACGAGACCGCCGAGATGTTCACCGCGTACTACCGCAACTTCCCCGACGACCCGGTGGTGCGCGGCTTTCGCAACACGGTCGCGCGCCTGTACGCGCTCACCGGCGGCGGCAAGCTGGTCGACGTCGGCATCGGCACCGGGCTCTTGCTGCACCTCGCCGCGGAGCGCGGCTTCTCGCCGCTCGGCGTCGAGATCTCGGCGGCGGCGGCGGAGAAGGCGCACGAGGAGTTCGGCGTCGAGGTGCGGGTCGGCGACTTCATGTCGGTCGACGTCGGCGACCCGCCGTCGGCGATCACCATGGCCGACGTGCTCGAGCACACGCGCGACCCGCGCGCGTTCTTGACGCGCGCCTACGATCTGCTGCGTCCGGGCGGCGCGCTGTTCGTCGCGGTGCCGAACCACCGCTCGACGCTGTTCTGGACCGCGGACTTGATCACGCGCATCCCGCCGCTCGCGCCGCTCGCGAGCCGGCTCTACGTGCCGAACCACTACTACTACTTCACGCCGAAGACTCTCGTGCGCCTCGTCGAGGAGGTCGGGTTCCGCGTCGAGACGACGCGCGGCGAGAGCCCGTATCTCGGCCGCTACAACTTCTCGCTGCCGGTGCGGCTCGGGCTCGCGACGCTGATCGCGCTCGGACGCGCCACCGGGCTCGAGGCGCGGGTCGAGGTGTATGCGGTCAAGCCCGCCTGACGCGCCTCGCGGCGGCGACCGTCGATTGACGGCGCTTCTTCGGCGGTGGTACGGAAAGCGCCGTCTTTCTCGTAGCTTGGCGCACGGTGGCCGATCGTCGCGACCGGTCGTCGTCTCCCTATGAACCTCCGTCTCGCACGCTACATCGACCGCTGGGCGGGGCTCGCCATCTGCTGGGTTCTGTGGCTCGTGGCGCGGCTGCACGGGCGCCTCGTCGGACGCGAGGTGGTGCCGCCGCTGTTCGCGACCACGCCGCAGGATCTGACCGCGAACGTCAGGCCGCCGCGGCGCGTGCTGGCGATCAAGTTCTACGGGCTCGGCAACATCGCGATGATCCTGCCGACGCTGCAGGCGATGCGCACGCCCGAGCCGCCGTGCGAGATCGACTTCCTCACCTTGCCGGGCAACGTGCCGCTCCTGCGCCAGAGCGGGCTCGTCCGTCGGGCGCTGACGGTGGAGGTGAGCAGCTTCGGAGCGTTCCTGCGCTCGATCGTGCGTCTCGGCTCCGAGCTGCGACGAAACCGCTACGACGCCGTGCTCGACTTCGAGCAGTTCATGAAGCTGTCGGGCATCCTCGCCTTCGCGACCGGCGCGCGCGCCCGCGTCGGGTTCAACACCGAGGGTCAAGCGCGCGGCTGGCTCTACACGCACCGCATCGCCTACGCCGACACCGACCACATGGCGGACATCTTCATGCGCACCGCGCTGCCCTTCGGACGCGCGATGCTGCCGGCGCCGCGCGTGCGCTTGACGGTCGACGACCAGGACCGCGCGCGGGTGTTCGCGAAGCTCGGTCTCACCGCCGGTGAGCCGGTGGTCGCGATGCACGTCGGCACCGGACCGAACTACAACATCATCGCGCTCAAGCGCTGGGAGGTGGAGCGCTTCGCGGCGCTCGCGGACGATCTCGTCGAGAAGCGCGGCGTGCGCATCGTCTTCACCGGTCAGGGCGTCGAGGAGGCGGAGCTCGTCGCCGGCGCGATCGCTGCGATGCGCGCGCGCGACCGCGCGATCTCGGCGTGCGACCGCCTGACGATCCCCGAGCTCACGGCGCTGCTCGAAGCGGCGACCTTCGTGGTCTCGAACGACACCTCGGTGATGCACCTCACCGGGCTCGTCGGCACCCCGGTCGTCGCGCTCTTCGGTCCGACCGAGCCGCGCATCTACGGTCCGCGCGGCGAGAGCGACGTCGTGTTCTACAAGGGCCTGTTCTGCAGTCCCTGTCTCTCCAACTACAACCTCAAGATGAGCCGCTGCGTGAACCCGGTCTGCATGCGCGCGATCACCGTCGAGGAGGTCGTGCGCGGGATCGACGCACGTTTCCCGGCGGCGCCGCGCGCGGCGAGCCTCTAGGCGCGCGGCGATCCCAGCACGAAGACGGATGGAAGCACTGATCACCGGATCCTCGGGCGTCCTCGGCCAGAGCCTGCTGCCGCAGCTCGCGGCGCGCGGCGACCGGATGCGTCTGTTCGACATGGTGCCGTGCCCCGACGACGTGAAGACGGGGCTGCGCGCGGTCGCGCGCGACGGCGGCGGCGTCGCCGCGGAGATCCAGGGCGACATGCGCGATCCCGCGGCGCTGCGCCGCGCGATGGACGGCGTCGAGGTGGTCTACCACCTCGCGGCGGGCCAGCGGATGAAGCCGCAGTTCGCCGGCATGTCGGAGCAGGAGATCTACTCGATGAACCTCTCCGGCGTGCGCAACGTCCTCGACGCCGCGCGCGCCTGCCGGGTGCGAAAGGTGGTGTTCATTTCGAGCTCCGGGGTCTACGGTCTTCCCATGACCCCGCTCGTGCACGAGGACACGCACCCGAAGCGGCCGCTCGGCGCGTACGGGCGCTCGAAGCTCGAGGCGGAGGAGCTCTGCCTGCGCGCGGTCGAGCAGGGTCTCGACGTGACGATGCTGCGCCCGATGAGCCTGTTCGGCGACGGCATGACCGGCGTCTTCGTCCTGCTGTTCGACTGGGTGCGGCGCGGACGGCGCGTGTTCCTGCTCGGCAACGGCAAGAACCGCGTGCAGATGGTGTCGGCGGACGACGTCGCGCGCGCCGCGATCCTCGCAGCCGAGGCGAAGGACGCGGCGGGTCTGATCGTCAACATCGGCTCCGACCCGGCGACGGTGCCGACCGTGCGCGAGCAGGTCGAGGCGTTGATCCGCTACGCCGGCTCGCCGTCGCAGGTGACGCCGATCCCGGCGGCGCTGCTGCGCAACGCGGCGCGCGTGCTGAACGTCTTCGGGCTGTCGCCGATCGTTCCCGAGCACTACCTGCTCGCCGATCGCAACTTCGTGCTGGACATCACGCGGGCGCGCGAGCGGCTCGGCTGGGAGCCCGCCGGCGACAACGTGCAGATCACCTGCGAGGCCTACGACTGGTACCGTCAGAACTGGGAGAAGGTCGCGCCGAAGCCGAACCCGGCGCTGCGTCTCCTCGAGGCGATCACGTGAGGCTTCGCACGTACGCGGCGCTCGCGGCGAAGGCGACGGAAGCGAACTTCCGCCGGTTGTCGCACCCGTTCAAGCTCACCTTCTGCATCACCTACTGGTGCAACTACCGGTGCCAGACCTGCAACATCTGGCAGATGAAGCCGCGCGACGAGCTGAAGCTCGACGAGATCCGCGCGTTCTTCCGCAACTCGCCGGACTTCCTGTGGGTCGACCTGACGGGCGGCGAGGTCACGCTGCGCAAGGATTTCGTCGAGATCGCGCACGCGGTGCTCGACTCCTGTCCGAACCTGCTGCTGCTGCACTTCCCGACCAACGGATACTTGACGGACAAGATCGTCGAGAACACGCGCCGCATCATGGAGCGTCGTCCCGAGAAGCTCATCATCACCGTCTCGACCGACGGTGACGAGCGAATGAACGACGAGATCCGCGGCGTCGAGGGCGGCTGGCAGCGGCAGATCGAGACCTTCCGCCGCCTGCGCGAGATCCCCGGCGTCGAGGTCGTGCTGGGGATGACGCTGTCGGCGAAGAACGTCGACCACTTCCCGCAGGCGTTCGCCGCCGCGGAGAAGGCCGTCCCCGGCATCACGTACCGCGACTTCCACGTCAACATCGTGCACGAGTCGCCGCACTACCTCGGCAACACGAACCTCTCGCTGCGGCGCAACGTCGCCCCGGACGCGCTGCTGCACGCCGTCAAGCAAGTCGCGAAGCTGCGCGGCACGCCGCGCGGCCCGGTCGGCTACCTCGAGCGCGCGTACTTGAAGCACGTGGGACCGTATCTCAAGACGGGGGTCACGCCGATGCGCTGCCACGCGCTGTCGGCGTCGTGCTTCGTCGACTCGTGGGGCAACGTCTTCCCCTGCACGATCTACGATCGCAAGCTCGGCAACCTGCGCGAGGCCGACTACGACCTGCGGCGCATCTGGAGCTCGGAGCTCGCGGTGCAGACGCAGAAGGAGATCTGGAGCTACGATTGCCCGCAGTGCTGGACGCCGTGCGAGGCGTACCAGTCGATCATGGGCAACTTCCTGGTCCCCGGGCGCACGACCAGCGAGGACGCGGCGAAGGCCGTCGAGGAGGGGACGGCGCCTCTCCGGCCGTAGATTCGACGCGGCGCCGAGGCGGCGTCGCCGCGGCCGTTTCCCACCCGAGCGCGGCGACGCGTGCCCCTCAGTACGGCGCCGTGATGTTGCGCGCCAGGTTGCCGTTCCCGTTGGGCGCGCCCGGTCGGAGCACGACCTTCATGCACTCGTCCTGCTTGTGCAGGAAGGTCTCGTAGCCCTGCGGCGTCTCGTCGAGCGACATCCGGTGCGTGACGACGAAGCTCGGGTCGATCTCGCCCGAGATGATCCGCTCGAGCAGCGGCTGCATGTAGCGCTGCACGTGGGTCTGTCCGGACTTGATGGTCAGCGCCTTGTTGACCACCGCGCCGAACGGGATCTTGTCGAGGAGCCCGCCGTAGACCCCGGCGACCGACACCGTGCCGCCGCTGCGCACGCACATCAGCGCCTGGCGCAGCACGGGCGGGCGATCGGTCTCCATCATGAGCGCTTGCTTGACGCGATCGTAGGCGCCGAGCATCCCCGGCAGGTGGCCCTCCATGCCGACGGCGTCGATGCAGGCGTCCGGCCCGCGGCCGCCGGTCATGGCGCGCAGCGCCTCGTAGACGTCGACCTCCTCGTAGTTCAGCACCTCTGCGCCACAGAGCTCGTGCGCCATGCGCAGCCGGTAGGGGAAGCGGTCGATCGCGATGACGCGCCCCGCGCCGAGCAGGAACGCGCTCAGGATCGCGAACTGTCCGACCGGACCGCAGCCCCACACGGCGACCGTCTCGCCCTTGCGGATGTTGCACGCCTCGGCGGCCATGTAGCCGGTCGGCAGGATGTCGGAGAGAAAGAGCACCTTCTCGTCGTCGATGCCGTGCGGGATCTTGATGTGATTGACGTCGGCGTACGGCACGCGGACGTATTCGGCCTGGCCGCCCGCGTAGCCGCCGAGCATGTGCGAGTAGCCGAAGATTCCGCACGGCGAGTGGCCCCAGAGCTTCTCGGCCATCCAGGCGTTCGGATTCGAGTTCTCGCACAGCGAGAAGAGCTTCTCGCGGCAGAAGAAGCAGTTGCCGCACGCGATCGGGAACGGGATCACGACCCGGTCGCCGACCTTCAGATCGCCGACGCGCGGCCCGACCTCGACCACCTCGCCCATGAACTCGTGGCCCATGATGTCGCCGGCCTGCATGGTCGGGATGAAGCCGTTGTAGAGGTGCAGGTCCGAGCCGCAGATCGCGCTCGAGGTGATGCGGACGATGGCGTCGCGCGGGTTGAGGATCGTCGGATCGGGAACGTCCTCGACCCGGACGTCGCGCTTGCCGTACCAGCAGTTCGCCTTCATATGCCCGCTCCGTGGCTCGCGCCGTGTGCGCGGCCGTGCTGCTCTGCGTGCCGCTGTCGCGCCGCGAGGTGCTCGCGCTTGCGTCCCGACGGCTGACCCTCGGTGGTCGGGATCTCGCCGGTCTCGAGCATGCGCTTGAAGCGCCGCAGGCCCTCGCGGATCTGCGCCTCGGGATCCTCGCCCAGCATCTTCGCCGCGAGCGCGCCGACCACGCCGAGCGGCGGCGAGTAGCTCATCTGCAGCTCGACCAGCGTGCCACGTCCCGCCGGGTCGGGCGTGAAGCGCACGCAGCCCGCGGTCACGACGTCCGAGCCCTCGACCGACGTCCAGGCGATCTCCTCGCCGGGCACGTCGCGCGTGATCTCGGCTTCCCACTCGACGCGCTTGCCCGCGGGTCCCTTCGCGACCCAGCGCGAGCGCTCGCCGCCGAGCTGCGTCACCGACTCGAGGTGCTCCATGACGATCGGCAGGTTCTCGAGTCGCCGCCAGAACGCGTAGGCCTCGCTCCGGTCGGGCGTGACCGCGATGCTCTCGATCACGTCGACCGAGCTCGTTCCCGTCGCGGGACCGGCGTCCGAGATCGAGCGCCGCGTGAGGCGGTCGCCGGTCATGGTGTCGAGCGCGGTGACGCCGCCGACGGCGGCGAGCGCGCCCAGCACGCGTCCCGGCTTCGAGGTATGGCCGAGCGCCGCGAGCAGCAGCCCGATGTCGAGCGCGTCGCCCGCGACCCGGCTCCACACCCAGCCCGCCGGACGGGGCAGCGACGACAGGATGCCGACCCCGCTCGCGATCTCGCGCAACCCGAGCGCGCGGATCAGGTGCCGGTGGTCGTCGAGGCCGAGGAATCTCGACAGCGCGCGCGGGGCTGCGATCTCGGCGAGGCCGAGCCCGATGCTGAGCCAGCCGAGGCTGCTCGCGACCGTCGAATCCTTCCCGGCAGGTCCGCCGTTCGTTCCGTACGAGCGCCCGATGCGCGCGTCGAGCGGCGGCGCGGCGCCCTGGGGCGCGGTCTGCGTGCTCATGCCGATCCTCCTCCTCGCTGCGGCGTTGCTTCGAGGAGGGCGAACGGGTGCAAACGGCTTGCCCGGCGCGCCGCGCACGCATTGCCGTGTGCGGGCGCGGTCGCGCGCTTTCGGCGCGGAAGATCCGTCCGGCGGAAGTTGCTGCGTCTGTAGAAAAGTCGACGCGCGAAGGACGATTCGACGCGGCGTCGGCGGCTGCGGACGCGGTCGTGCGGAGCAGGGCGGGGCGAGTTGCTTGACGGCGCGCGGCGCTGCTTGCGGTGGCTACCGTCTTGGAAGGGTGCGCCGCCGCCGTCTCCCGGATCCCCGCTGCGTGCCGGCGGGCTACCCGACCGACTCCACGAGCCAGCGCGCGTACGCAGGGGCGACGAACGTCGGATCGAGCGCGACCACCTCGGGCACCTCGTAGGGGTGCACCTCGCGCAGCGCCTCGACCAGCGCGTCTCGACGCGCGCGCGTCGTCTTGACGATCAGCAGCAGCTCGCCGTCGTCCTGCACGGCGCCCTGCCAGCGGTAGATCGAGCGCACGCCGGGCAGCACGTTGACGCACGCGGCGACGCGGCGCTCGACGAGCGTGCGCGCGACGCGCACCGCGTCCTCCTCGTTCCCGACGGTGGTCAGCACCACCACCGCTTGCTGCTCGCTCGACGCTTCCGTGCTCATGCGCCGCCGGCTAGCCGAGGCGCAGCGCAGGGTCAACGCGCGGCGGGCGCGACGCGCACCGTGTGGACCTCGCCGACCGTGCGCCGCGGGCCGCGGTAGACCAGCAGGCGCTGCAGCCGCTCGTCGAACGTCCAGCGGTCGCCCGGCGTGACCTCGACGGTGAAGCCGTCCGGGTAGCGCAGGCGCGCCGGCAGGAAGATCTCCGTCGGGTCGGGAGGGCGGCGTTTCGGGTCGTCGCGAAAGGCGAAGCGCCACACGCCGCTCTCCTCGTCGAGCTCCATCTCGATCGGCAGCCCGGCGATGCGCCGCGCGTACGGACGCGCGAGGACGCGCGCGACGCTCCCGTCGTGGATGTCGAGCGCGAGCTTCGCGCGCGGGTCTTCCTTCGGCACGACCGCCCACAGCGCGCCGCTGGCGAGCTGGCGGTCGAGCTGCGCGAACGAGTCGGCGACGAACGGCAGCGTCGTCGGACGGTACGCTCCCGCGGGTGCTCCGTCGCTGCCGACGAGCCCGACGAGCAACGGGCCGCCGAGCGCTTGCGCGAGCCGTCGCGCGCGCTCGTAGTCGGCGGCGAGCCGCTCGCCGCCGCGCGCATCCGCTGGCGGGCCGAACGTCTGACCGAAGAGGTGCGGCGCGAAGACGACGCCCGGACCGAAGCCGCGCCCTACTGCGGCGAGCGGCTCGTCCGGCGTCGCGGCCGGCTGGAAGGCGAGGGCGTGCGGCGCGTCGGTCGAGCGGACGCTCTTCTGCAGCGTGCGGTAGAAAGGTGCCAGCGCGGTGACGACGAACTTCGCTTTGGACGAGCAGCCCGCGGCGGTCGGCTCGTCGAGCAGGTCGAAGGCGAAGATGCGCTTGTCCTGCTCGTAGTACGCGGCGACGATGCGCCACGCGTCGGCGTAGTGCTCGAGCAGCGGGCGCCCGTCGGACGCCTCCGCGCCCGCGAAGAACGCGCACTGCGCGCGCGCGATCCGCATCCCGAGCGGCACGCCTTCGCCCGCGTCCCCTTCCGACGGGAGATCCGGGCACGTCCACGGCCTACGCGGGCGACCGTCGACGCACGCCGACCAGCCGGCGTGCATCGCCAGCACGACCGGCATCCCGGCGTTGCTCGCGAAGCGCAGCAGCGGATCGACGCGCTGGCGCAGGTACTCGAGATCGAAGTCGCCCGGGCGCGGCGCGACCGCGCGCCACGGGACCGGAAGCCGCACCAGGTTGAAGCCGAGCTCGGCGAGACGGCGGAAGTCGTCCTCGTCCGTGTCGGGCACCGGACCGCGCGTGCGACCGCCGACGAGCGCGAGATAGTCGACGCCGCGCAGCAGCACGACGCGCTCCTTCGCATCGCGGAACCAGCGCCCATCGGGGTGAACGAGCAGCGGCTCGAGCGTCGGCGGCGCGAGCACGCCGCGGTCGCACGCGGCGAGGAGAGAAAGCGCCGCGAGCGCGAAGACGACGAGGACGCGGGCCGCGACGCCGTGCGGGCGACGCTGCACCTCGCGCGCGGCTGTCGACCCGCATCGCACGATCGCCGTGCATATCGTGTCGCGGCCGCTGCTCAAGAGGCACAGCGGTCGAGCATCCGGTACTGCAGCGCCTCGGCGACGTCCTCGCTGGTGATCGCGTCGCGTCCGGCGAGATCGGCGACCGTGCGCGCGACCTTCAGCACGCGCGCGTAGGCGCGCGCCGAGAGCCGCAGACGCTCGACCGCGCGCTCGAGAAGGCGCTCGCCCGCGGTGTCGAGGCGACAGTGCCGGTCGAGGTCGCGGCTCGTGAGCTGCGCGTTGCACGTGAGGTCGCGGCGGCGGTAGCGCGCACGCTGCCGCTCGCGCGCGGCGACCACGCGCTCGCGCACCTCGCGCGAGCCTTCGACGGGACGCGCGCCCGCGAGCTCGCGGTAGGCGATCGCCGGCACCTCGATCTGCACGTCGAGGCGATCGAGCAGCGGGCCGGAGATGCGCGATCGATAGCGCTGCACGGCGCCCGGCGGACACGAGCAGGCGTGCGTCGGGTCGCCGGCGTAGCCGCACGGGCACGGGTTCATCGCGCAGACGACCTGCGTGCTGGCGGGGAAGACGTACGAGCCGGTTGCGCGCGCCACCACGACCGTGCGCTCCTCGAGAGGCTGGCGCAGCGCCTCGAGGCACGCGAGCGGGAACTCCGGCAGCTCGTCGAGGAACAGCACGCCGTGGTGCGCGAGCGCGACCTCGCCCGGACGCACGGGACGACCGCCGCCGATCAGCGCCACCTCGGAGGCCGTGTGGTGCGGCGCGCGCACGGGACGCGAGGTGATCATCGGCCGCTCGCCGAGCAGCCCGGCGATGCTGTGCACCGCCGTGCACTCGAGCGCCTCCTCGAGCGTCAAGTCGGGCAGGATGGTCGCGAGCCGGCGCGCGAGCATGGTCTTGCCCGCGCCGGGCGGGCCGATCATCAGCACGTTGTGGCCGCCGGCGGCGGCGACCTCGAGCGCGCGCTTCGCCGCGGCTTGACCGCGCACGTCGGCGAAGTCGAGGTCGTACGAAGCACCCGCGGCGAGCAGCGCCGCCGCGTCGACGCGCGCCGGCTCGATCTTCAGCTCGCCGCGCAGCAGCCCGAGCGCCTCGCTCAGAGTCGCCGCGCCATACACCTCCTCGACGCCGCCGAGCGCCGCCTCGCTCGCGTTCGCGCTCGGAACCAGCAGGCGACGGATCCCCGCTCGGCGCGCCGCGAGCGCGATCGGCAGCGCGCCGTGGATCGGCTTGATGCGTCCGTCGAGCGCGAGCTCGCCCGCCGCGACCACGCCCGTCAAGCGCTCCTGCGGCAGCTGCTCGGCAGCGGCGAGCAGCGCGAGCGCGATCGCGAGGTCGAACGCGGCGCCCTCCTTGCGAAGGTGCGCCGGAGCGAGGTTGATCGTCACCTTGCGCTCGGGCACCTGCAGGCCGCAGTTGCGCAGCGCCGCGCGCACGCGGTCCTTGCTCTCGCGCACCGCGCTGCCCGGCAGCCCGACGATCGCGAAGTTCGGCAGGCCGCCCGCGACGTCGACCTCGACCTCGATGACGTGCGCCGCGATGCCGGCGATCACGGCGGAAAGCGCTGTAGCGGTCACGCACCCTCGCGAGGGGGTCGGGGCAGAGCCGGACTATCGGGCGCGTCGCGCGGCGGCAAGCGCGTCGCGCTGCTGGCGAGACATAATTTCGCGAGATCGCGTTGCTCGTGGACGACGAGCTCGTGGACGGCGTGCACGCGCGCTCGACACGCGCCGGCGTCGGCGCCGTGCGCGAGAACGCTCGGAGGCGCCGCTCAGCGGCGGCGCAGCAGACGACGGTACTGCTGCAGGTGCCGCCGCGCGGCCGCGCGGTCGCCGAGCGCCAGGTAGAGGTTGCTCAAACGCTGGTGCGCGTCGGCGAGATCGGGCGCGACGTTCAGCACGTGCTGGTAGCGCCGCACCGCGAGACGCAGGTCGCCGCGATCCTCGGCGAGCAGTGCGAGGTTGAACAGCGTCGTCGGCTCGTCCGGCGACAGCGCGAGCGCGGCGAGGTAGTGGCGCTCGGCTTCCGCGAAGTTGCCGCTCTCGTGCTCGAGGCGTCCGAGGTTGATGTGCGCCGGGGCGACGAAGGCGTCGTACTCGAGGACGCGTCGGTAGGCTTCCTTCGCGGCCTCCGGGGAGCGGTCCTCGAGCGCGAGCGCGCGGTCGAATGCGCGCTGCGCCTCGCGCTCGTCGGGCGAGTCGGCGTCGTCGAGCGCGCGGACGCGCGAGCGGCGTCCGTCGCGGCTCGAGCCGTCGAAGCGCAGCAGGAGCTGACCCGAGTCCGCGTACCAGCGGCGCGTGCCGTCGGCGACGACGACGCGTCCGCGGTCGATCGAGAAGGTGAGGCTCGAGGGCTCGCGATCTTCGACCTGCTGGCGCAGGCGCGCGAGCACCTCCGCGACCCGACGCGGCGAGTAGCCGGCGTCGAACATCGCGCGCGCCGCGCGCAGCGTCATCAGGTCGCGCAGCGAGTACTCGTAGCGTCGACGCGGTCCGCGCGACGGCGAGAGGAAGCCCGCGCGGATGCAGCGGCGGACGCGCGACGGGCTGAGGCGCGTCAAGCGCGCGATCTGGCGGGTGGTGAAGACCTCGCCGGGAAGGCCGCCGGCCGCGCGACCGCGGTGGCTGCCGCCCGAGCGGGACGAGCGCTCAGCGCTCAATCTCGATCCGCCAGCCGTCGCCCAGGTCGCTCACCTCGATGACGGCGTAGCCGTGCGCCTCCGCGGCGCGCGGGATGTCGCGCACCGCGCGGGCGTCGTCCACCACCAGCGTGAGCCGCGCGCCGACCGGCATCTCCTCGAGGCGCACCTTGGCGCGCGCCCAGTTGAGCGGGCAGCGAACGCCGCGCAGCACCATCTCCTCGTGCTGCGGCGTCTCCGTGCTGCGGGCGTCGTGTGCCGTGCTACTCGTCGAGGTTCTCCTCTCGGATCGGCTCGTCGTGCGCCGGTTTCTCCGCATGCTCCGGCTCGCGCGGACCGGCGATCGCCTCGCCGGCGCGCTGGAAGCCCTCGCCGGTCTTCTCGAGCACCGTGCTCACGCCCTCGCCGGTCTTGGTGATCACGGTGTCGAGCGCCTCGCCGACCGCCTCGCCGGCGCGCGTGAGGCCGCGCTTGGTCGCGCTGCCCGCGCTGCTCATGCCGCTCTGGACGGCGCCCGACGCGCCGTCCTCGGCCACCGCCGGGACCGGCGTCGTGACGCTCCCGAGGAGCGCCGCGATCAACGCCGTCCCCGCCAGCGTGCGAATTCGAATCATGCCGACAGGGTATCGAGCGTCGGGCCGGCGCGCGAGGGGCAGGGTGCTCACTGCAGGACCGACGGCAGATCCGTCGCCTCGTGGATCGTCCCGTACTGCGCTTCGTAGCGTCGCACGTTGTCCTCGAGGGCGCGCAGCACGCGCTTGGTGTGCTCGGGCGTGCTGATCACGCGTGCGCGCAGGCTCGCGAGCGCCTCGCCCTTCGGTCCGCGCTGCGGCTGCACGAAGAGGAAGTCGAGCACGAACTCCTCGCGGCGGTGCGAGATCATCGTCAGGTTGGAGTACACGCCGGGTGCGACGCCGGGGTCGGCCTGAATGGTGATCTGCTGCGTCGTCCCGGGCACGTTCTGCCGTCCTTCGTTGGCCATGGCGGCGACCATGCCACGGAGCCTTCGGCGTGTCATCTGGAACGGTGCTACGGTGCGCGTCCGAGTCATGGCGACGTACACGATCAAGCGCGCGCCGAGCGTGCAGCGGAGCTACCGCATCGACTACGAGGCGGAGCTCAACGAGGCGCAGCTCGCCGCGGTGACCACGCTCGAAGGTCCCGTGCTCGTCGTCGCCGGCGCGGGAAGCGGCAAGACGCGCACGCTGACCTACCGCGTCGCGCGGCTCGTCGAGAGCGGCGTCCCGCCGAGTTCGATCTTGCTCTTGACGTTCACGCGCCGCGCCGCGCAGGAGATGCTGCGTCGCGCCGAGGCGCTGCTCGCGACCGGCGGTCTCGAGGGCGCGACGGGCGGCACCTTCCACTCGTTCGCGAACACGATCCTGCGCCGCTTCGGACGGCGCTTCGGCTGGCCCGACCGCTTCACCATCCTCGACCGCGGCGACGCGGAGGACACGATCAACCTCGTGCGCACGCGGCTCGGCCTCGACCGCACCGAGCGCCGCTTCCCGCGCAAGCAGACGCTCGCGACGATCTACTCGACGGCCGCCAACAAGTCGCTGCGCATCGCCGACGTCGTCGAGCGCGAGTACCCGCACCTGATCGAGGACTGCGACGACATCGTCGCCTGCCACGAGGCCTACGAGGCCTACAAGCGCGAGCGCGCGCTGCTCGACTACGACGACCTGCTGATCCACCTGCGCGACCGGCTGCTCGAGCACCCCGAGTTCGCGGCGCGCCTGCGCGAGATCTTCCGCTGGGTGATGGTCGACGAGTACCAGGACACGAACCAGCTGCAGGCGGACATCGTCGCCGCGATCTGCGCGCCGAATGGCAACGTGATGGCGGTCGGCGACGACGCGCAGTCGATCTACGGCTTTCGGGGCGCGGACTTCCGCAACATCATGGAGTTCCCGCAGCGCTTTCCCGGCGCGCGCATCATCACGCTCGAGGAGAACTACCGCTCGACGCAGCCGATCCTCGATCTCACCAACGCGATCATCGCCGGGGCGAAGCAGCGCTACGCGAAGCGGCTCTTCACCCGCAAGACCCACGGCACGCGCCCGCAGCTGGTCCCGGCGCCCGACGAGCGCTGGCAGAGCGCCTTCGTCCGCCAGCGGATCCTCGAGCTACACGAGGAGGGAATCCCGCTCAATGAGATCGCGGTGCTGTTCCGCTCCTCGTTCCACTCGTTCGACCTCGAGCTCGAGCTCGCGCGCGCGGGGATCCCGTTCGTCAAGCGCGGCGGCTTCCGCTTCGTCGAGACCGCGCACGTCAAGGACGTGCTGGCGCACCTGCGCGTGATCGAGAACCCGCGCGACTCGGTGTCGTGGCACCGCATCCTGCTGCTGCTCGAGGGCGTCGGACCGAAGCTCGCGACGGCGGTCGTCGACTGGCTCGCGAGCGACGCGCGCGGCGTCGCCGCGCTCGCGGAGTTCCCGGGCTCGAAGCACGCGCGCGGACCGGCGCTCGGGGCGCTGCGCCAGCTCGGCGCGTTCCTCGCGTCGCTCGATCCCCTGGCGCCGCCGGTCCACCTGCTGCAGCAGGTCGTGACGCACTACCGCCCGGTCCTCGAGCGCGTGCACCGCGACGACGCGCCGAAGCGGATGCGCGACCTCGAGCAGTTCGTCACGCTCGCCGAGCGCTACCGCAGCCTGAGCCGGATGCTCGCCGACATGGCGCTCGAGCCGCCGAGCGACAGCGTCGGCGACGTCATGGCGGTCGACGTCGAGGAGGGCGAGATGCTGACGCTCTCGACCGTGCACTCGGCGAAGGGGCTCGAGTGGCACACGGTGTTCGTCATCTCGGTCGCCGAGGGACGCTTCCCCTCCGCGTACTCGGTCGGCGAGGACGAGATCGAGGAGGAGCGGCGGCTGCTCTACGTCGCGTGCACGCGGGCTCGCGAGAACCTCTACCTGACCTATCCCACCGTGCTGCACGAGCGCGCCGTCGGTCCGGTGGTCGTGCGGCCGTCGCGCTTCCTCGCCGACCTGCCGCGCGGGTTGCTCGAGGAGGTGACGCTGGTCGAGGAGGGCGCGGAGTAGGGCGCCGACGAGCGCCTACGCCTCGCCCTTGCGGCGCGCCGCGATCGCCGCCGCGGCGGCGCGCAGCAGATCGATGCCGCTCATGCCGTCGACCAGCTCGTGGGCCGCGGCTTCCTCGGGCGACTCGTCCGCGGCGCGATCCGCCGCGACCGCGCCGGCGCGTCGGCCGCGGCTCGGCGCGGCGAACGGCGTGCCGCGCACCACGACGCGGAAGAGGCTCGACTCCCGCTGGTAGAAGCCCTTGCTGTGGAAGGAGTTCGGCAGCGAGAACAGCACGAAGTCGAGGTGGTGGCAGACCTCGTGCAGCAGCGTGCGCAGGAACGTGCGCGTGCGGACGACGTCGCCGCGCTTCGCCGTCCGCATCCACAGCGTGATGCGGTCGTAGCCGCCACCGCCCGCGTCGGGCGAGTAGAGGCCGTGCAGCTCGCCGCGACGGTCGTGCGGCCGCACGCCCTGGACGCGCACGCGCACCGTCGGCACGCCGAGCGCGGCGCAGATCCGGTTGACCAGCACCTGCGAGGCACGCTCGGTCGCGTGCTGGTCGTCCGCCTGCAGCATGCGGTCGAGCTCGAGCACCGCCTCGCTGAGGGCAGGGCTCGGCTTGAGCCGCACGTACGAGATCGCGTCGCTGCGCTCGTACTCGCGTCGCTGCGCGGCCGGAAGCCGCCGCCACCATTCGCTGGGCATCGTCAAGAAGCGCCGCCGCCGCGCCGTCGGGGCGCGACCGGCACTTTCGCGCTTGTCGCACGGCGTCCGATCGCCCGCAACGCTCGATCGTTGCGTCGCTCACGGCGACGCGCCGGTTGACAGCGGGCCCATCGCACCACTTAAAGGAGGGGCATGCTGCGCCGCATCCATCACGTTGGCATCGTCGTTCGCACGCTCGAGGAGGGCTACCGCTTCTACCGCGACGTGCTCGGTCTCCCGTTGATCAAGGAAGCGACGGTGCAAGACCAGGGCGTCCGCGCAGCGCTGCTCCAGTGCGGCGAGAGCGAGATCGAGCTGCTCGAGCCGATCGACCCGCAGGGCGGCGTCGCGAAGTTCCTCGCGCGCCGCGGCGAGGGGCTGCACCACGTCTGCTTCGCGACCGACGACGTCGCCGCGGAGCTCGAGGCCACCAAGGCGAAGGGAATCCCGGTCATCGACCAGCAGCCGCGGCGCGGGTTGGCCGGAATGATCTGCTTCCTCCACCCCAAGGCGCAGCACGGAGTCCTGATCGAGTATGCAGAGCCGTTCCCGGAGGACGCGGGCCACTGATCGCGCCCGCGTAGTGAAGACACCGGCCCCGACGGGCGTCCAATGTCCGTCTCCGCCGGGCTCGTGGCGCTGCGATGTACGAGAAATTCTTTGGGATTGACGAGCCGCCGTTTCGGCTCACTCCCGATCCGCGCTACCTCTTCCTCTCCGCGAAGCATCGCGAGGCGCTCGGTCACCTCGTCTACGGGATCCACGAGGGCGCGGGCTTCGTCGCCATCACGGGCGAGATCGGCGCCGGCAAGACGACGCTCTTGCGCTCGCTGCTGAGCCGCGCCGACGACACGACCCAGTACGCGTACATCCTGAATCCGGTCCTGACCGGGCTCGAGCTGCTGCAGGAGATCAACCACGAGCTCGGCATCCCCTCGACCGGGACGCGGCGCGAGATGCTGTCCGCGCTCAACCACTTCCTGCTCGACCAGAAGCGACGCGGCCGGCGGGTCGTGGTGGTGATCGACGAGGCGCAGGCGCTCGACGGGGCGACCCTCGAGGAGCTGCGCATGCTGTCGAACTTCGAGACCGAGACGGCGAAGCTGCTGCAGATCGTCCTCGTCGGGCAGCCCGAGCTGCGCGACCTGCTCGCGCGCCCGGAGCTCGAGCAGCTGAATCAGCGCATCACGGTGCGCTGGCACCTCGGCCGTCTCGATCGCGACGAGACCGCGAAGTACGTCGCGCACCGCGTGACCACCGCCGCCGGCGGGCGGCCGCGGTCGCTGTTCACGCGCGGCGCGCTGTCGCAGATCTACGCCTACTCGCGGGGCGTACCGCGGCTGATCAACATCGTCTGCCACCGCTCGCTGCTGGTCGCGTACGCCAACGACCGGACGCGGGTCACGGCGCGCACCGTGCGCCAGGCGATCAAGGAGATGCGCGAGCCGGCGCCGGCGCGTCCGGGACGCGCCCGCGCGCTCGCGTTCCGCGCGGCGATCGCCGCGGCGGTCCTGGCGATCGTCGGCACCGGCGGCGTCATCGCCTGGCAGCGGAGCAGCGCGCCGCCGGCCGCCGTCGCCGGGAAGCCGAACGCCACACCCTCGCAGTCCGCGACCTCGGCGTCGGCCACCTCTGCGGAGCGCTACGCCTACGCCGACGCGGAGACGATCGGCGAGGGCTCGGGGCCGATGGCCGACGGCGAGGACCTCGTCGACGTCGCCACCGCCGCGCCCGTCGATCCGCTCGCGCCGGGCGCGCTGGCGGCGGCCTCGGCGTCGCCGGGCGTGACGCCGACCTTCGGCGGGCGCGAGCCCGACCTCGCCGTCGAGCGCGCGACGCTCGCCAACGCGCTCCGGCAGATCACCCCGGGCAACAGCGCGTACGAGGCGACGGAGGCGTTGCTGCGCGCGTGGGGCGTGCCGCCGCTCGCGCCGGCCGAGGCGTCGAGCTCGGTGCTCGACCTGCCGCAGATCGCGCGTGCGCGAGGTCTCGAGTATCTACCGCTGCAGGGCAACTTGACGATGCTGCGCGTGCTCGACCTGCCGGCGATCCTCGAGCTGGTGCCGGACGACGGCTCCGGCGTTCGCTTCGCCACCGTGGAGTATCTCGGCGACTACGCCACGGTCTCGGTCGGCCGCACCTCGATCGACGTGTCGCCGGAGGTGCTCGGCGAGGCGTGGTTCGGCAAGGCGCACCTGTTCTGGCAGGACCTCGACCGCCTCGGTCCGATGCTGACGCTCGGCACCTCGAGCCCCGCCGTCGTACGGCTGCACGAGCTGCTGCGCGCAGCGGAGGTCTACGACGGGGCGAGCACCCGCACCTTCGCGCCCGAGACGGAGGAAGCGGTGCTGCGCTTCCAGCGCAGCCGACGTCTGGTCGCGGACGGCAAGGTCGGACCGCTGACCATGATCGCGCTCTACCAGGCGGTCGCGGGCGACCGCTTGCCGCATCTCGGCGACGTGCCGGAGCGGGTGGAGGGGGATGGGGACAGGTTCAGCGCACTGCCGGGAGGCGAGAATTGAGCACGATCCTCGATGCGCTGCGCAAGGCGCAGGACGAAACGGGCGAGCCGCGCACGAGGCGCGTGGCGCCCCTGCCGGACGGTGTGCCCCCGCCGCCGCGACGGCCGCGTCGCAGTCGGCTCTGGATCGTCTCGCTGGTGCTGCTGGTCGCAGCCTTCGCGGGCGGGCTCGCGCTCGGCGACCGCCTGGGCGCGCTCTTCGGCAGCTCGACGCCCGCCGACGCGCCGGCGCCCGTCGCGGTCGCGGGCGACGCTGCGGAATCTCCCGGGCTGGAGCAGGCCAAGATCGAGCAAGCGCAGCCCGAGCAGGTGAAGGCGGACGGGCTGCCCGCGCCGCGCGTCGCGGCGGTGCCGACGAAGTCGTCGTCGGAGCGCACCTCGCGCCGCGAGCGCGCCGATCGCACCGAGCGGCCGCGTGGACGTCTCCTGCGCGAGGATCGTCTGGCGGCCGCGCGCGCCGAGCGCCGCGAGCGGGCGTCGCGCACGGCGTCGGCGCGCGACGCGTCGGTGGCGGCGCAGCCGACCCCGATGGGTCAGCTCGAGATCATCGAGGGCGGCAAGGATCTCGCGCGCAAGGCGGCCGAGGAGCGCGCCGAGCGGCTGAAGCAGCTCCGCGAGCGCATGCTCGAGGCGCGTCGCGCGGCGCAGGAGCGCGCCGCCGCACGTCCGGCGAAGGCGCCGATCCCGATCATCGTTCCGCCGTCCGCAAACGGCTCGGGGGCGACGGGCGGCGAGGCCACGGCCGCGGCGCCGCCGCAGGACCGGGTCGCGGCGGTTCCCGCGGCGCCGAGCGCGCCGCCGCGTCCCGAAGCGCCGGCGCCGAGCGCCGCCGAGTCGGCAGCGCCGCAGGCCGAGACGACCGCGCCGTTCGGCGTGCGCGCCGCAGCCGAGCTCGAGCCGGAGTCGGTCGGCGTGCCGCCCGCCGTGGCGGAGGCGCCCGGGGCCGAGGCGCCGGCGGTCGCGCCGGCGCCGGTCGGCAGCGGTGCGGGTCAGCCGGAGCAGCCGGTGGAGGTCGCCGCCGTCCAGCCGAGCAGCGGGGGCGAGCCCCCGGTCCTGCGACGGACGCCCGGCGACGCGCCGCAGGTGTCGATCAACATCCTGCAGTGGTCGTCCGAGCCGTCGCGTCGCTTCGCGTTCGTCACCGTCGACGGCGGCAACATGCGCCAGATCCGCGAGGGCGACCGCATCGGCAGCCTCACCGTCAAGCGCATCTACGAGCAGATGATCGAGTTCGGCTACAACGACTCGACCTTCCGCCTGCGCGCCAACTGACGAGAGCTGCGCGCGAGACGGCGGCGAGGCGTCGCCGCCTCGCCGCGCTGGAGCGCGTCAGCCCAGCATGATCATCCCGCCGTCGACGCACAGCACCTGACCGGTGATCATCGCGCTGTCGTCGGAGGCGAGGAACACGGCGGCGCCGGTCAGGTCCTGCGGCTCGAGCGGCCGCTTCAGCGCCATCATCATGTTGATGATGTAGTTCATGATGTCCTTCGGGACGGTCTTCTTCGTCGCCTCGGTCATCGTCGGTCCCGGCGAGATCGCGTTGCAGCGGACGTTGCTCGGTCCGCCGGCGCCCGCGATGAAGTGGGTGAGGGCGCTGATCGCCGCCTTGGTGATGCTGTAGTGGAAGCTCGGCAGCTCGTCGTCGTGGGCGACGTATGGGTGCATGTACGCGGCGGCCGACGTCTGGGTGATGATCGAGCCCTTCTGCTGCCTCTTCATGAAGGGGTACACGGCGCGCGCCGACAGCCACACGCCGAAGAAGTTCACGTCGAAGATCTTCCGTAGGTAGGCGTAGGAATGGTTCTGGTTGTCGATGTCGTAGAAGATCGCCGCGTTCGCGATCAGCGTGTCGATCCGGCCCCACTTGTCGACGACCGTCTGCGCCATGCGCCGGGTGTCGTCCTCGCTCGACACGTCGACCGGGACGAAGATCGCGTCGCCGCCCTTCGCGCGGAGCGCCGCCGCGACGGCCTCGCCCTTGTCGCGGTTGATGTCGGCGACCGCCACGCGCGCCCCCTCTTCGACGAAGCGATGCGCGTAGGCCTCGCCGATCCCCTGACCGGCGCCGGTGATGATCGCCACGTTGTCTTTGAGCTTCATGCTGCCGTCTCCTCGCTGGCTGGTCGGACAACGAACGAGCCGACGCCGTAGCACGAAGCCCAGGGCTCACGAAGCGCGGGAACGTGGACGAAATCCCCTTGACACGCGTCCGACCGGTCGGGATAGTAGGAACGACCGATCGGTCGGGCGCCGGTAGGTGAGAACGATGTCGATACCGAGCGTGAATCCCGAGACCAGCTCGCGCGAGCGCATCCTCGACGCCGCCGAGGCGCTGTTCGCCAAGCGCGGCTACGCCGGGGTCGGGCTGCGCGAGGTGGCGGAGGTCGTCGGCCTCGGCAAGTCGTCGCTCTTCCACCACTTCAAGAACAAGCCGCAGCTCTACGCGGCGGTGTGCGCGCGGATCCTGCGCCGCATCGAGGAGCGTCTGATGCGCGCGCTCGCGGCGGGCGGCACGCCGGTCGAGCGGCTCGAGCGCTGGCTCGACGACCTGATCGACACGCTGGCCGACAACCCGAGCTACGCGCGCGTGCTGCTGCGCTCGCTGTTCGAGGACGACGAGCTCGGCGGCGACATGCCCGAGGAGGTCGAGGCCGACCGCGCGATCCAGAGCGTCATGGGCGGCGTCGCGGCGCTGCTGCGCGAGGGCATGAGCACGGGGCAGTTCCGCGCCGCCAACGTGCCGCACCTGCTGCTCTCGCTGGTCGGGCAGATCATCTTCCCGTTCGCGTCGGGGGACTTCGGCAAGGAGATCCTCGGTCGCGACGTCTACGACCCGGCCGAGGTCAAGCGACGAAAACAAGAGCTGAGGGACTTCATTCGCTTCGGGCTCGTCGCGCGCACGTCGACTTGACGCGCGACGCGAGCGGCCACCGCGGAGTCAAGGAGGATTGCAGCATGGAGAAGATTCTCGCGGAGTACAGGAGAAAGATCGGCGACTTCGAGGTCGTCGACGTCGACGAGGATCGCGTCGCGCAGCTGCGCGCGCAGCTCGACATCGACGTGCCGATCGATCTCCACTGGACCTGGAACTACGCCAGCGAGGCGGAGGAGCTTCGCGCGCTCTACGAGCGCGGCAAGCGCGGTCAGTGGAACGCGGAGGAGGACATCGACTGGTCGCAGCCGCTGCCGCTCGACGAGTGGTTCCTGCCGCGCGAGAACCTGCTCATCCTGCCGACGATCCTGACCCACATGGGCGCCGACGAGGAGACCTGCAAGCGCGCCGCGGTCGACGAGTTCGCGTACACCATGTCGCAGCTCCTGCACGGCGAGCAGGCGGCGCTGCAGCTCTGCGGGCAGCTCACCAACGTCTGCCCGACCATGGACGCGAAGTTCTACGCCGCGTCGCAGGTCGCGGACGAGGCGCGCCACGTCGAGGTGATCGCGAAGCTCCTGCAGCGCAAGATCGGCAAGATCTACCCGATCGGCGGCACGCTCAAGGTGCTGCTCGACAAGCTGCTCGAGGCGCCCACCTGGAAGACCAAGACGCTCGGCATGCAGACGCTCTTCGAGGGCGTCGCGGTCGGCATCTTCGACACGCTGCAGAAGGCCTCGAAGAACCCGCTGCTGAGCGACATCATCCGCCGCGTCAAGCAAGACGAGGCGCGCCACGCGGCCTTCGGCATCCTCACCATGCGCAAGACGGTGAAGGAGGCGACCCCGGAGGAGATGGTCGAGATGGAGGACTTCGCGTTCAACATCCTCGAGACGCTGAACGCGAACCAGCAGCTCGACATGCTCCACGAGCTCGCGCCCGAGTACGGGCTCGATCCGGAGGCCGTGGTGCAGATGGGTCTGAGCCTGCCCGACTGGGCGAAGCTCAACAGCGATCTGTTCATGCACACGGTGATCCCGAACCTCGCGCGCCTCGGGCTGATCACCGAGCGTACCGAGGAGAAGTACCGCGCGTGCGGCATGATGTACGGCGACCGCTTCGGCGCCGGCGTCGACACCGACGTGCAGGCCAACATGCACTGAGGGAGGTGGCGACGGGGCGCGCGCGTCGCTCGCGCGCGCCCCGTGACCCTAGTCCTGCGCGAGGAACGAGCGGATCTCGCGCAGAAGGTCGTCCGGGCGGTCGAAGTGCACCATGTGCCCCGCGCCCGGAATCTCGACGAAGCGTGCGTTCCTGAAGCACGCGAGACGGCGCTGCAGGTCGTCCGGCTCGAGGTAGATCGCGCCGGGCTTGCTGCGCCAGAACTCTCCCGACTCCGCGCCGTGCACGATCAGCGTGCGCGCCGTGATCCGCCGCCAGAACGCCATCGAGTACTCGAGGTTGAACGGCCCGGTGAGCGCCATGGTGGTCAGCATCGAGTCGAACTTCCACTCGAGCTTCCCGTCCTCGCGCGCGCGCGTGCCGAGCAGCGCGAGCTCGCGCGCCTTCTCCTCGCTGAGCCGCGGGTTGCGCTCGCGTAGCCGTCGGTAGGCGGCCTCGAGGTCGTCGAGGCCGCGCTGGCCCGCGAGCGCCTGATCGACGCGGCGGAAGCCGTCGATCGTCCACGCGACTTCCTCTTCCATGTCCGGTGGCGGCGGCCCGAGGCCCTCGATCACCACCAGCGCCGACGGCACGTCCGGGAAGCAGCCGCCGTAGGTCGCGGCGATCTCGCCGCCCATCGAGTGTCCGACGATCACCGGACGCTCGAGGCGCAGCGCCCGGATCAGGTTGTGCAGATCCAGGAGGAAGTGGCCGAAATGGTAGTACGGCGTCGTCTCGCTGTCGCCGTGCCCGCGGAGGTCGAGCGCGAGCACGCGGAAGCGGTCGAGGAGACCGCGCGCGAGCCCGTCGAAGGAATGCGAGTGATCGCGAAGCCCATGCACGATGACCAGCGGCGGCAGGCGGGGATCGCCCCAGTCGCGGAAGTGGATCCGCAGCGACCCGCTGCGAAAGAACCTTTCGCTGTACTCCGGCATGGGCGTCGACCGTAGCCGCCGGGCCGGCTTGCGCCAAGGTGCGGGTCGCGCGCTGGCGTCGAGGACGGACCTGGCTAGAGTCGGGCGAGCGATCGAGAGGAGAAGCACATGAGCAATCCCCCGAGCATCCGCTCGCTGCGTCCCGGCACACGCGCCCACGAGTACGCCGCGCTCGACGAGAAGACGCGCGACGAGATCCTGCGCTTCTTCAACGGCGAAGGGACCTCCTTCGGCCACACGCTCGGCATCCAGGTGGTCGACGTGCGTCAAGGATACGCGCGGCTCGAGCTCGAGGTGCGCCCGCGTCTCAAGCAGCCCGCGGGAGTTCTGCACGGCGGCGCGAGCTTCGGTCTCGCGGACACCGCCGTGGCGGTCGCGCTGCGTCCGCTCTACGGCGTCGCCGCGGTGCTGCTGACCATCGAGATGAAGATCAACTACCTCGAGCCGATCTTCGACGGACGCGTCATCGCGGAAGCGTACGTCATGCGCGCGAGCCGCCGCAGTGCCTACGCCGAGGTCGACCTGTGGGCGCACGACAAGCTCGCGGCGCGCGCGACGACGACGTACATGATCCGCGAGCCGCGCTGAGCCGGCGCGCTTGGCGTCGGCTCGTGACGCGACTTCGCGAAAGCGCGGGGCGTGGCTCCGCAAGAGGTTCAGCGACCGCTCAGACGACGAGGCCGCCGTTCGGCGACAGCACCTGTCCGGTGAAGTAGCTCGCGCCCGGGCCGGCGAGGAACAGCGCCGTCGCCGCCACCTCGCGCGCCTCGCCGAGACGGCCGAGCAACGTCTGCGCCGCGATCACCGCGGTCTGCGTCGCGCGCTGCTCGCCGAGCACGTCGAGCAGCGGCGTGTCGATGTAGCCGGGCGCGATCGCGTTCACCAGGATGTCGTAGGGCGCAACGTCGCGCGCGACGGCCTTGGTGAAGGCGATGATCGCTCCCTTCGCCGCGGAGTAGTGCGGCACGCCGCCGATGCCGGTCAGCCCGGCGATGCTCGCGATGTTGATGATCCGGCCCGAGCGCTGGAACTGCATGATCTTCAGCGCTTCGCGCGTGCAGAAGAACGTGCCGTCGACGTGCACCGCCATCATCTTGCGCCAGCGCTCGTCGGACAGTCGGCTGGTCGCTTCGAGCGCGGTCGCGATGCGTCCGGTGCTCTGCATCTCGCCGAGCTGCTGCATCATCCGGCGGACGGTCTCGGGCTCGGTGTCGGCGTGGCCGGCGTTGTTGACCAGGATGTCGAGGCGCTCGCGCGTTGCGTGGCCGATCGCGGCGAAGAAGCGCCGTACCTGCTCGGGATCGGAGACGTCGCCGATCTGCGGTCCGCAGTGCGTCACCGCGTCGATCTTCTCGAGCTCGGCGTGCGTCCGTTCCGCCGCCTCGGCGCGCAGGTCGTTCACGATGACGCGCGCGCCGGCACGTCCGAACGTCAGCGCGATCTCGCGTCCGAGACCGGAGCCGGCGCCCGTGACGAAGGCGATCTTGCCGTCGAGATCCTTCATTCTTCCTCCCCGTCGTGTTGCCGCACCCGAGCACCCCGGCTAACTCGAGGTGCAAGCGAAGGAGCTCGCATGGCCGACTGGTACAGGATGCTCGGAGCGGATCACGTCGACTTCATCCGCAAGCAGCACGTCTTCTTCGTCGCGACGGCTCCCGCGGATGGCGACGGATACCCCAATCTGTCGCCCAAAGGCTACGACTCGCTCGACGTCCTGAGCCCGACCGAGCTGGTGTTCGTCGACATGCCGGGCAGCGGGAACCAGACGGCGTCGCACGTCGTGCGCGGCGGACGCATCACGCTGATGTTCTGCGGCTTCGAGGCGCGGGCGATGGTCCTGCGCGTCTACGGACGCGGCACGGTGCTGCTGCCGGACTCCGACGGCTATGCGGAGCTCGTGGAGCGTCTGCGGCCGGGGCTCGTCGGCCCGTTCACGCGCCAGCTCATCCGCATCGAGGTCGAGAAGGTGCAGACCTCGTGCGGCTACGGCGTGCCGCGCTTCGAGTTCGTCGGCGAGCGCGACACGCTGCGCCGCTACTACGAGCGCGCGGCGGAGCGCGGCGAGTTCGCCGCGAAGCTCGAGCGCGCGCGCCGGCTGCAGGATCCGGTGTAGCGTCCGCTGCGAGCTGCGGGCTTCCGCGACGCGGCGACGGTCGGCGCGCTGGGGTCGCGCCGAGGGAGGTCGTCGACCACGCCGGGCGCGCGGCGTCGGCTTGGACGGCGCAGGAGCGATCGTTATCCTCGCCGGGTGGCCCAGCGCACCGCTCTTTCGCTCGGCGCGCGCAGCATCGCGCCGCCCTTGGTTCTCGCGCCCATGTCCGGCGTCACCGACATGGCGTTCCGCCGTCTCGTGCGCGAGTGCAGCCCGGGAGCGGTCGGGCTCGTGGTCAGCGAGTTCATCTCGATCGAGGGCTTGACGCGCAACGACCTGCGCAGCCACCGCATGCTGCGCTACCACCGCGACGAGCACCCGATCTCGATCCAGATCTTCGGCGCCGAGATCGATCGCATGGTCGAGGCCGCGCTGATCGTCCAGCAGACGGGCGTCGATGCGGTCGACATCAACTGCGGGTGTCCGGTTCCGAAGGTCGTCAAGCGTGGCGGCGGGGCGGAGCTGCTGCGGCAGGAGCGTCACCTCGAGCGCATGCTGCGCGCGGTGCGCCGCGAGCTGTCGATTCCGCTGACGCTCAAGATCCGCACGGGCTGGGACGCGGATTCGATCAACTGCGTCGAGATCGCGCAGATGGCGGAGGACGCGGGCGTCGCCATGATCACCGTGCACGGCCGAACGCGCATGCAGCTCTACACCGGCAGCGCGGACTGGGACCTCATCGCCCGCGTCAAGCAAGCAGTCCGGATTCCGGTCGTCGGCAGCGGCGACGTGGTGAGCGTCGAGGCCGCGCGCGAGCGGCTCGCGCGCTCGGGCGTCGACGGCCTCGCGATCGGCCGTGCCGCGATGGAGAACCCCTGGATCTTCGGCGCCATCGCCGCCGACCTCGAGGGACGCACGGTGCCCGTTCCGAGCGTGGCGGACCGCTTCGCGGCGCTGCGCCGCTATCGCGTGCTGCTCGACGAGCTCTATCCGGAGAAGGTCACCTCGGCGCGGCTGCGCGGCATGGCGTGCCGGATCCTGAAGGGCTTCCCCGGCAGCGCCGTCCTGCGCGAGCGCGTGACGCACACCCGCTCGAGCGACGAGCTGCTCGGGATCCTCGCGCAGTACGAGCAGTACGAGAAGCAGCAGCTCGGCGAGCCGCCCCGGTCCGCCGCGTGACGTCGGCGCCGGACGCCGTGCGCGCGCTCCTGTTCGACATCGACGGCACGCTGCTGCGCTCGCGCGGCTCGGCGGAGCTCTTCGACGCGGCGATGGAGGAGGTGTTCGGCATCCGCGGCAACCTGCGCGCGATCCGTCCGGACGGCATGACCGATCCGGACATCGTCGCGCGGCTGCTCGACGGACGGACGCCGCCGTGCGGCGCGATCACGCCGCGGCTCCTCGCGAGCTTCGAGATGACGCTCGCGCGCTCGCTCGGAGCGGCGGTCGCGGCGGGGCAGGTCGAGGTGTGGACGCTGCCCGGCGTCGAGGAGCTGCTCGCGGAGCTCGCGTCACGCGACGACGTGCGCCTCGGGATCGTCACCGGCAACATGCGCGCGACCGCTCGCGTCAAGCTCGAGGCGGTGGGGATCGCGGGCTACTTCCGCGGCGGCGGCTACGGCAGCGATTCGCCGTCGCGCGCCGTGCTGCCGGCGGTCGCGCTGCGTCGCATGCAGAGGGTCGACGGCGTCAAGCTAGCGCCCGAGCGCGCGGTGGTCGTCGGCGACACGCCGCACGACCTTCACGCGGCGCGTGCGCACGGCATGCGCTGCGTTCTCGTCGCGACGGGGCAGTTCGAAGCGTCGGAGCTGGCTGCGGCCGGTCCGGATGCTTTGCTCGAGGATCTCAGCGATCTGCCGCGCGCGCTCGAGGCGATTCTCGGCTGAACTTCGGGGGAGTCATGCGAGCCCAAAGCTTCTCGGTTTACGTCGCCAAGGAATATCTCAAGTTCAACGCGGCGCACTTCATCGCCTATCCCGGCTTTCGCGAGCGGCTGCACGGACACAACTACCACGTGACCGTGCGCATCGAGGGCGAGCTCGGTCCCGACGGCTACGTCCTCGACTTCGGTCTCGTGAAGAAGGCGACGAAGCGCGTCTGCGACGCGCTCGACGAGCACACGCTGCTCCCCGCGCAGAGCGATTGCCTGCGGATCACCGAGCAGGGCGACTCGGTGGAGGTCGTCTACGAGGACGGCGCGCGCTTCGTGTTCCCGCGCAGCGACGTGATCCTGCTGCCGATCGTCCACACCTCGGCCGAGGAGCTCGCACGCTATGTGGCAGGCCAGGTCAAGAACGAGCTTCTCGCGGCCGGCGCGCGGCCCTGGACGCGGCTCGAGGTCGGCGTCGCGGAGACCAGCGGCCAGTCGGCGACGTACGCCGAATGAGCGGTCGGTCGCCGGTTGGGGAGTTGCGCAACGCAGGCGATTTGGGGACAAGGGATCTGACAGCGCGCTCTCGGCGCGGCCCCTCGAGACGGGTACAAAGAACGAAGCGAACGAGGAGTACGTGCGATGACGGAACGTGTTCGTGAGATCCTGAGCTGGTACGCCGGCAGCAGTCCGGGGGTGCTGACCAATCTTGCGCGCATGCTGAACCACGGCGCGCTCGGCGGCACCGGCAAGATGGTCATCCTGCCCGTCGATCAGGGCTTCGAGCACGGCCCTGCGCGGAGCTTCGCGCCGAATCCCGGCGGCTACGATCCGCACTACCACTTCAAGCTCGCGATCGAGGCCGGCTGCAACGCGTACGCGGCGCCGCTCGGCTTCCTCGAGGCGGGCGCGGCGGAGTTCGCAGGCGAGATCCCGCTGATCTTGAAGCTCAACAACAGCGATCTGCTGTACGAGTCGAGCGATCCGTGTCCGGCCGTCACCGGCTCGGTCGCCGATGCGCTGCGTCTCGGCTGCGTCGCGATCGGCTACACGATCTACCCCGGCTCGGCGCTGCGCAACGAGATGTACGAGAACCTGCGCGAGATCACCGAGGAAGCGAAGGCCGCCGGTCTCGCCGTCGTCGTGTGGTCGTACCCGCGCGGCTCGGGGCTCTCGAAGGAAGGCGAGACCGCGGTCGACGTCGTCGCGTACGCGGCGCAGATCGCCTGCCAGCTCGGCGCGCACATCGTCAAGGTGAAGCCGCCGACGTCGTTCCTCGAGCAGAAGGAAGCGAAGAAGGTCTACGAGGCGCAGCAGATCCCGATCGAGACGCTCGCCGACCGCGTGCGCCACGTCGTGCAGGCGGCGTTCAACGGCAAGCGCATCGTGATCTTCTCGGGCGGCGCCAAGGGCTCCGACGAGAAGGTGTTCGACGAGGTGCGCGGCATCCGCGACGGCGGCGGATTCGGCTCGATCATCGGCCGCAACTCGTTCCAGCGGCCGCGTGCCGAGGCGCTCAAGTTCCTCGACACGGTGATGAAGATCTATCGGGGCGAGATCAAGTAGGGATTTCGAGGAGGGTCGGTTCGAGGGGCGCGCCGCGGCTCAGAGTCGCTGGTAGCGCCCCTTGCCGATCTTCTTGATCTTGTTCGCCTGCATCCAGCGGGAGAGGGCAGGGTAGACCTGGGCGCGTCCCTTGGCGCGGGCGCCCGGGTGCTTCATCACGTCCTCGACGCCGAACTTCTCCGGCACCGAGGCCAGCACCTCATCCCAGTTCACGCGGCCGCCGCCGCTCGAGCGTCGCGCGCCAGCCGTCGTCGTGCTGCGCGGCGGACGCCCCGGCCCGCGTCGCCGCGGTCCGATGCCGATCGCGTTGCGCCAGGCGTTCGCCTGCTCGATGAGGCTTTCCAGCTCGGCCTCGCGCTCGCGAATCTCTTGCAAGAGGGCGGCGAGGGCCTTCTCCGCCTGTCGCTTCACCTGCGTGAACAGGTCCGTTTTTCCGCGCGGCATGACGAGCCTCCTCGAGCTGAAATATCGGCCCAAATAACAGGCCCCATCAGTGGTCGCAACGGAGTTTAGGGCGAAATTCGAGCCAAGGTGATCCTTCGTAACGAGGCGTCAAGTCGATATCAAGTTGACCTAAGCTAATCTCGCGCGCAGGAATTCGATCGCGAGCCGTAGCGCGATGCGCGCCGTCTCGGGGCGGTAGGCATCGGGTCGGCGATCGTTGACGAAGGCGTGGCCCGCTCCTTCGAAGATGCGCACGTCGAAGGTCTTTCCGGCGTGGGCGAGGTCGCGTGCGAAAGCTTCGACGTCGGCGCGCGGAATGAGGTCGTCGTCCGCGCCGAACAGGCCGAGCAGGGGACAGCGTAGCTCCGCGGCCGTCTCGCGCGGCGGCGGCAGCTTGTGCGGCGCGGGCGTGCGGTGCGTGAGCATTCCGTAGAAGGACACGCAGGCGTCGAGGCCGTCGACGCGGCACGCCGACATGGTCGCGTACTGCCCGCCCAGGCAGAAGCCGACGACGCCGACGCGTCCGGTCTCGGGTCGAGCGCGCAGATAGGCGACCGACGCGGCGACGTCGTGCACGACGCGCGCATCGGGGAGCGAATCGATCAGCGCGAAGACGGCCAGGTCGTCGAGCTGCGGCGTGCCTTCGCGGCTGTAGATGTCGAGCACCAGCGTGTGAAAGCCGGCGTCGGCGAACTTCGCTGCGAGCTCGCGATACAATGGCCAGATGCCGCGCACGTCCGGGATCAGGACGAGCCCCGGAGACGGCGAGCGCTGCGCGGCGTGAAGCACGCCGCGGATGCGCTCGGCTCCGGCTGGGATCTGAACCTCGACACCACTCTCGATTGTCTGCGGCTGCATGTCGTTGCTCTTCTATGTATGCGGCGTCAAGAAAAATAGTTGACGCTACTTCGGAAGACGCCTACGCAGGGGCCACCTCACGCATCGTCCCCCCGCGATGCCGACATGGACCGCGGCGAGCGTCGCCGCATGACGGGCGCAGACGGCGATCTGCGCAAGGTGGTGGAGCATGGAGCGATCGGAGGTACGGAAGGTTCGGTCGGGACGGGCGCTGTGGCGCGGGCTGCTGGCCGCCCTCGTCGTGACGGCGCTGTGGGCGTCGAGCGCGGACGCCGAGGAGAGCAAGCGCATCGACATCAACTCGGCGAGCGCCGAGGAGCTCGCGACGCTGCCCGGCGTCGGTCCGGCGAAGGCGGAGGCGATCATCGCCTACCGCGAGACGGCGCCCTTCAAGAGCCCGGAGGAGCTCGTCGAGGTGAAGGGGATCGGCGAGAAGCTCTACGCGCAGCTGAAGGACAAGATCACCGTCGGCGATCCGGCGGGCGGCGCGGCACGCGGCGGATCGCCTGCGTCCGTCGCGGGTGACGCGAAGGCGGGACGCACGGCTGCGGCGGCGACGCGCTAGGGCCGCGCGTCGCGTGGGTGACGGCGCCCTGCGGCCGGTGGGTGCGGCCGTGTGCGGAGCGGTGGTGGGCGAGGGAGCGCTCGCCGGCGCGTGGGGCGCCGTCGCCGGGGCTTCGGTCACGGCACCATCGGTGCGGCGATGGTCGGTCGCGAGACCGTCGATCACCCGGACGCTCCCGCCTTGCGCTCGGCCTCGGCCTTGAACTCGTGCACGGAGTCGCGCAGCGCCTGGCGCTCGATCATGCGGCGCAGCGGCCCCGGCACCCAGAAGCCGAGGTCGACCGCCTGGCGGCAGGTCGCGCGCGTGCGGTTCGGCGCGATGGGCTCGAACTCGTAGCTGCCCGTGATGCTCGTCACGTCGCCCTCGACGAGGTGCCAGTCGGCGCGGCGCGGGACGTCGTACTCGTACTGGAGGACGTAGCGCACGTTGCGGATCTTCATGTCGAGCGTCATCTCGACGACCCGGGCGCGGCCGTCCGCGTCGCGCTCGAGCACCTTGCAGGCGGTGACGGGACCGCTCCACGCCGGGTAGCGGTCGAAGTCGAGCAGCACGTCCCAGCACTGCTCGACGCTTGCCTCGATCTCCGTCGTGTAGCTCTGTTCCGCTTCGGCCATCGTGTCCTCCCGGGCGGGGGCCTTCTCACCGGCTCGGCGTCGAGTCAAGGTGTGCGGTCGCACGCGTGCCGGACGTCGCGGTGTCGGCGCGGGCTGCGGAGCGGTGCCGGGGCCGCGCTGCGTAGGCGGGGCGCGACGGTCGCGAGCGAGCGACGTCTGCGTCGTCCGGATTGACGCTCTTTCGCCTCGATGCGAGGAAGCTCGCGTGGCGGACGAAGCAGCTGTTCCTTCCGGCGCGACCGCTACGAGCAAGCGCCGACGCGTGCGTCGGCGTCCGCGCGTCGGCGGCGTCGTCGCCGTCACCGGGATCCACGGCTGGCTCGCGCGCGGCCTCCTGCGACGCCTCGAGGAGGACGACCGCTACACACGCCTCGTCCTGATCGACGTGCGCGCGCCGAGCAAGCCCGTGCGACGCTCGGTGTTCCACCAGGTCGATCTCACCGAGCCGCTGGCCGACGCCGTGCTCGCGCACGTGCTGCGTGCGGAGCAGGTCGAGACGGTCGTGCACCTCGCGTTGCGCGAGTCGCCGCAGCCGCTCGCGGACGGCGCGCACGAGCTCGAGACCGTCGGCACGATGTTCCTGCTCAACGCCGCGGCGGACTGCATCGGTCGCGGCACGCCGCTCCGCGCGCTGGTCTCGGTGACCTCCGCGATGGTGTACGGCGCGAGCGCGCGCAACCCGGCGTACCTCTCCGAGGACCACCCCCTGCGCGGCGCCGTCCACGGCGGCTTCGTCGCCGACAAGGTCGACGTCGATCTCCAGCTTCAGGAGTTCCGCCGGCAGTTCGGGCTGCCGGTCTGCGTGCTGCGCCCGTGCTGGACGGCGACGGACCGGTCGTCGATCGCGGTGCGTCTGCTGCGGCAGTCGCCATCGTTCAGCGTCCTGGGCTTCGATCCCTTGATGCAGCTTCTGCACGGCGACGATCTGCTCGACGTGCTCAAGCGCGCCGTCGATCGTCCGGCCGACGGCTCGTTCAACGTCGCGGGTCGCGGCGTCCTGCCGCTCTCCGCGCTGTTCAAGATCGCGGGGCGCGTGCCGCTCTCGCTGCCCGGGCCCATCGCGAATGCGACGGCGGAGCTGCTGTGGCGCTCGTACGGCGTCGGCATCGGCTTGCCGCTCGATTTCGTGCGCTACGTGTGGGCGGTCGACGCGGAGTCCGTGGCGACCACCTTCGACGTCGTGCCGCGCTACTCGACGCGCGAGGTGGCGGCGAGCCTCGCGTGACGCATCGCGCGCTCGGCGCGCTTGACGCTACGCACCGACCCGTGTCGTGCGCGTGGAGAAGCGCGCATCGGTTCTTGTCCGGGATGCGAGCGGCCGCTAGAGTCGGCGCGTGACGAAGGTGCGCACCGTCGAATGGCGACGCGGGCGCGTGGTCATGCTCGACCAGCGCTTGTTGCCGAACCGCGAGGTCTACCGGATTTATCGTGACGCGAGCGACGTGATGCGCGCGATCAAGGAGCTCGTGATCCGCGGTGCTCCGGCGATCGGCGTCGCGGCGGCGATGGGGATCGCGCTCGGCGCGCGATCGCTGTCGGCGGATCGCTTCGCTCGTGACTTCGAGAAGCTGTGCCGCGGGTTCGCCGCGACGCGTCCGACCGCGGTGAACCTCTTCTGGGCGATCGAGCGCATGCGTCGCGTCGTGCGCGAGAACGCACAGCGGCCGGTCGACACGCTGCGGACGCTGCTCGAGCGCGAAGCGCTCGCGATCTACCGGGAGGATCTCGAAGCGAACCGCAGGCTCGCGGAGTACGGCGCCGCGCTGCTGCCGCGGAAGTGCACCGTGCTCACGCACTGCAACGCCGGCGGTCTCGCGACGGCGGGGATCGGCACCGCGCTCGGCGTGATCGTCGCGGCGCGCGACACCGGCAAGCGCATCGCGGTGTTCGCCGACGAGACGCGACCCGTCCTGCAGGGCGCGCGCTTGACGGCGTGGGAGCTCCGCCGGGAGCGCATTCCGGTCACCGTGATCACGGACAACATGGCCGGCCACTTCATGCAGCGTGGGAAGATCGACGCCGTGATCGTCGGCACGGACCGCACCGCGGCGAACGGCGACGTTGCGAACAAGATCGGAACGTACGCCGTCGCGGTGCTCGCGGCGCGGCACAAGATCCCGTTCTACGTCGCGGCTCCGACCAGCTCGATCGATCTCAACTGTCGCAGCGGCGACAAGATCCCGATCGAGGAGCGCGACCCCGAAGAGGTGTCGCACGTGAACGGCAAGATGCTCACGCCGCGCGGCGTCAAGATCGCAAATCCCGCGTTCGACGTCACGCCGCACCAGCTGGTCACGGCGATCATCACCGAGAACGGCGTCGCGCGACCGCCGTACACCAAGTCGCTGCCTAGGCTGGTGCGCGGCGGGACGCCGCGGCGCGCGGACGACGAGGCGCTCGGGAAGCGCGGGCGTCGCCAGTCGAAGTAGTGCGCTCGTCGAGCCGCCGAGCCAGCCGTTCGAGCACGCGCGCGCCCTCGCCGGAGCGCAGGACGTCGTCGAGCGACTCCCGGGGGGCAGGGCGGCGTGCGAGCCAGCGTCGGATGGCGGCCACGCGCCGCTGCGCGTCGACGACCCGGCTCTCGGGAATTCGCCCCGAGCGGATCGCCCGCGTCAGCGCGGCCGCGGCTTCCCGTCCCGCCTCGAGCGACTGACACGCGAGCAGCAAATCGCACCCCGCTTGGAACGCTGCCACGGCAATGTCACCGATCGAGCCCACACCGTCGAGAGCATGCATCGACAGGTCGTCGCTGACGATGGCGCCCCGGAACCCCAGCTCGCGCCGGAGCAGTCCCCGCAGGATGCGCTTCGAGAGCGTCGCAGGTAGATCCGGATCGAGCGCCGTGTACCGCACGTGCGCCGTCATCAAGAGAGGGAGCTTCGCCGCGATCGCCCGCCGAAACGGCGCCAGCTCGACCCGTCGCAGCTGCCGTAGCGTCCGCCGAACCTCGGGAAGCGCCAGGTGCGAATCCAGGTCCGTGTCGCCGTGCCCCGGAAAGTGCTTCCCGCAGGGAAGGATGCCCGCTTCCTCGAGGCCACGCGCAAACGCGATCCCCAGCCGAGCCACGACGCCCGGCCGCGGCCCGAAGGAGCGATCGCCGATCACCGGATTGGCCGGGTTCGAGTCCACGTCGAGCACCGGCGCGAAGTCGCAATTGAACCCCGCCGCCGCCAGCTCGCGCCCCATCGCACGCCCGGCCGCGCGCGCAAGCGCCGCGCTGTTCGCTTCCCCGAAGCGACGCATCGGCGGCCACTCGGTGAAGGGCGCACGGAGGCGCGCGACGCGGCCGCCTTCTTGGTCGACGGCGATGAGGGCGGTGGGGCCGAGCACACCGCGCAGCGCGGACGTCGTCTCGAGTAGCTCGGGGACATCGTTGATGTTGCGACTGAACAACACGATGCCGGCTGGAGTGAGCGCGGCGAGTGTGTTGCGGAGTTGAGAGGAGATTCGGTGTTCGGGGATCCCGGTAATTACGAAAGTCGCTGGTTTGTTGGATGAGGTTAGCATGCGAAAGGGCATCCTACTCGCCCGACATGGTTAGAGTTTGGCATTTAAGGCGCGAGTGCTCTTGCATGAGATGTCGCGATTTGTAACGCTGTGATCCATTCGATGGTCGTACAGGCACAACAGAACGCCAGTGAGGAGCGACGGACCCCTGCGTCACCACTAAACTAGTTAGCTCACCGACCGCGCATTCCAGGCTTCTGTAGTTTCTTCAGGAGAAAAATCGCGTCGCAGTGCCTAACTACTAGACAGCTCGGAGCGCACGCGTGAACTCGCTCCGGAGGGGAGCCATTAGAGCTGCGACGAGGCACTATTCCACTTTGTCTGCAACGTTTGCCCTGTGACAGGAGGGCGCGTCGCGACCTGTTTCCTTTCCAGGCCTCATGCGCTCGTACTTCGTGGCTGTTAGGTGCGGCGACATCTAGCATGAAGCCGGTAACCTTGTAAGTCCTCCGACTAGGTCTCGCGACGATGAGTCGGGCCGCTCCGTCAACCAAGGGCCACCACATTTGATGGCTACTCGGTGTCGCGGTGCGATCGCAAAGGACTGATCGGGGAAGTCGAACGAAGGCGAGCGAGCGGATTGGCCCATCGAGTCAGAGGCATGCTATATCCTCGCAGATGTCGCGGGCGGTGATCACGGGAGTGGGCTGCGTTACCCCGATCGGTATCGGGATGGCAGCCTTTGTAGAGGGGTTGAGGGCGGGCCGCTCCGGAATCGGGCGACTCACCATCTGTGATCCGGCAACGTTCAACTGTCGAGTTGCCGCGGAAGTGCGCGACTTTGATCCGCTCGCCTTCATGGATCTGCGCGAAGCACGCACCCTGCCTCGTGCGGCGCAGTATGCGCTCGCGGCAACACGGCTGGCCCTCGAGCACGCAGGAATCACGTCATTTCGGGATCCCCGTCGGGTGGGAGTGCTCATTGGCACTTCCTCAGGGACGCTTGCTTACGCACTCGAGCAGTACGCGATTTTCCTGGAAAGAGGGGTGCGACGGTTACATCCGTCGTCGCCGGCTTATGCCCACAATGCCTGTATCGCGTCGGAGTGTGCAATCCAGGTAGGGGTTCATGGCCCTGTGATGACCTTATCAAGCGCCTGCACATCCTCCACGGATGCTATCGGCCTGGGTGCGAGACTGATTGAGCAGGGAGTCGTCGATCTCTTGCTTGTCGGTGGCGCAGAAGCACCCCTAATATCGTCGGTCTTTGCTTCGTTCGATCGACTCTGCATGATGCCGCGTTCCTATAATGAAGTGCCTGAGCAAGCGGCGCGCCCATTCGATAGCCGAAGGGAAGGTTTAGTTCTTGGCGAGGGGGCCGTGATGTTCGTATTGGAAAACCACGATAATGCGCGCAGGCGAGGGCAAAAGTCGCTGGCAGCTGTCGCGGGTTACGGCGCCACGTGCGATGCATATTCCCATTTTCACCAGAAGCCGGGCGGTGAGGATGCGATTCGAGCCGTGCAGGAGGCATTTGCGGCAGCTGGACTCTCGCCTGAGTCGGTCGACTTCGTAAGCGCGCATGGAACGGGAACTCGTGAGAACGATCCGTTTGAGACGAGCGTTCTGCGGGCGGTGTTGGGGTCGAGAGTCAGCGAAGTTCCGGTCAGCGCATCGAAGTCTCAATGTGGTCACCTTCTTGGCGCGTCGGGTGCGGTAGCCGCGGCGTGTGTCGTGGCAAGCATAATTGGAGACTTCTTGCCGGCGACGCTGAATCTCGACGACCCTGATCCAGAGTGCGATCTATTTCATGTCAGGGGAGCGGCTCGTTCCGGTCGGATCAACGTCGCTTTGTGTACGAGCTTTGGCTTTGGATCACGTAACGCTGCTCTAATTATTCAAAGGACTGATGATGTCTACAGTTGACGAACGAGCGATCGAAGATGTGGTGCTTGAGATTCTGTCCATGGAACTGAAAGAGCCGGCAGAACGTATCGTTCAGGCGAGGTCGCTGAAGAAAGAGCTTGGAATGGATTCTATCGCTGCCGCGAATGCTATCTTTACGCTGGAGGATCGATACGGCATCGAAATCGAGCTTGAGGAGGGGGACGCTGTAGATTCCTTTCGCGATATTATTAACGTCGTGAGGCGCGCATTGGTTCGAGCGCCTGTAGCGTAGGTCGAGTTTCGGAGTGATCGCGCTACCATGCGGGGAGTGATCCTCGCGCGATTGATGCGCGCTTGGGCAGGTCGGATCGATGTTCTCGGTGCTGAGGGCGCGATCGACAAGTTGTCGTCGATTCGGGATCGCGCAGGCGCGGTCCCGTTGTTGTATTTTCACTGGACGATCGACGAGTTTCCGCGACTTGTCGTCGCACAGCGGTTTCCGGAGGCGCTCGGACCGGATGTAAGCTACGTGACTGATGATACTATCGGCGGACGTCTCGGTCGCGATGTGCTGAACTGGTTGGGCTACCGAACTCTCGCTTTCAGAGTTTCGCACCCAGCCTATCGAGTTGCTGACTTGAAGAGAATCTTGGCTGCGCCGGGAAGTGTCAGTATCTCAGCGGATGGCCGTGGTCCTTACGGTGCAGTGCACAGTGGCCTTCCGCAGTTGGCGATTCGCAAGAATGCGATCGCAGTGCCGGTGTCAGTAGTCTCTTCGAGCGCGGTCTACTTCGGTCGCCCGGGGCCGATGGCCGTGCCCCACTTGGGGGCAAAGGTGGCGATCTCAATAGGTGAGCCGATTTCTCCGGAGTCCATCAAGGATGGTGGGCCGGGTGTGCTCCAAGGCGCGCTGATGAAGGCACGATTGGCGGGATTGTCAATCTTGTGGGCACAGCGAAGTAGCTAGCGGATCGGTGGCAGCGGGACCTAAGAGAACGTGGGCGGAGCGGCGCCGACTGTACGTGCAGGGCCTCACGGTTCGTGCGGTATTGTCTTGCGTATTCGCCGGCGTAGCACTTTTGTTCTCCGCGTGGGGCGCGATTCCTCGGTCAAACGCGGCTACGGTAGCGGGTATCTTGGTGGCCGCTGCGGCGGTAAACCTTCTCTATTGGGAAATTGGTCGTCGGCGCTCTTTCCCGATCGGCGATTTTGCGGCGCATCAATGTGTAGATGTCGTCGTGTTCACGCTTGCGATCTATTTTGCTGGTGGACTTCATCTGCCGTACTGCGCATTGGCATATTCGCCGATCGTGCACATTGCGGCACTGGCTGAGTCGCGGCGAACGGCTCTTGCGTTGGGCGCGTTGGCGGTTTGTGGGTTGACCGCGCTCGTGGTCTTGGAAAGCAATGGCCTCGTGGAGTCGTATGCTGGAATTTGGGGCTACCGGCTACCACTACGAACACAGATAATCGCGCTCGTATTTAGCGGTGTATATCTGTTGATGTTGGGTTGGGTCACCGGCACGCTGGGGAATCAACTTAAGGAATCGAATGCAAGTTTGGAGGAGGCCGGCGAGCGGCTTCGTGAGCAGAATCGTAGCCTCGAGCGCCGCGTCGAGGAACGCACGGCGAGGCTTGCTCGCGCGACACAGGAGATCGAGGATCTCGTTCACATTATTTCGCATGATCTGAAGAACGTGGCGGTGGCGGCAACGGAGACAGCCCGAAAATTGAGTTCGGCGGAGTCTCAGAACCTGTCCGAACGCGGACGGCGCTACGCAGCGAATCTTCTCGAAGACGGCCGCACGATGTCCCGCATGCTAGAGGACCTGCTCCTCGTATTCCGCCACACCGAGGGCGCGGGGACCCGCAGTGAATGGGTGGACGTCGACGCTGTGGTGCGTCAGGCGGTTCGCCAGATGCAGTACCAGATCGAATCGAAGGGGATCGAGGTCAGCATCGGGCCGTTGCCGTCGGTCTTTGCCGAGACGCAGAAGATCCGGCATATCTTCGACAACTTGATCAACAACGCCTGCAAGTACGTGGGCGACAAGAAGCCGGCGCGGATCGAGGTGGGGGGCAGCGCGCACGATTCCGTCGTGACCTTTTTCGTCAAGGACAATGGGATCGGGCTCGACGAGCGGCAGCAGGAGCGCATCTTCCAGCTCTACCATCGGTCGCCGACCCAGGAGGTGGCTGGGGTGGCGCAGGAAGGGCATGGGGTGGGGTTGGCGATCGTGAAGCGAATCGTCGAGCGCTACGGAGGCTCGATCAAGGTGCAAAGCGTGGTGCACGAGGGGACCACCTTCGAGGTCACGCTGCCGCGCGGTGACGAGTCGCTCGCATGACGGAAGCGCCGGCACAGTCGGTCTACGTCCTTCTCGTCGAGGACAACCCTCGACATGCGGAGCTGATCCGCGACGAACTCGAGATCGAGCTGCCCGAGGTCTCCGTCGTCGTTGCACCGGGCGTTGGGGAGGCTCGCGAGGCGCTGGACCAGCGACGCTTCGATCTGGTGATCCTCGACTTCCGTCTACCCGACGGCGATGGCCTGGAGATCCTTCGCCAGCTCAAGTCCGAGGGACGACAGGAGCCGGTCGTATTTGTGACCACGAGCTCGTCGACCACGATCGCAGTCGAGGCGATGAAGATCGGCGCCGAGGACTACATCGTCAAGGAGGAAGGCTACGTCTCGGTTCTGCCGTTCGTCGTGCGCGATGTCATCGAGCGCTCACGGTTGCGCGCAGAGCGCACCGAGCTCCAAGCCCGACTCGTACGCGCGGAGCGCTTGGCCTCGCTCAACACGCTGATGGCGGGTATCGCGCACAACCTCAACAACCCGCTGACGACGGTTCGGACCTTCCTCGAGCTTCTGCCGCAGCGCTACGAAACCGACGCGGAATTTCGCACCAGCTACTACAAGCTCGTCCTCGACGAGCTCGAGCGCATCCGCGTGCTCATCGGCAGCATGATGCAGGCGGTCGCAGTGCCGAAGGAGCAGGGCGATCCCCCGTGGCAGGTGCGCGAGCTGCTGCGCGAGCTCGAAAGCTTCACCAGCGCGGGATTGCGCGAGAAGAAGGTACGTCTCGAGACGCAGTGCGAGGGCGAGATCCCTCTGCTCACCGCCGCGCGTGAGTCGCTCAAGCAGGCGCTGATCGTCCTGCTGGACAACGCGATCGCGTTCTCGCCGGAGGGCGGCGCAGTCGCGGTGACCTGTCGGTGCATCGCGCAGGGGGAGGCTTCCAGCCTGGAGTTCGAGGTTGCCGACGAGGGACCCGGTGTGCCCGAGGAGAATCGCGAGAAGATCTTCGATCCGTTCTTCTCCACGCGGGCGGGCGGGATCGGGATCGGCTTGTTCGTCGCGCAGAGCGTCGCGCGCGCACATGGGGGTAACCTCGAGGTTCGCGGTCGCGAACCGAACGGCGCGGTCTTCGTCCTCTCTCTCCCCCTCACCTGAGACCGGGCACCTCACCGCCACTCAGTACTCGC